>CALXJA010000060.1 GCA_944388465.1 uncultured Emergencia sp.
GACGTGTGCTCTTCCGATCTAAAGACCACCATCATCAATACGCTGATCAATATCTTTGAGCAGAGCGGACTCAAGGTCGCTATTGCGGCGCCAACCGGCAGAGCGGCCAGGAGGATCACGGAAACCAGAGGACATTATGCGTCAACGGTACACCGGCTGTTAGAATACTATTATGCAGAGGATGAGGATGCCATGCGCTTCGGAAAGAACAGCGAGGACATGCTCAAGTATGATGCGGTCATCGTCGATGAAGCATCCATGATCGATCTGATGCTGATGCTGGGTCTGACGGATGCGATAAAGCCGGGAACCAGACTGGTTCTTGTAGGCGATTATGATCAGCTGCCGTCGGTGGGAGCCGGCAACGTCCTGCGCGATATCATCGAGAGCGAATATGTACATACCGTCATCCTCAGAGAGATTTTCCGACAGGCAGAGGAAAGTATGATCGTTGTAAATGCGCACCGGATCAACAATGGAGAATATCCCAGCGTAAACAACAGGGATAAGGATTTCTTCTTTATGGAAAGATCCGGCGAACGTGCTGTAATCAGCCTGATTTTGGATCTGACCGCCAGACGGCTTCCTGCTTATTATGACGGCATCGTTCCGGTGCGGGACATTCAGATCCTGACCCCGGCGCGAAAGGGGGCGCTGGGATGTCTGTCGCTGAACAGGGAGCTCCAGGAGGCGCTGAATCCGCCGCGTGAAGGGCTTGCGGAAAAGAAATTCGGCGAACGGATCTTCCGCGAAAACGATAAAGTCATGCAGATTCGCAACAATTACCAGCTCGGCTGGAAAAAACGGCGCGACTTTTCGGAAGGCGAAGGGATCTTTAACGGCGATGTGGGATTCATTGAGCGAATCGATAAGGAAGCCGGTCAAATGACGGTGATCTTTGACGAAGACAAGTATGTGACCTATGATTTTTCTCAGCTTGATGAGCTGGAGCTGGCCTATGCGATTACCGTACACAAGAGCCAGGGCAGCGAATTTCCCATCATTGTTATGCCTGTTGCGCAGTTCCCTCCTGTTCTGGCCACGCGCAACCTGCTTTATACGGCGGTAACCAGAGGAAAGCGCATTGTCGTTCTTGTCGGTTCCGAAAGAAGAATGGAGGCCATGATCGACAACAACCGCATCAAGATGCGCTATTCCGGATTGAAATATCGTTTGGAGAATCTGATGGAGGCAGGCCGATGAAGGGAAAAGGCTATATCAATAAAGCACTGGAACTGCTGTATCCTCCGTCTCTGTACTGCAGCTGCTGCGGCAATCTGATCGATGAAAGCCGCATCTACAATCTCTGTGACCATTGCATGAGTCATATCCGCTGGAATGCTGATGAACCAAGGGAAATTGACGGGATGTATACGCTGTGCTGCACCCGCTACGGTATCTACGAGCGCACATTGATTTTTGCACTGAAATACAACAGGAAAACATATATCGCCCGGGATATCGCGCAGATCATGGCGGACAGGCTTGCCGTGGAAGGCGTTCGATTCGATGTGATCGTACCGGTGCCGTTGTTTTCCGGAAAGGAAAAGCGCAGAGGCTTTAACCAGACCGCACTGATCGGAAAGCATCTCGGATCGCATATCAAAGCAGAATGTCTGGATCACGGCCTGGTGCGCACGGCAGATACGCTTCCGATGCGCGGACTGAGTCCGACGGAGAGGGAACTCAATGTAAAAGGAAAGTTCGCGCTGAATGAGAAGTATTCCGGCAGGCTCAAGAACCGGAATATCCTGCTGATCGATGATTTTTACACGACGGGAAGCACCGCCGGCGAATGTTTCCGCGCTTTGCAGAAAGCAGAGCCGGGGAACGTATGGTTTCTTGCTTTTGCCGCGGGCTGACCGTGCTTTGCGGGCAGGAAGAATGTGACGGTATTGCAGTTGTCTGGGTCTGTGGTTGAAAATCCAAGCCAGTTACGGGCGAAAGGATCCACGTAAGCTGCTGCGGGATGCGGCAGTGATCATGGCGTAGCTTAGATGTAAGTCCTCGGGAAAATCCCGGAAAAGGCAGGTGTGGGGGCAAAGACCAGGTCAGCCAGACAACTGCAATGCCGTTATCAAAGTCAGGAAAAGCAGATCTGCGGCGTAAGTGAACAAATAATGCGCCGGGAAGCGACCGGTGCAGGGCTTTACCGTCAATGGCAGGATGCATTGTGCCGATATGATAAATATCGGCAAACCCCGGAAATAATCATATGCTTTTTCAGAAAATCATGTTATAATCGTATTAATAAAATCTTATGGCCAAGTGGCCCTGAGGTAACAAAGGAGGTCATAAAATGAAGGTAAACATCACGGGTAAGAACTTCAATACCTATAAACATTTGCAGGATACCATGGAGAAAAAGTTCGACAAACTGGGCAAATATTTTTCGGATGATATTACTGTAAATGTAGTATTATCTCAGGAGAGAGGCAGAGACAAGATCGAAGCGACAATCAACGCCAAAGGCGCAGTATTCAGAGGCGAAGAGGTTGTAGCGGACATTTACGAGGGAATCGATAAAGTTGTAGATAAACTGGCCAGCCAGATGTCCCGGTTCAAGGGCAAATTGCAGAAACGGTATAACGACAACAAGTCCGTAAGATTCGAGGGACTGCCGCAGATGGAGGAAGAGGTTGAAGAGGTCAAGGTCGTAAGAACGAAAAAGTTCGAGCTTACGCCAATGACCGTAGATGAAGCCATCCTGCAGATGGAGATGCTCCAGCATAATTTCTTTGTATTCCTGGATATGGAGACCGACAGTGTCAATGTCGTATACAGCAGAAAGGATGGCAACTACGGAGTACTGGAAACCACATATTGATTCTTGATCATATTGAGCCGCCTTTTCAAGGCGGCTCATTTTACGCCGGTCACCCCTTGAATTTTTGGCTTTTTTCCTGTAAAATTAACATAATATGTATAAGGGGATGTTTATGGAACGGTTTTTTGATAATATCATTTCAAGTATTGGGCTTAATGATGTAATTGATATCTTAATTATCTCGTTTATTGTATATAAAATTCTTTGCTTTATCCGGGAAACAAGAGCGCAGCAGTTGGTCAAAGGACTGCTGGTCTTAGTTGCGGCCTTTTTTCTTTCCGATATTCTCAAGCTTTATGCACTCAACTGGATTCTACGTCAGACCATGACTCTGGGCGTTATCGCGCTGGTGGTCGTTTTTCAGCCGGAGCTGCGCAGAGGACTGGAATATGTCGGCAGAAGCAAAATTGTCAAGGCGCCTTTCGGCCAGCTGGATAAGGAAAAGGCCAAAAGCATCACCGACGAATTTGTCAAGGCGGTGGAATCCTTTTCCTCTACCAGAACCGGAGCGCTGATCATCCTGGAAAGAGAGATCTCTCTGACGGATATCGCCGAAACGGGTACGGTCATCGAGGCCGATATTTCAGCGCAGCTTCTGGGCAATATCTTTTATGAGGGCGCTCCGCTTCACGACGGCGCGGTAATCATACGAGGCGACCAGATCTTTGCTGCCGGCTGCGTATTGCCGCTGACCGAAAATAAAAATCTCAACAAGAGTCTGGGAACCAGACACAGAGCCGGGATCGGCATTACCGAAAATTCCGATGCCATTGCCATGATCGTCAGTGAGGAGACGGGGATCATTTCTATGGCTGTCGACGGTAAGCTTACCCGGTTCCTGGATACGAAAACCGTGGAAAAAACACTGTTAAATCTGTACCTTTCCAACGGCGACGACAACTCTTCCCGGTTCGGCAGGATCATTGAGAAAATAGGGGGAAAGAAAGATGCTGAATAACAGGAGATTTACGATCATTCTTTCCCTGATCATCGCCATCTGTATATGGGGCTATGTGATCGGAGAAACAAATCCTACAGATTCCCGGACCTTCCGCAATATACCTATACGGTTGGTCAATGAAGAGGCGCTGCAAAACGACGGCCTCGCCATACTGGAGACCAGCGATACCCAGATGAGCATCACCATTACCGGAACCCGCGCCGATATACAGCGGATCTCGGCAAAGGATATCGTGGCGACAGTAAATCTGGGCGACGCGGCCAAGGGCGTGAATGAGCTGCGAGTGGATATCCGCGTGCCGGACACGGTGGAGCTGGAGGATAAAAGTCTCAATAAGATAACGGTAGTTGTGGAAGAGAGCCGATCCAAGAAGGCCGATATTGAAGTCGATTACCAGGGAACCTTTGAGGAGGATGAGGAGCCGATCACCGTGAACATGAGCCGCGAGACCGTAGTTGTCAGCGGACCGGCTTCCCAGGTGGAAAAAGTCGCTTATGTAAGGGCAGTAGTCGGAGCCGGAAAGGTGACGGAAAAAGAAACAACGGTGAAATGCAGGCTGACTGCAGTGAACCGCTCCGGAGCAGAGGTGAAGAACGTAAAACTGTCTGCGGGCTCTGTGAATGTAACGTCTGAACTGGCGCGGAAAAAGACAGTATCGCTGGAAGTTCCGATCCTGGATAACAGCGGCGATCTGTACGAGAGACATGTGGAGGTTCCGGAGACCATCAGCATCAAGGGAAGAAGCAGTGATATCGAGGAGATCGATAGCATCAGCACGCAGCCTGTGGATGTTTCCGGTATGACAGAGGACGCAAAGGTGGAGCTGGTACCGATCCTTCCGGACGGCGTGCAGATATCTTCCAGTTCTGCGGAGCTGACGGCAGTCGTTACGGTAGCGCCTCCGCAGGAAAAAGAATTTACCTTCAGTGGCGGGGATATCGAGTTTGAAGGTCTGGAGGATGGAAGCAGCGCCGAAGTGCGTACGGAGACCATTACGGTCACGCTGCGGGGAAAAAAGGACGATATCGATCAGATCAGTGAAGAGGATATCCGCCTTGTCGCGGACTTGCACGATCTCCAGACAGGAACGCATCAGGTAGAGCTGCAGGTGGAATGCAGCGGTATTTACGCGGAGCTGCGGACTGATCCGAAGAAGATCAAAATTGTAATAGAATAAGAGGGATGTGAATATATGGGAAGATTATTCGGAACCGACGGCGTCAGAGGAATCGCCAATTCGGAACTGACTCCAGAGCTGGCTTTCCATCTGGGAAGAGCGGGAGCCTATGTTTTACAGAAGGAAAACGAAAGGCCGGTTTTCGTGATCGGAAAGGACACGCGTCTTTCCGGCGATATGCTGGAAAATGCTCTGACTGCCGGGATTCTTGCCGTAGGCGGCAATGTGATCAAAGCCGGCGTTGTACCGACTCCGGCTGTGGCTTATCTGGTCAGATATTATAAGGCGGATGCAGGCATTGTCATCTCTGCGTCTCACAATTCATTTGAATACAACGGTATCAAATTTTTTAACGGCGACGGGTTTAAGCTGGATGATGCGCTGGAAGAGCAGATCGAAGATATCATTCTCCGAGGGATCGATCCGAGCAGCCATATGACCGGCGATATGCTGGGAAGATGTCTGGATGCGGAAGAAGACGCCGAAGAGCTTTACTGCCGTTTTCTGCTTTCGACGATGGATATCCGGCTTGACGGGATGAAGATCGTGCTGGACTGCGCCAACGGCGCGGCATACAGAACCGCGCCGCGGATCTACCGCCAGCTGGGGGCAGAGGTGGTGACCATCGGATGTGAACCTGACGGCAGCAACATCAACGCACAGATCGGTTCTACACATCCCGAGAAGCTGCAGCAGAAGGTAGTCAGCGAACAGGCGGATATCGGCCTGGCCTTTGACGGCGACGCCGACAGGCTGATCGTGGTTGATGAAAAGGGCATGATCATCGACGGCGATAAAACCATTTGTATTTGCGCGAAAATGCTTAAAGATGCGGGTCGTCTGGCTGAAAACAAGGTGACGGGTACGGTAATGAGCAATATCGGTTTTCACCGCTATGTCGAGGACGTACTGGGCGCGGAGGTGGAGACCACGGCTGTAGGCGACCGTTATGTGCTGGAATCCATGCGTAAAACCGGCTGTGTCATTGGCGGCGAGCAATCGGGGCATATCATTTTTCTCGACTATACGACGACCGGGGACGGAACCCTGTCCTCGCTGCAGTTTATGAAGGCGGTAGTCTCGTCCGGGAAAAAGCCTTCGGCGCTTTCCGCCGAGATCCGCATTTTCCCGCAGGTGTTGGAAAATGCCAGAGTCACCAATGAAAGCAAAAAACGCTGTTTGGAAGACGAAACCGTGAAACAGGCCATAGCGGAGACAGAAGAGAAGCTGGCCGGCAGAGGCAGAGTCCTGATCCGGCCTTCCGGTACGGAGCCGCTGATTCGTGTAATGCTGGAGGGTGACGATATCGAAGAGATTCACCGGATGGCACAGCAGCTGGCCGATTTGATCAGCAGCAAGTCCCGGGAAGACTAAAAGGGGAGAGAAGGAGAGCATAACTATGTGTGGAATTGTAGGATACACCGGGCATGAGAACGCCCGGGACATTATCATAGACGGTCTGAAAAAGCTGGAATACAGAGGCTATGATTCGGCGGGAATCGCCATGCAGAGCAAGGGGGAGCTGATCGTACGCAAACAGAAGGGGAAAATCGCCAATCTGGAAAAAACCATTGCCGATGAGCATCTTTACGGCACTACCGGAATCGGTCATACCAGATGGGCGACGCACGGCGTTCCGTCGGATCTAAACGCGCATCCCCATGTCAGCGGAGACGGCTCCATTGCCATCGTTCACAATGGTATCGTGGAAAATTATGTGGAACTGCGCAGACAGCTCACAGAAGAATACGGCGTCGTTTTCCGAACCGATACGGATTCAGAAGTCATCGCTCACCTGGTCAGCGTACTGCACAAGGGAAAGCTGGAGGATGCCGTACTGGAAGCCGTGAAACGGATGAAGGGCGCGTATGCTTTCGCCGCCATATCGAAGGATGAGCCGGGAAAGATCGTCGCCTTCCGCAAAGATGCGCCGCTGATTGCCGGATTGGGAAGAGGCTGTAATTTTATTGCATCGGATATCCCGGCGCTGTTAAAATATCTCAACAAAATTTATCTGATCGAGAACGACGAGCTGGTCATCTGTACTCCGGAACAGATCCAGATCCTGGATCAGCAGAAAAATCCGGTAAAACGAGAGGTTCTGCAGGTGACCTGGAGTCTGGAGGATGCCGAGAAAGAAGGCTATGAGCATTTTATGCTCAAGGAAATACATGAACAGCCCAAGGCTATCCGGGAGACACTGACGCGCCGGCTCGACGAAAACGGAAGGATCCGTCTGGACGGCATCTCCCTTACCCTGGAAGATCTGGAACATTTCAATAAGATCTATATCGTTGCCTGCGGTACGGCGTACCATGCGGGGCTGGTGGGCAAATACATCATTGAGAAAATGGCCAGGATCCCGGTAGAGGTGGATGTAGCTTCGGAATTCCGGTACAGAGATCCTTTTGTCGATGACAGAACGCTGTTTATTGCCATCAGCCAGTCAGGAGAAACGCTGGATACGCTGGCTGCCCTGCGGGAGGCCAAGCGTAAAGGCGCCCGTGTGCTTTCCGTCGTCAACGTGGTGGGGAGCTCGGTAGCCAGAGAGTCTGACGACGTATTCTATACCTGGGCAGGACCGGAAATTGCTGTGGCATCGACAAAGGCTTATACGACCCAGCTGATCTGTCTCTATCTGATTGCTCTGTACATGGCAGATCTGCGGGGAACCATCAGTCAGAGCTACTACCAGGAGGTACTGGCGGAGCTGCAGGCTATTCCGGATAAGGTGAGCACCATTATCAGCAGAGCCGGAGAAATTGAAGAACTGGCAAAATATCTCTATAATCGGGATCAGGTATTCTTCATCGGACGGGGAATCGATTCGGCGGTGGCCTATGAGGGCTCCCTGAAGCTGAAAGAGGTCTCTTATATCAATTCCTTCGCCATTGCTGCCGGGGAGCTGAAGCACGGTACTATCGCGCTGATGGAACCGGAGACCATCGTCATCGCCCTGGCGACGCAGGACTTCCTTTTTGACAAGATGTATTCCAACATCGTGGAAGTAAAGGCCAGAATGGCACACGTCGTTTCCATTGCCAAGGAAGGCGATGAGAAGATCAGAGAAGAGAGCACAGAGGTGATCTATATCCCGCGCTGTGCAGACGAGGTGACGCCGCTGCTTTCCGTTATCCCGCTGCAGCTGTTTGCTTATTATGTTGCCCGGGAAAGAGGCGAGGATATCGACAAGCCGAGAAATCTGGCGAAGAGTGTCACCGTCGAATAGGAGAAAAACAGAACCGTGCTGAAAGATGCTTTTTTTAAAATCATTCTCCTGCTGATCGCCATTTCTCTGCTGATGGCATTGAGCAGCTGCAGAACGAAGATAAAAATCGCCGTATTTCTGGTGGAACCGGCTCTGGTCTGCTCCGGAAGCGGCAGGAGCGTACTTGTGGAAAGAGAAAGGCTGATCAGAGGCTCTGCAAGAGCAGAACTGTATCTGAAGGCGGTAAATTGTCTGCGTCCGGGCAGGCGTCCCTTTGCAGACGATCTCACTACGGCGTTCCGAAAAGAATTTAAAATCAACAATATTACGGAAAACGAGGGTACGGCGATCGTGGATTTTTCCAGCAGAAACCTTTCCGGCGATGAATTGACGGAAAAGCTTCTGATCTCACAGATCGTCAGTACACTGCTCAAATCTTTTGATGAAATACAGGCTGTCGCTTTTACCGTGGACGGGGAACCGGCCGATACGCTGATGGGCTGTGCAGATATAAGCGGAAATTTTACCTCGCCGATCATATAGACGAGGTAAAAAACGAAAGGAGAAGCTATGCAGAATTACGATATTCGGGATATTTCACTGGCGCCTTCCGGTCACCAGAAGATCCAGTGGGTGAGAAACAATATGCCGCTTCTGCGCGGTATGGAAGAGGAGTTTAAAAAGACGAAGCCGTTTGCAGATGTAAAAATTTCTCTTTCCGTGCATTTGGAGGCGAAAACAGCATATCTCTGTCTGGTTCTGGCGGCCGGAGGCGCACAGATGTCGGTTACCGGGAGCAACGTGCTCTCCACACAGGATGATGTGGCTGCCGCTTTGGCCGACGCGGGTCTGCGGGTCTTTGCTTATCATGGTGCGACTGCCGAAGAGTATGACTGCCATATTGAGATGTGTCTGGAACATAAGCCGAACATCATTATCGATGACGGAGGCGATCTTGTCGGTATGCTCCATACAAAACGGCCGGATCTGGCAGAAGAGGTCTGGGGCGGCTGTGAAGAGACGACTACCGGCGTGATCCGGCTGAAAGCCATGGAGAAGGAAGGCATTCTGAAGTTCCCGATGGTAGCGGTAAACGATGCCGACTGCAAGCATCTCTTTGACAACCGTTATGGTACAGGACAGTCCGTATGGGACAGTATCATGCGCAACACCAATTTGATCATTGCGGCGAAAACCGTGGTTGTCGTGGGTTATGGCTGGTGCGGCAGAGGCATCGCTATGCGGGCGGCGGCGCTGGGCGCAAAAGTCATCGTTACGGAAGTCGATCCGGTCAAAGCCATAGAAGCAAAAATGGACGGCTATGAGGTAATGACGATGGAAAAAGCAGCGCCTCTGGGTGATATTTTTGTGTCTGCCACCGGCTGCTGCAAGACCATTACGGTAGAGCACATGCTGACCATGAAGGACAGAGCCATCCTGACCAATGCCGGACATTTCGACTGCGAAGTGGATATGAAGGCTCTCGAGGCGGCGGCAGAGGAAAAGAAAGAAACGCGGCACAATATCATGGGTTACCGGCTTTCCAACGGAAAATGGGTGAACGTGATCGGCGAAGGCAGACTGGTCAACATTGCTGCCGCCGACGGTCATCCGGCAGAGATCATGGACATGAGCTTCGCCGTGCAGGCGCTTTCGGCGATGTACGTCAAAGATAATCATGAAAAGCTGGAGAACCGTGTGGTCGATGTCAGCGGTGAGATCGATGAACTGGTGGCCAGAAGAAAGCTGGCAGCCTGGGGAATCGAGATCGATGAGCTGTCTGACGAACAGAGGGAGTACTTAAACAGCTGGAATGTTTAATGAAGAAGGTGATATATATGACAAGCTATGAGGAAATCAAAAAGCAGTCGGAAGCCGCAGTGCGCGAGCTGCTGGAGGTTGCGCGGCTGAAGGCGGGAGACATCCTGATCATCGGCTGCTCTTCCAGCGAGATCAAGGGTGCAAGGATCGGAAAGGGATCGGACATCGATGCGGCCAAAGCGGTATATGAAGGCGTATATCCGCTGCTGAAGGAAAAAGGCATCTTTTTGGCAGCGCAGTGCTGCGAGCATCTTAACCGGGCGGTCATCGTCGAAAAAGACGCATTGCTTCCGGGCACGGAGATCGTCAACGTTGTACCGCAGCTCCATGCAGGAGGTTCCTTTGCCATGACGGTCTATCAGAACGCTTCTCATCCGGTAGCAGTGGAGGAGATCAAGGCGGACGCCGGTATCGATATTGGCGACACGCTGATCGGAATGCATTTGAAACATGTCGCCGTGCCGGTGCGCATAGCGGTAAAGCAGATTGGCGAAGCGCATGTGGTCTGCGCCAGAACAAGACCGAAGTTTATCGGCGGCAGCCGGGCTGTTTACGATGACGTTCTGTCGGGCGGAGATGTGCAGAGATAAAGACGCGGGCATAGAAAGAAACTGTGGCCGGGAGATGTAACGTTTTGCCCTGTCCTTTCATAGTCTATACTAAAATCTATGAAAGAAGCAGGTGAATTACATGTCAAATAATTGTGGTTTATTTCATAATGGCGAAGGCGGCATCGACACCAGTCTGCTGTTCTTCTTCCTGTTGCTGGTCATCATTTTCTGCAACTGCTACAACTAAGAAAAATAAAGCATATTAAGAGGGAGCCGCCGCATCGGATAGGATGCGGCGGCTCCCTCTGCATTTCAAAAGAAGAGGGCAAAGTCCGCCTCTGTGCAAAAAGCAATCTCCGTCAGTTACGTCCGGAAACTGCGCCGGATACATCTAAGCTTTCCATTTGATCTGGTAATAGCCGCTGCCGCTGGCGTTCTTGTGCACCTTGATATAGTAGGTACCTTTGGCTAAACGTCCGCCCTGCCCGCTGGTGAACGGACTCAGGGTTTTGGACGGTGTCTTCCAGCTGAAATTAGAATAACCGAAGGCTTTTGTCTTTCCTGCATTGTACAGGGAAACACGGATACCGCCGCTGTAGCCGCCGGTCTTGGTGACGATTTCAAGCTTGACGACCTGTGCTTTGTTGAGCTTGATCTTGTACCAGTCGCCGGATGAAGAGGACTGGGTGGCCGTAATCAGACCCTTTTTGGTATTGCCTTTGTAAATGCTCTTAGCCTTGGCACGGGTGCTGCCGCTGTTTTCGGTGACCTTTGTGGCTTTCAGATTGATCCCGTACATGGTATCGGTGCTTTTGACCGCTACATAATAGGTTCCCTTCGGTACGGCGGCATAGGTAGTCCACTCCTTTCCGGAGCCGACGCCGATGACGCCTTTGGACAGGTTCTTTTTCTTGGTGCTGTTCATCAGTTTGACCTGATAGAGAGAATCCGCCTTATATCTTTCCGGGAAGGAAATGGTCAGGTAGCGGAGCCCTGCCGTGGTGACCTTGTAGTAGCTCCAGCCGCTGTTTGTGCCTTTCGGACTGGTGCCGACAAAGGTTTTTCCAAGGGTCGGGGTGCCGCCGGCCGGGGCGTAGCAGCAGTTGAAATATGTATTTACTCCGGAATAGCTGTCTGTGGTCAGAACCAGCCAATATGTACCGGCCTTGCTGACTGCCGCATGGAACGGATCGAAATCCTCCAGGGAGTAGGAACGGTATACCGGGGCAGAGGCGATAGGATCTGTTTCTGACAGCGCCTGCTCCAGTGTTCCATATAGAATTGCCTCGCCGTTTCCTCCGGCTGCGATGCTGAAAGAAAATGCGCCGGCCTTTGGAATTTTGACCGGGATGTATACCGGACTTTGACGGTTATAAGAGATGCTCCGGTAGGTTGTTGCCGCGGAGCTGCTGTTTAGGCTGACGGCAGTGATAGGGGTTGCATCCTGATCAGACAGTGCTGCTGCGCTCATCAGAGCTTTGTCAGGAAACGAGATGCCGACAGTCTGTGCATCGTCCGGGAATGCGCTTTCTGCATATACGCTGCCGGTTCCGGCAAAGACGGTGGTGAATACCAGCATGGCAGAAAGCAGGATCGAAAATAATTTCTTGCTTCTCATACTAACGACCTTTCTTAATTTTCTAAATTTTATTTCCGTTCTCATTATATACTTTTAAGGGGAAATTTACAACCGGATTTGTGTTAAATCGAGATGAATTCTGCGGATCGTCCGTTTGCCTGTCTGTGCGGCGGATCGGGCAGAAAAATGCGCCGCTTTCCCCATTTTCGAAAAAGCGGCGCGGCGGCAGTTTTCATCGGGTGCCGCCGGATGAGAAGCCGGCAGCGGTATGATAGATGTAGACGTATTTGATGTTGTAAAAATCGATGGCACTGATGTTTCCGGTACTCAGTTCCTGAAGAAGAATGTAGTTGAGACCTACGCCGACCAGATAGCCGTAGCGTTCTTCGATCATGGCCGAACCCATCAGCTGATCGACGCGGACATATTTGCCGATCTGGGTGCGGAGAAATCCGTTTAAGTACTGCAGATTCTCATAGTCGATGACTTCCTGGTAGCCCGGGGGCAAAAGCGGATTGTTGGGAACCTGAAACTGGGGCGCATCGGGAAGGATCGCTTCCGGGATCCTTCCCGTACTGCCGGAGGCCGCGGTATCGGGCTGTCCGGGTATGGTTTCCCTGTCGGCAGCTTCCATCGGCGAAGAGGCAGGCGTCATCTGTGAAGCGCTGCCGCCGGCAGAGAAAGAAACGGGAGCAGGCGTCATAAAATCCGTCATCTGTGTATAGGAAAGCCGGTCGCTTTGTCTGTAGGAAGGAGAGGAAACGGTGTTTCGGGCAGATACGGTGCCGCAGCCGTTTTCTGCACTGCTGCATAATGTCGTCATAATTTTACCTCGCTTTTCATGGGATTTTTTTCGTGCAGGTTCAGACGTCACCGCCGTCTGCCGCATTTTCCGCAGGACGGACGGGCGCCTCTGTTTTTGTGCACATAATGTCTTACAGTTTCTTATCGTTTATGTATTGGCGTAATGTGAAGTCGGGATATAAAAGCAGTGGTCGCCGATCCGGTTGTGGATAACGCCCACATTGGTAGGGAAATAGGTCGCACAGGTCTCACTGTACGGATTGTAAAAGAACAGAGCATTATCGACGCCCGGCAGGCGGCCTCCGGCCATTGCCCAGTCGACAATCTGGTAATGCTCTTCTGTAGGCGTCATATTATAGATGTTTTGCCGGTTGTACACACCGCCTACCGTTTCACGCATACAGACGAACTGACCGGGCTGGGTGATGATTTTGCGGATATTTCCGCCTTCACTGACCCGGGCAAATTCGCCGTACTCGATGGTCGCGCGGTTCATGATCACCGTAGCGACGGCTCGCATACCGTCTTCGCCTTCGCCTCCGGCTTCACACTGGATGAGCCGGGCAAAAAGTTCTCTGGTATCATATGCCATGGCTGATCACCTCGGGGATAAAAGTTTTTCTTAATATCATATGCGTCTTCGACAAAATGTGATATACTTTTTCTGAACTCCCAAGGAAATAGGATCTTTATTTGAAAGCAACAGAAAGGGGAATGGAAATTTATGCTTATCGGAAGTTTGTTTCTATTGATGCTGATTCCGTTGGTGCTGTTGTTTACCGTGGGTATACCCATCATCATCGGCATCTGTGTCTATCGTGATGCCAGCCGCAGAGTGGACTGCAGCCCTTGGCTCTGGGCACTGGTGGCCGCTCTTGTTCCCAGCTGCATAGGTCTGGTGGTGTATTTGATTGTACGCAGGGACTATCCGCTGAAGGAAGAGGGGGCGCCGTTTTACAGCAGAAGAACGGGCAGAGAGGACAGAGACGAATACGCACAGAGCTCTGAGCCCTGTTTTTACGGTGAAACAGAAGAAAGGAACGGTCTGCCGACCTGGGCAAAGGCGCTGATCATCATCGGTACGGTTATTCTGCTGATCTGCATGGTCGCGTTGATCGGCGGCGTTCTGTATTCCGTTTTCGGTTACCATCATGGTACAATGAATTATTATCATCAGGTATTTTAAGCCGTTATGCACTGCATAACGACAGATCAGCAGTCTTCGGAAAAGCGGAGCCCTTTTCCGGAGGCTGATCTTTTTACCTGTTTTTTGCGCGTAGAGAAGGTGTGAGCCGGATCTCATTCAGCCGTGCGGAAGATCAGCTTTTTCAGCGAAGACCAGCGGAACGGAACCAGCGGATACAGATAAGAATGACCGCTGAGGGTCTTTGTGGAAGCGATCATGATAAAACCGGCCGCCAGCCCTGCGGCAAGTCCCGCCACGCCCAGAAAACGGCAGCCGATCAGTGTCAGCACGCGGATAAATTTTATGCCGTAGGAGAGCTCTATGCTGGGCTGCGTAAACGAAGCCAGAGAGACCACGGCCATCATGAGGATGGTCTGTGGAATGAACCAGCCGGAATCGATGGAAAATTCACCGAGAATCAGGGCGCCGATAACAGACAGGGACATGCCCAGAGATTCCGGTGTGTTTAGGGAGGCCAGCTTCAGTCCGTCAATGGCCAGTTCCAGAATGATGAACTGCCAGAAGATAGGCAGGGCGAAGGCATCCTGCGGAATGATGAAGTTAAGCGCCGTAGGCATGGGAAGATCTCCTTCTACAACGAGCATATACAGGGGCGTCAGCAGCAGGATGACCAGCATATTGCCAATGCGCAGGAAACGCAGATAGTTTCCGGTGAGGATGGGGAAGTAGTAGTCGTCTACATCCTGAGTAAAATCAAAAATGCCTACGGGGAGCAGGATCGCTGTCGGCGAGTTATCGACGATGATCGCTAGCTTTCCTTCGGTGAGATGAGCACAGATGATGTCCGGACGCTGGGTATAGCGGACCTTGGGGAACGGATTGATCCAGTGACGCTTTTTTCCGCCGTTGAGCTGGATGATCAGCTGCTCTACCAGAGTCTGTTCGCCGATGGATATGCTGTCGATGCGGATACGGGAAAGACTTTCATCGATACGCTTTACCAGCATGTTGTCAGCCGTGCCTTTCATGTAACAGAGCGCAACGTCGGTCTTGGATTTTTCGCCGACGGTATAGTTCTTGAAAATCAGCCGGTTGTCCCGGATCCTTCTGCGGATAAGACCGAGATTTTCCATAAAGCTCTCCGTAAACCCATCCTTGGCGCCGCGAAGTGTCTTCTCCTTTTCCGGTTCCTCCACACCGCGCTGCGGATACCGCCGTACATCGGCAATGAGGATCTTGTCAAAGCCGTCCAGGATGATGGCGGCAAGTCCGGAATACAGGAACTTTACTGCTGTGTCGATATCTTCTGTAGCAGAGCTTTTGATATAGGGAAAGAGCTCTTCCATAAAATCATCCGTATTCCGAAGCGCTGTCATACGGGCTTTAGGTACGGCCAGCAGAAAGTTAAAGAGAATCTGCAGTTTCTCACTGTCGGAAAGGCCGTCTACAAAGTACAGCCGTCCCCGTTTTTCGCCGATGCAGATCCTGCGTTCTACCAGGTCAAAGCTTTCTCCGATGGGCAGCTGACCCGTGAAATGGTTTAAGAAATAGGCATACCGGTTGGAATTCATAAAAACCTCCTTGTTTGATCCATATTATTTTGCCAAAAAACTTGAAATTCATGCGGCGGTGAGTATATAATGAGAAGACTTGAAATTCACCGTAACGGAGGTTTTTATATATGGATCACAACAGATTAGCCGAGTTGCTTTTTCCGCAGATCGACAAGAGCCCGGAGGATTATGAGACGATGTATCCGCCGCGGAATCTGCCTGCAGATGCCAAGGTGACACGACTTGGACCGAGTCCGACCGGATTTATTCACTTGGGCAATCTCTATGGTGCTTTTGTGGACGAGCGTCTGGCACATCAGAGCGGCGGCGTGTTTTATCTGCGTATAGAGCATACCGATGACAAGCGCTATGTAGAGGGCGCGGTGGACATCATTATTCATTCCCTGCGTTTTTTTGGCATCGACTTTGACGAAGGCGCCGGGCTTCATGGGGACACCGGGGCGTACGGCGACTATACCCAGAGCCGCAGAGGAGAGATCTATCAGTGCTTTGCCAGGAAGCTGGTTGCAGAAGGCAAGGCTTACCCGTGCTTTTTGACCGAGGAGGAAATCAGCGCTATCCGGGCGGAACAGGAAGAGAAAAAGATCAATCCGGGTATCTACGGTATCTATGCCAGAAGCAGAGATCTTTCCCTGGAGCAGATCGAAGCGAATCTGCAGGCCGGAAAACCTTATGTCATCCGTCTGCGTTCTGACGGCGAGCCGGCGGCAGATGAAACCGGCAGAAGGATCCGGGTACATGACGCTATCCGCGGAATTCTGGAGATGCCGGAGAATTTTCAGGATGTCGTCATTCTCAAAGCCACAGGCATACCGACCTATCACTTTGCCCATGTGGTGGATGATCATCTGATGCGGACGACCCATGTGGTTCGAGGCGCAGAGTGGCTTTCTTCTCTGCCGGTTCATGTGGAACTTTTTGAGAAACTGGGCTGGGAACCGCCGGTCTACTGCCATACGGCGCAGCTGATGAAGCTGGATGAGGAGGGCAACAAACGCAAGCTTTCCAAGAGAAAGGATCCGGAATTATCCCTTGACTATTACCGGAAGCAGGGCTATCATCCTGCAGCAGTCAGGGAATATCTGCTGACCATCCTCAATTCGAATTTCGAGGAATGGAGGATGGAGCATCCGGACAGTCCGACAGACGATTTCCCGTTCAGTACGGAAAAGATGAGCAATTCAGGAGCGTTATTCGATCTGAATAAGCTCAACGACATCAGCAAGGATGTCCTGCTGAAGATACCGGCTTCTGCTCTTTACGACTTTTTGAAGAGCTGGGCAGAGGAATTCCGGCCGGAGTACCTGCATCTTTTTGATGACAGAGCGTATATGGAGAAAATTCTCGATCTGGGAAGGCAGGACAGCAAACCGCGCAAGGATCTGATCTATGCGGAGCAGATCGTAGCGTTTATCAGCTATTTCTTTGACGATCTGTTTGCGATCGAGGATCCTATGCCGGCAGAGGTTCCGGAAGAGGACGTGGCAAAAATTCTTGCCGCTTATCTGGAAAGCTATGATCACAGTGATGATCAGAGCCAGTGGTTCGACAAGATCAGAGACATCGCCGTCAGATTCGGCTATGCGGCAAAACCGAAGGATTTCAAGAAGAATCCGCAGAATTACAAGGGACATGTGGGTCACGTCAGCACGGTGATCCGCATTGCGCTGATGGGCAGAGCACAGTCGCCGGATGTCTGGACGATCCAGCAGATTCTCGGTGAGGAAAGAACCCGCCGCAGGATCGGACAGTATAAATAGGTTATGAATCATACAGGCCGTCTTGCCGGACGGCTCTGTTAAAGACAGACAGAAGGGAGGTATCCTGCAGACTGCGACTGATTTCGCAGGATGCAGGCTGCCTCCCTTCGCCATTTGCAGGCGTTATGCCTGCTTTTTTCGTTTTTGTAGTTTTTGTGAAATTCAGCATAAGTCTTGACAGCATGCGCAAATACTGGTAATATACTTAAAGTTTTTTAATTAAATTTTTTTAAGTAAAAATTTTTAATTAAAATTTTGGAATTAATGAAGACAAGGAGAACTGAGATGATTTTTGAAAAAGTAAAAGAAACAATGGTAAATACGCTGAGCTGTGAAGAAGAGAAGATCACGATGGATGCCCAGATCAACGAGGATCTGGGGATCGATTCTCTGGATGCGGTAGAACTGGTCATGGCGCTGGAAGACGAGTTTGGCATCAAGATTCCGGATGAAGAACTGGGCAAGATGAAAAAGGTCAGCGATATCGTTTCCTGCATTGAAAAGTATCAGGCGTAAATGATGGAACAGAGAGAATTGTTTGAACTGCTCTCCCGTTTTGAACAGTCTGCGCTTTCCTGTCTGGAATGGACAGAAGGAGACTTCCGGCTCCGTCTGGAAAAACCGGCCGGAGCTTCTGGGCAGGTACAGCAGCCGGCGCCTTTGCCGACGGCCGTGCCTGCAGAAAGCGCAGAGCCTGCTGCGGAAACGGGAGAAGCGGCATCGGAAAAACGGGAAACAGTCAAATCCCCTATCGTCGGCGTCTATTACGCCGCGCCGTCTCCTGATGAGCCGCCTTATGTAAAAATAGGCGATCGGGTTCAAAAGGGACAGGTGCTCTGCCTCGTAGAAGCCATGAAGATGATGAACGAACTGAAATCGCCTGTAGATGGCATGATCAAGGGAATTTTCGGCATCAACGGAGAATTGGTGGAATTTGATCAGGTACTTTTTGAGGTAGAACCATGCTGAAAAAGGTATTAGTTGCCAATCGGGGAGAAATTGCCGTACGCATTATACGTGAATGTCTGGACAGCTCCATCGAGGCGGTCAGCGTCTATTCGACCGCCGACAGTCAGGCTCTGCACCGCATTATTGCCAGCCGCGCAGTCTGCATCGGCGGACCGAGAGCGGCGGAAAGCTATCTGAATATCAACAATATCATCGAGGCAGCTAAAGGAACCGGATGCGACGCGATTCATCCGGGTTTCGGTTTTCTTTCGGAAAACAGCAGCTTTGCCAGAGCCTGTGAAAGGGAAGGACTGAAATTTATCGGCCCGTCTTCTTCCGTGATCGAACAGATGGGCGATAAGGCTGCGGCAAGGAAGCTGATGAAGAAGGCCGGCGTACCGGTAGTTCCCGGCTCGGACGGTATCGTTTGCGATGCCGGTCAGGCAGTGAAAATTGCGGAAGAGATCGGCTATCCTGTTTTGCTGAAGGCTTCAGCCGGCGGCGGCGGAAGAGGTATGCGGAAAGCGTATACGGAAGAAGAAGTCCGACAGGGTTTTCTGGCGGCTTCGGCAGAGGCAGAAAGCTGTTTCGGCAACGGAGACATGTATATCGAAAAGCTGATCGAAAATCCGCGTCATATTGAATTTCAGATTCTGGCAGACAGCTTTGGGAACATCGTCCACCTTGGAGAACGGGACTGTTCGATTCAACGCCGGAACCAGAAGCTGGTTGAAGAAGCGCCGGCATGGGGGCTTTCTGAGGAACTGCGGACAGAAATGGGAAAGGCGGC
>CALXJA010000061.1 GCA_944388465.1 uncultured Emergencia sp.
GCAGCTATATTCAAGAGCGATTTGCAGTTTTTTATCTTTTTGCCGCAGAACCTTGCTTTCGGAGCAATTTAATTAGAAATCAAAGCATGACAGTACTTGAAAGCAAAGGGGTGCAGAGATAAGATAAGAGTAATAAAAGCAGAGCAGCCTGCAGAAGGCAAAGACAGACGGAGATCTGGCAGGCGAAAATGCCAGGGAACAGCGCTGCTGCCGATGAAAATACAAGGAGGTATTCTGATGTTAAATGAGAGACTTACACGGATGAGAAATAAGCTGTGGAACACCAGACCGTGCATTACCGCAGAACGGCTGGTGCTTGCTACAGAGGCGTATAAACAGTTTGCCGGTGAAGCAACGCCGATTTTTCGTGCAAGGGTTACCAATTATGTCATGGAACGGATGACAACGCTGATCATGGACGATGAGCTGATCGTCGGCACAGCGACAAACCGGTACAGAGGTGCGAACCTGTATCCGGAATTTCAGTCCAGCTCCTGGTATATCAGCGATATTGACGATTTTCCGGTAAGAACAAAGGATCCGTACGATATTACGCCGGAGGACAGAGCACAGATCCTGGAAACCCTGAAATACTGGGACGGAAAATCCATGGAGGATATGTCCAGAGAGGTTCTTCCGCCACATATTGAAGAATGTATCAAAGACGATATCATTACCGTGGGATTAAGAAACGGTGTATCCGGAGAGACGACCTGCGACCATGAGAAACTGCTCACCGTCGGGCTGAAGGGTTACATGGATGAGTGCAGAGCCAATATCGCAGGAACGGTGCGGCAGAGTCAGGCAGATGAGGAAAAGATCGATTACTGGCAGGCATGTATTATTCAATGCGAAGGACTGATTACCTACGCCCGCCGTATGGCTGAGGAAGCAGAGCGTCAGGCTGCAGAATGTACGGATGTGAAGCGGAAAAAAGAATTGCTTACCATCGCAGAAAACTGCCGTGTCGTGCCGGAAAATCCGCCGCAGAGTTTCCAGCAGGCGCTGCAGATGATCTGGTTCGCGCATGTATACTTCCATATCGAAGTATGCACGACAGCATGCGGATTCGGCCGTTTTGACCAGTATATGTGGCCATATTACAAGAAAGATGTTATTGACGAAAAGAATATCACGCAGGAAGAAGCACTGGAAATGCTGGAATGTTTCTATCTGAAGGCATGTGAAGTCTATGAGGTAAGAGACAAGTGGTACGCGACTTCCTTTGCCGGATATCCGATGTGGGAGATTCTGATTGTCGGAGGTCAGACGCCTGAGGGAAACGATGCCACCAACGAATTGTCTTATCTGTGTCTGGAAGCGGCAAACCAGCTGAAGACTACGCAGCCGGTCATGGCGGTCAGAGTCTGGGATGGTACGCCGGAGGAACTGATCCGCAAGGGCTGTCTGATGATTCAGGACGGTCAGGCAAATCCGGGATTTTTCAATGATAACGCGGCCATGAAAATGGCTCTGGGAAAAGGCTGCACCATAGAGGAAGCCAGAGACTGGACCATCGTAGGCTGCATTCAGCCGGGTCCCGGCGGCGGTACTACCGACGGCTCTCCGGATGCCGGCTACGTCAATATGGGAAAAATGATCGAATTTGTTCTGCATAACGGCGTGGATCCGGCGACGGGAAAACTGATGGGGCTGGAGACAGGAGACCCGAGAGAGTTTAAGAATATAGAAGAATTTAAAGATGCGCTGAAAAAGCAGATCCTGCATCATTATGAGCTTGTTGCCACCGGCTACCGGATCATGCAATGTATGCACATGACCAGATTTCCGGTCATCTTTGCTTCCATGCTGACCAAAGGCTGCGTAGAAAGCGGCAAATCCGTTCAGAACGGCGGCGCCAAGTACTCTACAGCAGGATTGTATATTACCGGACCGGCAAATCTGGCAGACTCTATCGTCGCCATCGAGAAATGCGTTTTTGAAGATAAAGATTTTACGATGGACGAATTGATCAAAGCGCTGGATAAGAATTTTGAGGGCGAGGAGAGAATGCGGCAGATACTCCTGAATAAGCCGGAAAAGTTCGGAAATGACAAAGAGCATGTGGACGGCGTATACAGAGAAATGATGCACTTTATTGCGGATCATGTACAGCAGTGGCCGGATGCCAGAGGGGGACGTTTCTCCTTTAACGTACATTCGCAGACCGTAAACGTTTCTCACGGAATGGTTTGCGGAGCGACGCCGGATGGACGGCTTGCCGGAGAGGCTTTCTGCGACAACGCATCGCCGATGATGGGAAGAGATGTCAGCGGACCGACAGCTACCGTTAAATCGGTAGCGGCCATGGATCAGGAGGCTTTCCATGACGGCGCACTGTTCAATCTGCGTTTTGATCCGAAGGGTGTGCAGGGCGAAAAAGGACTGCAGAGCATAGAAGGCGTAATCAGAACGTTCTTTGATAACGGCGGCGAACATATCCAGATCAATGTTGTCGATGACGAGACGCTGAAGGATGCGCAGATCCATCCTGAACATCACAAGGGACTGATGGTTCGGGTAGCAGGCTATATGGCATACTTTACAGAACTGGATAAGAGCGCGCAGGATACGATCATTTACAGAACGGCGCATTTCAGATAAGAATTTTCAGCAAGCAGGAGAAAGCATGGAGAGAGAAGCGAAATACGCGTTAATAGGATCAATACAGAAATTTTCTACAGAAGACGGACCGGGAATCCGCTCAACCGTTTTCCTTAAGGGCTGTCCTCTCAACTGCGCATGGTGCCACAATCCGGAATTGATCGATTTTCAGCAGCAGATCATTGAAATGCCGAGAAGCTGCATAAAGTGCGGGTACTGTATCAAGGCGTGCCCGCATCAGGCTGTCTTTGTTGATCAGGAGGGGAATATCGATATTCACAGAGATCTGTGCGACCTTTGTATGGAATGTACAAAAATCTGTGTTGCGGAGGGTTTGAAACCGGTGGCAAAGAGAATGTCTGTCAGCGAAGTGCTGTCAGAAGTAGAAAAGGATAAAGGCTTTTACGATCATACCGGCGGAGGCATGACCATCAGCGGAGGGGAAATGCTGGCACAGGCTGATTTTACCGGCCAGCTGATAGATGAAGCCGCGGCACGAGGTATAAGCGTCTGCCTGGATACTTCCGGCTATGGTGACGGTGACAGGCTGCAGGTTCTGGCACGGAAAACCAATGTGACCCACATCCTCTACGACATGAAGTCCATTGACAGCAAGACGCATCAGAGGTATACCGGAAAGGACAATCGGATCATTCTGGAAAATCTGCGGAGGCTTGCACAGGATCCGGAAACCTCGGGAAAGCTGATCATGCGTATGCCGCTGATCAAAGGCGTGAATGACACGGAAGAGATAATCTGCAGTACAGCGGCGTTTTACCGGGAAAACGGCATTCGCCGTGTCGATCTGCTGCCTTATCATAATCTGGGAGTGAGCAAGGAACGGCATATCGGCGGTGAGCAGACCGTTTTTGAAACGCCGTCTGATGAAGATGTGGAAAAAATAAAAAACTATTTTGAGGATACAGCAGGTATGGAGGTTACTATACTGGGGAAAGTATGATTTCCGCTTTTGCTGTACGGAAAGAAACAAGCGGCTGCTCTTTTCCATGACCGATAAAGCCGGTCATGGAAAAGAGCAGCCGTTTTTATTGGGGTTTTAGCGAGAATCAACTCCTTGGTTCTACCAGGGGTTGGATCACTTAGATGTAACGGGAGGGTTTTGACAATAAAGAATAAGACACACGGCGCATTCGAGTTATCGCTGCGAATAGCATATACTGTGATTCAAAAATTACCTATGCGCGCCACTTGACATTCTGCTATAATTTTTATAAAATAAACTCATAGAGTAAAATAAGTTCATTTTGTGAGGTGTAAAGGTATGGCCTATGAAAAAAAGGCTTTAGAAAAAACGATTTTGGATATAACGGAAAGACAACTTTTTCGTTATGGCTATAAAAGTTTGAACTTGAATGAGGTTGCTAAAGAAGCCGGGATTAGCAAGGTAACGCTTTACAAGATTTTTGATAGCAAATACGAAGTTACAAGCCGAGTGATTAAAAGGATCCTTGAAAACTCTGATTTGGAAATGTCCAATTTATTACAAAGCGAATTGCCCTTGCAAAGAAAAATCGAGCAGGGTATAAAAATTATTTCTTCCCTTTATCTGAAAATGGATAAAGACTTTTTGTATGATTTAGAG
>CALXJA010000062.1 GCA_944388465.1 uncultured Emergencia sp.
CTCCAGTAATCATAATGCCCCAGACGGCGCAGGCTGGCTTCTATGCCCCCGATGATCAGCGGAACATCGCTATAAGCCTCCTTCGCCCGATTACTGTATACGATCACTGCGCGGTCAGGACGTTTCCCCGGTTTTCCGCCGGGTGAATACTCATCGGTTCTGCGCCGGTGTTTAAACACCGAGTAATTATTGACCATGGAATCCACCGTGCCGCTGTTGATCAGAAATGCCAGCCGCGGTTTTCCAAATCGCCGGAAATCTTCGCAGGAATGGTAATCCGGCTGCGGAAGGACAGCCACCTTAAAGCCGCGGCTTTCCAGCAGCCGGCCGATGATCGCCGTGCCGAAAGAATGATGATCCACATACGCATCACCCGTAACAATGACAAAATCAGCCTGCGTCCATCCCCGTTCTTCCATTTCCTTTCTGGTTGCCGGTAAAAACATATGTTCTCCTTAATTTTTCTCAAGCCGACCCGATCCCTGCCTGCTTTTCATCGGAAAGCAGTTACAGGATCAGTTCGATATTCCAGAGCTCCAGTTCTTTCACCAGTCCGGCAGCAGACTTCGCCTTGTCTGCGGAAGCCGGCTTGAGCTGTCCGTCCTGCAGCTGCCTGTAAACCGCCTCGCAGTCTTCCTGTCGGAAATACGAAAACTGAGCCTCCTTCATGCACAGCTGCCACGCATCGTCCGATGCGCCCGGTGTGAGGATCCTTCCGCCTTCAAAGCCGTCTGTATAGACAGCGGCAAGCTGCTCCCTGACGCTGTCGGTATACACCGGTTCCACATAGGCCAGTATATTCTGTACGGCTCTTTTCGGCGGAGCAGATGCGATCACCCGTCCACCGGCAATATCTGCTTCTACCGCCGCAGAATCCACCACGGTGTCTCCGCAGGCAAAAATAACCTCCGTACCCTCGCCGAACCAGTTTTCCGCGTATTTCTGCACCACTGCCGCCGAATCTGTCTGCTGGCCATAACGGTAATGCACGCTGACGTAAGTTCCCCGTGCCTCTGCCGCGGCACTGCATCCCTGCAGAAAGCCATATCCATAGTTTTTTATGCTGTCCTGCCGGCTTTCTCCCATAAATCCCAGATGTCGAAAGCCTTCGCTGACCGCGGCAAATCCTGCGAGAAAACCCGCCTCGCTTTCACGGAAACCAATGCTCACACAATTGCTGCCGATATTTGTTTCGCCGTTCTCATCCTTCGGCACTGCGCCGGCAAGAATAAAAGTCAGCTCCGGGTAATCCTGCTGCGCTTCCCCCACAACCTTTTCAAATGGCGTTCCCGCGCAGACGATCACCGATGCTCCTGCACCGGCGGCTCTGTCGATCTGTTTGCGTCTTGCCGTATCGGTATCCTTCACCGGCTCGTAATACTTATAGGTGATCTCCTCTTCCTCGGCAAAGGCCTTTAACCCTTCCCAGGCGCTCTGTACACAGTCGCCGTCATCAATAGAACGGCTCTCCGAAATGGTGATCATCGCCAGTTCATAGGTTCTTTCCGGCGCTTTTTCCTCTTTGCCTTTGCCACAGGAAAAAAGGCCGATGCTCAGCGCTGCGCATAGCAGCAGCGCCAGTCCTTTCTTCATGCTTATTCCTCTTCTCCCAGGAGATCCTCTTCTTCAATAGCTTTTTTACTGCCCTCGATCATTTCTCCGATCGTCGAGTCCGGGTTCTTTCCAAAATACTGGATGATCGTATCTTTCATTTTGGTGATAGAATCATCCATCGTTTCCTTCATCTCCGGATCTTCTTTTGCCTTCTCAAATTTTTCCGCATATCCGTCCATGGCGTACTCCCCAAGCTCGATGAAAACCTTTTCCACCACTTCCGTCTGCTGTTTATCATTGGCATCCATCCACATATCCTTCGTCCAGGAAGCATATTCCTCCGGATCTGCTGAAGAAGGCGACTTTTCTGCACCTCCCTGCCCGCCGGCACAGGCGGAAACGGACAACGTCAACATCAGCACCAATACTAAGCTAAAAACTTTTTTCATATCCATTACCTCTTACTTTTCTTTTATCTTCTTTCTGAGCTGCCGGTTCCGCTCACCGGAACACTCTCAATGTACATCATTTTATCATAAAAAGGCCGTCAGGGCGACTGCTCTTTTCGGCAGACATCTCTGCATTTTTCCGCCGTGTTTCCCGATACCGCAATCTTTCCTACCGCTTTTCTCCGGTCAGTGTCCGGACGATGCTCTGGGTAATTCTTGCCGTCAGTCCCCAGATGATCCTGCCGTCTATATCGTAAATGGGAATTTCCCAGTTCCCCACTCTCCAGGGATAATCCTGGCTGATCCCCACTTTTTCATAAGGAAAATTATCGTCAATTTCCGTAAAGATATTTTCCGGATGGATTTCCGGCGGATTTTCTGCAAAGGCGCGCAGAGGAAGGAGAAAGATCTCGTCCACCTCGTCTTCTGCCGGCTGTATCGCCTGCAGATCTCTTTCGCCGATGATCCCCATATAAGTAAACAGCGTATAATTGGCATAGCCATAAAGGATATCTCCGGGACCGATAAGTTCTATCTTCTGACGGTCGATGCCGATCTCCTCGAAGGTCTCCCGCAAAGCGGCCTGCTGCGGCGTCTCCCCTTTTTCCACATGACCGCCGGGAAAACAGATCTCACCGGGCTGAGATTTCATATTCTTTGCCCGCACCTCAAACAGCAGATTCAGTTCTCCTGCTCTTTCCACAACCGGTACGAGCACCGAAAAAAAACGGTGCGTACCAATGGGCTGCGGCCGTCTGTTTTCATAAGTTTTTTTGATATTTTCCAGTGTAAATGTCAATGCTCCGCCTCTCTTTCCCTGCCATCATCTGCCGTCATGCAAAAAAACGGCACATATAAGAATCCCTTCCGTACAACAAGTCTCTGACCGAACACACATACCGGTTCCGAAAGACAGGATCAGACCGTTTTCGTTTTGATTCTCACTCTTTTCTATCCGCATAAAATAAAAGGGGCGAAAACCTCCGCCCCGATTCGATATGACTAATTGAGAACCTCGTACTCTGAGAAGTCTACGCCGATCATCTCTTCTTTCTCGGCGCTGAGACTTACGACAAAATCCATACCATAGTTCTTGGAAATTACGCGCAGTCTGCTGAGAAACTCCGGAATGTCACCTAACGAAAAATCTGCATGCTTCAGAATACTGTCGATATAGATCGTCTCAATATCGTGATCGGAACTGATGATTCCATAAATGAAACCTATGTACTCGTCACTGTTGGTGATATGTTCGTATTCTTCCATGCAGACAACGCGGATCTTGTATTTCAAATCATACATCAATCTGGAATTTTTGTTGATGAAAATAATGCTTCCATTGCTGTGCTCAACCTGTTCGTTGGCCAAATCTATCATCTGCTTTGTCTTTCCCGTTCCTTTATGTCCAACCAATAATTTAACCATATTAGTGTCCTCCCGTTCTTTTGTTATTATCGTTATTATACACTAACGCCCTGACGGATTCAATGGTTTTTTCGCTCTGTTTCCTGTGCCGGTAGATTTCTCTGTCTTTCCGGGGGGGCGGACTGTCCGAGCCTGAGCTGCCCGCATGCGGCATCGATATCCGCTCCCAGCTCCCTGCGCACCGTGGCAGGTATTCCCCTGCGCTCCAGAAACTGCTGAAATTCAACGGCTTTTTCCCGGCTCACTGTATCAAACCCGGAACCGTCCACCTTATTCAGCGGGATCAGATTCACATGACAGAGCATACCGGAAAGCAGATCAGCCAGGCGGTGCATATCTTCCCCTCTGTCGTTGATGCCGTTCACCAGCGTATATTCAAAGGTGATCCTCCGTCCGGTCTTTTCCGTATACTCCCGGCAGGCAGAAAGCAGCACATTCAGAGGGTATTTCCGGTTCACCGGCATCATAGACGTGCGTATCTCATCAGTCGTTCCGTGAAGAGATATGGCTAAATTGACCTGCGGAAAGTCGGCGGCAAAGCGCCGAATGCCCGGAACCAGACCGCAGGTAGAAACGGTAATATTCCGCATACCGAGATTTTTTCCGTTTTTATCGTTGATGATACAGATGAATCTCTTCAGATTTTCATAATTATCGAAGGGCTCCCCTGTTCCCATGACAACGATATGACCGATACTTTCGCCGGTATCCGCCTCTGCCTCCAGGATCTGCGACAGCATCTCGCCCGGAGTCAGACCGCGAACCAGACCATTCCTTCCCGAAGCGCAAAAAGCGCATCCCATGCGGCAGCCTGCCTGCGAGGAAATGCAGATGGAATTTCCGTATTTATATTTCATGAACACGCTCTCAATGGTATTGCCGTCTTCCAGTCGGAAAAGATACTTTCTCGTTCCGTCTTTTGCGGACTTCTGCACTGCCGCAGTCTCTGCCGTGGCTATCCTGCATTTCTCAGAAAGCATCTGTTGAAAAACTTCCGGAAGATTGCGCATCTCCCGGAAGTCTTTTTTCCCTTTTCCGATCCACTGGAAGATCTGCTTTGCCCGGAAAGCCGGCTGCCCCATTTCTCGGACCAGCGCTTCCATCTCCGCAAGCGTCAGATCCCGCAGATTGATCATCACTATACTCTTTCTACTCCGATTCCCGTCTTATGTCCGTTGAGATCGAAGGTTTCTAAATTTTCTCTGTGTTCTATGGACAGAGCCAGCGTTTCTTTACAGATATAGTCGCCAAAGGTCTCCGCCGCCTTTGCTACCGCTTCATCAGCAGAAATATAGATATGGATATTGTCCATCATCTCAAAATCTTTCTGCTTACGCATCTGCTGTACCTTGGAGATCAGTTCTCTGGCCAGACCTTCTTCTGCCAGCTCCGGCGTAATCGTCGTATCCAGAATCGTAAACACGTTGTTTTCCATGGCGACAGCAAAACCGTCCTTGGCATTGATCCGGACATCGACGAAATCTTTTTCGATTTCCGTCATCTCACCGCCCAGATCCATGACCGCCTTGCCTTCGCTTTCCAGCCTGGAGACAAATTCTGCCGCGTTCTCTTTAGCCAGCGCGCCGGCAAACAGCTTGATCTTTCCGCCGAGAACCGGGCCTGCGACCTTGAAATTCGGTTTCAGGCTGAAATTCATAAACTGATCCAGCTCATCGGCAAAGACTACTTTCTTGACGTTGAGCTCTTCCATGATCAGCGGTGTCAGATCTTCTATGGTCGCTTTATATTTTCCGTCTACCAGAATCTCTGAAAGCGGCTGTCTTACCTTGATCCGCTCCTTTTCTCTGGTTCCTCTTCCCAGGGCGACCAGGGTGCGGACCAGATCCATTCTCTCCTCGACCTTCTTGTCGATCAGCGCTTCGTCTGCCTTCGGGAAGTAAGCCACATGAACAGTCTCTTCACCGGTCAGGTTGGTATAGATCTCGTCGGAGATAAACGGCGCGATCGGTGCGATCAGCTTGGCTGTACCCACAAGCACCTCGTAGGTCGTCGCATAGACGCTCTTTTTGTCTTCCGTCATCTCTTCTGCGTAGAATCTTCTTCTCGCACGGCGGATATACCAGTTGGACAGATCTTCGGCCACAAAATCGGTGATCGCCCGCACGGTCTTCATATGGTCATAGCTGTCCATATATGCCGTCACATCTTTGATCAGCTGATTGTATTTGGACAGGATCCACCGATCCAGCTCCGGACGTTTTGCATAGTCTACGGTCAGCTGATCCGCATGAATATCATCCTGATTGGAATAAAGCACAAAGAAGTTATATACGTTCCGCAGAGTGCCGAAGAATTTGCTGACCACATCGATCAGGCCGTCTTCGTCAAACTTGGTCGGCGACCAGGCCGGTGAAACACTGAGCAGGTACCATCTCGTGGCGTCAGCGCCGTACTTGTCGAACAGTTCAAACGGCGAAACGGTATTGCCCCTGGATTTGGACATTTTCTTGCCTTCTTTATCCAGAATCAGGTCGTTGACCAGCACGTTGCGGTAAGGCGCCTGTCCCTTGATGAAGGTGGAAATGGCCATCAGCGAATAGAACCAGCCTCTTGTCTGGTCGATACCTTCACAGATGAAATCTGCCGGGAACAGCTTTTCATCGAATATCTCTTTATTTTCAAACGGATAATGCCACTGAGCAAACGGCATAGCGCCGGAATCGAACCAGCAGTCCATGACCTCCGGAACTCTGGTCATGGTCTTGCCGCAGACCGGGCACTTGATGTGCACGTCATCCACATACGGGCGGTGCAGCTCGATAGAGGTATCGATGCCCTCAACCGCTTTTTCCACCAGTTCTTCCCGGCTTCCGATACATTCCAGATGGCCGCACTCACAGCGCCAGATCGGAATCGGCGTACCCCAGTAGCGGGTTCGGGAAATTGCCCAGTCCTTGACCTCTGCCAGCCAGTTGCCAAAGCGTTTTTCGCCGACAAATTCCGGATACCAGTTGACGGTATCGTTATTGGCCACCAGCTGTTCCTTGAGCTTGCTCATTTCGATGTACCAGCTCGGTTTTGCATAGTAAACCAAAGGTGTCCCGCATCTCCAGCAATGCGGATAGTTGTGCTCCATCTTCGCTTTGGCAAAGATCTTGTTTTCGCCGGCGAGCCATTTGATGATCTCTACATCCAGTCCGTCTTCCATAACGAAGTGTCCCTTCCACGGTGTGTCCGTGTAGCATCCCCGCTCATCGACCGGCTGCAGCACCGGCAGGCCGTACTTTCTTCCGCACTGATAGTCGTCTTCACCGAAGGCCGGCGCCGTGTGTACGATACCCGTACCGTCTTCTACGGAAACGTAATCCATGCAGGTCACATAAAATGCCTTTTTATCCGCCTTTACAAACGGCATCAGCTGCTCATACTCGATGTATTCCAGCTCACTGCCCTTCATCTCACTGATGATCTCATATTTTCCTTCGCCCAGCACCTTATCCGCCAGCGCTTTGGCCACATAGAAGAGATTTCCTTCTTCGTCGCCTTCGGTCATTTTTACCTTGACGTAATCGATATCCGGTCCAACGGTCAGCGCCACATTGGAGGCCAGTGTCCACGGCGTGGTCGTCCAGGCCAGGAAATATTCGTTCTCGGCATCCTTTCTCTTGAATTTTGCCGTGATGGTATTGACCTTGACTTCTTTATAGCCCTGCGCTACCTCGTGGGAAGCCAGTCCCGTTCCGCACCGCGGGCAGTACGGCAGGATCTTGTGTCCCTCGTAGATCAGACCGGCCTTGAAAAACTCCTTGAGGATCCACCAGCCGGATTCGATATAATCATTATCCAGCGTAATGTATGGATGATCCATATCTACCAGATACCCCATCCGCTCGGTCATCTCTCTCCACATGCCGGTATAGGTGAATACAGACTCCCGGCATTTCTGGTTAAACTCTTTAATGCCGTACTTTTCGATATCCTGCTTGCCGCTCATCTTGAGCTGCTTTTCCACTTCAATCTCTACCGGCAGACCGTGAGTATCCCATCCGGCCTTGCGGTTTACCTGAAATCCCTGCATGGTCTTGTAACGGCAGATGGAATCCTTCAGGGTTCTGGCCATCACATGGTGAATGCCCGGTTTGCCGTTGGCTGTCGGCGGTCCTTCATAAAAGACAAATTTCGGCTGTCCTTCTCTGGCCGTGACGCACTTGTTCAGCAGATCTTCTTCTTTCCATTTTTCGACCTGTTCGTTCTGAACCTGTGCTACAGGCTTTTCTGATAGTTTTTTAAACATTGCTCTCCGCTTCCTTTCGTTCTTCAATTGGGGGAACGGCACTTGACATTCCGTAAACATAGAAAATCCCCAATCGAAATGCTGTTTTCGATTAGGGACGATTATCATTAACCGCGGTACCACCCTAATTGCATACCTCGGACGCGCCGCACGGGGCGCGCCTTAAGGCGCCTCTCATTAAAGTGCCGGACTCGGGAGTGATATTCACCTTCGGTTTCACCGGCTGTCTCTCAGCATACGACAGCCTCTCTGTAAGGATCTTACACCGGGCTACTGGTTCCGTCATTGTCCATATATTGATTTTCTCATGTACCCAAATATTTTAGCACTTCCGGAAGCGGCGTGCAAGAGGTAAATTTAATATTTCCATACGGTAAATATACGGTTTGTAAACAGATGGTAAACAGATGTCTTTAGCCGTTAAAAAACGGTTCTACAGGGGCAAAGACGCTCTCAGAAAGAGGCCATGCAGGCTCTTGTCCTTGCATTTTTGCCGGTTTCCGTATATACTATAGAAAAACAATCGGAAATTTCCGATACCGAAACAGGAGGTGAAGATTATGCCGCTGATGCTGCTTGGACTTGTATTCGTCATCGGTCTTTTTGCCTTTTATCTGTTCAGTACCGGCAGGAATTCCAAAAACGAAGAGGACTACACCGAAACGGACGATGAACTGAAAAAAGAAGAAAACGTAATCTTCCTGCCTGACGATCTGGAAAGTATAAAAGAAAAACATCGAAGAAAAAAATAAACACTCTGCCGCCTCTGTGCATATACTGCTCAGAGGTGTTTTTTATGTCTCATGAACACAAAAGATTTGAAAAAGCCTTTTCCAAAGCCATTCACATCACCTTGGAAGATCACCCCCGTATCGTCATTATGAGTGACTGCCACCGGGGTACCGGCACCTGGGCCGACAGCTTCATCAAAAACCGTCCCATCTTCACTGCCGCGCTGAAGTATTACTACAATCGCGGTTTCACATATATAGAACTGGGGGATGGCGACGAGCTCTGGGAAAATCGCCGTTTTTCTGCTATCTACCGGACCCATCGGGAGATCTTCGGCCTGCTGCAGCGCTTCTACGCCGACGACCGCTTGTTTCTGCTGTTTGGCAATCATGACCGGGTCAAAGAAAATGCCGCCTTTGTCTGGAAGAATCTTGACCAGCCCATTCCCTTCTATGAATCTCTGATCTTAAACGGACTCGATCTGCCGCCCATACATATGTTCCACGGTTATCAGGGAGATCTGATCAACGACCAGCTGTGGAAGATCTCCCGGTGGCTGGTGCGTTACTTATGGAAGCCTTTGGAAATACGCGGCGTAAAGGATCCCACCAGCGCGGCGAAAAATTATACCAAGATCCGGCGCATCGAAGAAAGCTTTATCCGCTACAGCTGCAGTAAACACTGCATCCTCATCGCCGGACATACGCACAAGCCCTCACTGATGCGCACAGAATGCGGCATGTATTTCAACAGCGGAAGCTGTATTCATCCGGAAGCCGTCACAGCCATCGAACTGCAGGCAGACAAGGCGATACTGGTGAAATGGTCTATCTGTTCCCGAGAAGATATGGGACTCTACGTCTGCCGGGAGATCCTGGCGCAGGAAGCCCTCTGACTGCAAAAAACGATGGCCCTGCCGCCGAAAAATACAGAAACGGACTGCCCTCTGCCGGATAACCGGCGGAAAGCAGTCCGCTGTTTTCTATTGATCGCTTTACATGAAGCGTTTTCTCATCCGCCTATGCTTATTTCAGCAGTTCCTTGCGGGAGAGATTGATCCGATTCTGGCTGTCGATCTCCGTGACCTTGACCTTGACCACATCGCCGATATTCATCTCGTCTTCTACCTTTTCCACTCTGTGCTTTGCCATTTTGGAAATATGCAGAAGACCCTCCTTGCCCGGCAGGATCTCGATGAATGCGCCGAAAGGCATGATCCTCTGTACGGTTCCCTCATAGACCTCGCCGACTTCTACATCTTTAGTCAGAAGTTCGATTCTGCGTCTCGCTTCATCGGCGCTCTCCATATCGGCACTGTAAATGCTGACTAAGCCCGGATCATCTTCGGAAATATCGATCTTTACGCCGGTTTCTTCCACGATCTTATTGATCGTCTTGCCTCCCGGTCCGATGACGATCCTGATCTTATCCGGATCGATACGCATGGTAAGACTTCTCGGCGCATATTTGGACAGCTCCGGACGCGGTGCAGGAATTTCTTCCAGCATCAGACCCATAATGTGCATACGTCCTACTCTGGCCTGCTCTAAAGCCTTCTCCAGAATTTCGCGGGAAAGGCCGTGTACCTTGATATCCATCTGGATCGCCGTAACGCCCACTTCGGTACCGGTCACCTTGAAGTCCATATCTCCGAGGAAAT
>CALXJA010000063.1 GCA_944388465.1 uncultured Emergencia sp.
AAGGGCGGAGTCGGCAAATCGTCGATTACGGCACTGCTGGCATCTGCGGTTCAGCGTCAGGGAAAAAGAGCGGCGGTGCTGGATGCGGATATTACCGGCCCATCCATTCCGAAAGCTTTCGGGATAACGGGAAACGCACAGGGTAACGGAGAGATGATCCTGCCGATGGTTTCCGAAACCGGTATCCGAACCATGTCGATCAATCTGCTTTTGGAGAACGATACCGATCCGGTCGTCTGGAGAGGACCGATTCTGGGCGGCGTAGTACAGCAGTTTTGGAGCGATGTAGCCTGGGGCGATGTGGATGTCATGTTCGTCGATATGCCGCCGGGAACCGGAGATGTGGTTCTGACGGTGTTCCAGACTCTGCCGCTGGACGGAATCGTGATCGTGACTTCTCCGCAGGAACTGGTATCCATGATCGTGGAAAAGGCTGTGAAAATGGCAGAGATGATGGATATCCCGGTATTGGGTATCGTGGAAAACATGTCCTATTTCCAGTGTCCGGACTGCGGAAAGAAACACAGGATCTTTGGCGACAGTCATATTCAGGATATTGCAGAAAAGTACGGTATAGCGCATACCGCTGAACTGCCGCTGGATCAGGAAATTGCCAGAGCTTGTGATGAAGGACGCATAGAACAGGTTACTTGCACGGAAATCGAAGAACTGGCAGAAAAGCTCTGATTCATTGGGGATAAGCGGAATTTCAGACGAATTTTGATTTTGACGAACTGAAGTGCCTTTTTATCATCGGCTATTGATGATAAAAAGGCACTTCTTTTCATTAGCAGTATTTATCTCTCGTGCTGTCGAAATCCTGTTCGATTTGATAGATGGATTTATAGACGCTGTCATGCTCCTGGATATAGGCTCTGACTCGGTCTATTTCCGCTTCTTCGACTCGCAGTGACGTGCCGCAGCAGATGCTGGCGGCGCGGGGAGCAGGAGAAATCACAGCTTTGATCCCCGCGCTGCGCAGCGCATGATTCAGTTCCAGCACCTGTGTATGCGTGTCGAAAAGTATGTAGTAGTAAGTTTTTTTCATTATTACTTTTCGCGGATCATTTCAAGGAAAGCGCCGATGCGTGTACGCAGCTGCTCTGCATCGTTGTCCGTGTAGTCGGTTTCCAGTCCCAGTACCGGAATGCCGGCTTTTTTCAGTTCTCTTTCTACAAAATATCCCTCTGTATCATAGAGGTTGCAGAATTTCAGATTCAGATCGATGACACCGTCTACATGATACTCTTCTGCCAGTCTGAGGATATCCTCGACTCTGCCTGTATTCGGAGTAAAGCAGGCGCAGTTGATGTTGGTCATGTATCTGTCTGTCAGAGCGGCGTAAGCCTCCTCCAGCGTTTTGTTGTCTTCTTTGACGTTGTGAGTGAAATAACGGGTTCCCGTGCAGTTTTCTTCACAGACGACCACGGCGCCGGATGATTCGATGATGTTGTGCAGCTTCCAGTTTGGTACCGCTAAAGGTGTGCCGGTAAGCATGATTCTCGGGGCGTCTTCACTGACCACAGAAACGTTGTTCTTGATCCGCTCTTCCAGTTCATCACAGAGCTTGTTGACCACCTGTGCAAGACGCTGCGGATCATCGAAGAACGCGATCTGCATGATCAGAAGCACATCGCGTCCGCTGATCGGCACACATTTTTCTTTGCGGCAGTCATAGAGTCTGGCCAGAGCGTTTCTCTTTTCGTTGATGATTTTGATCGCTTCGTTGAGTTTTTCGACGGTGATGGTCTTTCCGGTCACCTCTTCTACACGGGCGGCAAAGGCTTCGATCTCGTCCTTCCAGTTTTCCATATCCTTCGGCCGTTTGCTGTGAGGCAGCTGCATGATGTGCATCGGCACATCTTCGCCGAGGATCTCATAAGCCTTTTTCTTGCCGTCGCAGGTCGTTTCACCGACATAGATGTCAGCGATGCGGAAGAACGGGCAGGTTTTGCCGATCCGGGCGCCGAGAGAAGCCTTGATCAGCGGACATGTGTTTATCGGCAGTACCGTTTCACCTTCCGGAACCCAGAACTGCGAACCGCCGCAGAGACCGGTCACGATACCGTCTGCTGCGACGACGATCTCGTCAGGAACAAAAACGCAGAAGGTACCGAAAACTTTTTTTCCGGCTTTCTGCGCTTCGATCAGTTCCGCAGGACGGAGTCCGTGAATATCGCCTGCTACCGTGTAAAAATAATCCATGCCGGCAGGAATATTGTCCTGCGTCAGGAATACGTCGCCAAAGGCTGTCGGAAGTACAGCGCACAGCTGATCATGGGTCTCCAGATCCATACCCAGGGCATTCCACATCTCATGATTTTTATCTGCCATATCATTTCTCCTTTTTTGTAAGTGATAGGTTGTATCTTAACTCAAATTATATAACCGGTGAAAAAGGGTGTAAAATTGCACTTCTTGATAGAGCATTGCGGGCATATAAGGAAAGAAAATGAACAAAGAAAAAAGGACGAATTTTCGTCCTTTTGCATTCTCTGCCGGTTATCACGAGCAGATCAATCTTTCGTCTGCGCTTTCTTTTTCTGCATGGTATGCAGATGATTCTTTATGGCCGCAAAGCTGGTATCGCTGATGCAGTGCTCCATCCTGCAGGCATCTGCGTAAGCCGTATCCTCGTCGACCCCCAGGGACATGAGCACTTCAGCGATGATCCGATGCTTTTCATAGATGTTTTTGGCTATAGCAAGTCCGGCATCGGTCAGATCGATCTGACCGGCGCTGTCAACGGTGACAAAACCGTTTTCTCTGAACTTCTTCAGGGCAATGCTGACCGTAGGCTTGGAAAAACCGAATTCGTTGACAATATCGATAGCGCGTACGGATCCCTTTCTTTTTTTCAGCAAGTAGATCGTTTCAAAATAATCCTCAGCTGACTGCTGTATTTTCATCTTCATCGTCCCCTTCTTTTTGTTTTGTGCCGGAAACTGCTTCCGCGTCCGCCTGCCGTGAAGCGTGCTGTCGCTGATCCGTTTACATTATATTATAGCATCGATGGATGTCCACGTCATGAGTTTTTCTTTTTTTCTCGCAAAATGCAGGCGAAAAAGCTGGTCGGGGGGGCACAGGCGCAGAAAAGTGATTCAAAAATATGGAAAGTGGTATTGACAATAAAGTTAGTCTATGCTAACTTATAAATATAAGTTAGCGATAACTAACCAAGGAGGAAAAGATGAGCATTGTGATTATTGGCGGCAACGAACGGATGAAACGCCAGTACGAGCAGATATGTGAAGATTTTGGACATACAGCAAAGGTTTATCCGAAGGAGAAAGGGGCGATCAAAAAGAAAATCGGCAGACCGGATCTGTTGATTTGTTTCACAACGACCGTTTCTCACAAGATGGTCAATGTGGCCAAGCAGGAATCTAAACGTTCGGGTTTTCCCATTGAGCACTGTCATAGCAGCAGTGGTACGGCTCTTGCGGAGATTTTGAGAAAAAAAGTGTGATCGACCTTTGATCGCAAAGAAAGTGTAAAAGGGGACGGCGTGCAGGAAGGCGCACATCCATAAGGAAGTAAAAGTATCTTGCAGGGCAGCATGGCAAATGGCTATGCTGTCCTGCTCTTTCTTTGCCGCTCAATGGTCTGCCTTGACTTTTTCCGTCAGTTCTCTCCGTTCTGCTTCATACTCGGCGGACAGAAAATCCGGCAATATACCCGGTCTATATTTGTGGCGACGCTTCTCATTACCTTTACCGTATTTGGGATTGGTTTCATAGCGGCAGGATTTATTGACGGTTATAACGTCGCTCTGAACGAGCCATACGATTACACGATCAATGCGACCTATGAACACCCCATGACCGAAAGCCGTATTGAAGAAATAGCCGAGGAAAGCAATACGGTCATTACCAGCATAAAGCATATAGACTGCCTATTGCTCGGTGTACAGAACAATTATAAAAACGGTGAACGTGATTGGGGTTCGCGTATCGTCGTAAGCGAAGATAACTTTAATGTCTTATCCGGCGCGGCAATATCCGTACCAAAGGGAAGCTACACGGTTTACTATGACAGCAGCATGGAATATAAACTAAACGCTTTTTCGGCAGAAAGCAGCCTTTTTTACAACCCAACTACTGAACAAGAGTTTTACTTCATACAAAACGAGCCGATATGCTACGATGGGCTTTTTAATACACGGTCTGTATTTTC
>CALXJA010000064.1 GCA_944388465.1 uncultured Emergencia sp.
CAGGTTAGAGTATGCGAGCGCTTCATAGGAAATAATTTGCCTTCCTCAAGAAAAGAAAACGCTTTATAGCCTGAATATCCTTTTCTCTTTTTCAATTCCATTTTGCATTCCTCCTTAATTCCGTCTTTTCAGACTACTTTGATAAATTCATTGTAGCATTCCTCTTTCCCGAACTGGTAGTTTCAAAATTAAGAGGGGGTATTGCACAAAAAGCAATACCCCCGATATACAACAAGGCTATATCCATAAAATAAATTCCATTTTTATCCAAATCAGGAAATAATATCTCCCGGATCCACGGCAAAAAAACTATAAATTCAAGGTATTGAAAAATAACCTTCCGATATGATAGAATAGCTCCATCGGCTGAAAATAAAGGGAAAGTCGAAAATAAAAGATTGAGGAGGAAACGGTATGCAGAACATCGCAGACAACAAGCTTTTTTATCGAAAAATGATTTTTATCGGTATTCCCGTGGTTTTTCAAAATCTGATCAGTATAGGTCTCAATCTTATCGATACGCTGATGATCGGCCTTTTAGGTGAACAGGAACTGGCAGCTGTAGGCGCGGCTAATCAGGTCTATTTCATCTTTACGGTCTCCCTGTTCGGCCTTTACAGCGGTGCTGCTGTGTATACCGCCCAATACTGGGGCGCCAAAGACATCAGCGGCGTCAGAAAGATGCTGGGTATTGACTATGCGGTGGGCATGGTTTTTGCCACTGCCGTATCCATCATTGCCTTTTGCTTCGCGCCGCATATCATTCAGCTGTTTTCTAAAGATCCGGCTGTGATCGACCTGGGCGTGCAATACATTCGCATCGCCTGTTTTTCCTATATTTTTTCCGGCATTTCTTCGGCGATTTCCTATAATTCCAGAGCGATTCAGAATTTGAAGGTGCCGACAATGATCAATGCCGCGGCGCTTTGTGTCAATGCGGTGCTGAATACTTTCCTGATCTTCGGTATTGCCGGATTTCCCGAGCTGGGCGTACGCGGTGCAGCCATCGCTACCCTTATCGCGCGTATCTTTGAATTCTGCGCGCTGCTGACCTTCATCTACACACGCAGCTCCCATCCGTTTAAAACCGGACTCAAGGAGTTGTTCAGCTTTGATAAAGCGCATTTTATCCGTGTAATGAAAACCGCTGTGCCGGTAGTGTTTACCGAGGGAAGCTGGGCACTTTCCGTAGCGCTGATTTTTGCTGCCTACGGTATGCTGGGCACTTCTGCCCTGGCGGTCTCACAGGTAGCCAGCGTTATCTGTGAAATGCTGCAATCCGTTTATTTTGGTGTAGGCAACGCTACCGCCATGCTGATCGGCGAGACTCTCGGCCAGGGCGACAAAGAAACCGCTTATCTCAACGGAAAAAAAGCGGTTCGCATTACCTGGTGCCTCAATATCATCATGACCATCGTCATGGTCATTTTAGCAAAACCTGTAGCCGGCGTTTACAATTTCACCGGAGAAACCAACAAGCTTTTAGTTATCACACTGATCGCCATGGCCATAACCATTACGCCAAAGATGCTGGCCTATATCTATCTGGTGGGGATTCTGCGCGCAGGCGGCGACACGCTTTTCTGCATGAAACTGGAACTGGTCATCAATATGTTTGTGCAGGTTCCCGTTGCTTACTTCGCCGTCCTTGTCCTCCATGCCAGCCTGCCAGTGGCCATGCTGCTGGTCGAAAGCGGAAGCCTGATCAAAGCGGCAATTTGCTATCCACGGTATAAAAGCCGCAAATGGATCAATATTGTTGCAGAAGCGACCGCGGAAAGTCATTGAGTGCACAAGTACCTGTGAACCGACCCGATATAAAGAAACACAAAGAGCCTCTTATCCCGAAAAAGGACAGAGACTCTTTTTTTCTGACGTCTGTTCAGTTCTCCGCAAGCAGTGTGCGCAGCAGTGTTTCTACGGGCGCCCAGGGGAATCCCACCACAGTATCATAAGCGCCGTCATAATGGTCGATATACCGGCTGAACTTACCCTGGATCGCATAGGCGCCGGCCTTGTCATAAGGCTCGTCTGTATCCAGATAGGCATGCAGTTCTTCATCGCTGAAATCACTGCAGAATACCTCTGTCACATCACAGAGCACATGCCTGCGGTATTCTCCGGCAATAATCACGGCTGCACCCGTAGCCACAAAATGGCTGGTGTTCCGGAGCTTTCGAAGCATGGCGCAGGCATCCGCACGATCTTTTGGCTTCCCCAGAATTTCATCTTTATACACTATCGTATCAGCGGCAATAATCACGCTTCCCTTCTCTGCTGTTTCCTCCACAGCCAAAGCTTTTTTCAAAGCCAGAAACATCACCGCATCCCGCATGCCTATACCAGGAGGCAGAGTTTCTTCGATGTCTGCCGGCTGAATCAGCGGATTGTAACCATGAGCTCTCATCATTTCTATCCGGCGCGGCGATGATGACGCCAATATGATCTTTCTTTCCATTTTCGCTCTCCTCCATCACATTCCGAAAAAACATTCACGAGTATTATGCCATAAAATACGTTTTTTGCCAAATAGGATAGCATATTTTTTCTTCTTTTTCAAATACTAAGCAGAGTTATTTTGTCCGGTTCACTTTAGGGAGGTAATCATGGAGAAAAAAGTAGAGAAAAAAGATGTGGCCAAGGCCTATGAACGGTATTCGCGAAAATTCACACCGAAACCTGCCTATTTTTCCAACGGCTTAAAAGCGTTTCTCGTCGGCGGTTCTCTGTGTACGGCAGCCCGTTTGGCCAGCGATCTGCTGATAAAAAGAGGCGTCCGCGAGGAAGATGCGCCGATTTATGTAACGATAGGCATCATCGCTTTAGCTCAGCTTCTGACCGGACTGGGCGTATTCGATACGATAGCCCAGTTTTCCGGCGCCGGTGTCATCGTACCGATCAGCGGTTTTGCCAATTCCATGGTCGCTCCTGCCATTGAATACAAAAAGGAGGGTCCGATCCTGGGCGTGGGCGCTAAGCTTTTCAGTATCGCCGGACCGGTTCTGGTCTGCGGCATCACCGCCTCTACCATCATCGGCGTAATCTACTGGCTGATCGGACTGCTTTAGGAGGATTAAAAATGGCAGAAAAAAAAATGGGTAACCAGACCGTTAAATTTGAAACCTGTCCGTATGTCATCGGTTCTGCCGCCGTCGTCGGTCAAAAGGAAGGCGAAGGACCGCTTTGCTCCTGGTTTGACGTCATTCTGGATGACGATATGTTCGGTGAAAAGACCTGGGAAAAAGCGGAGAGCAAAATGCTTAAAGAAGCCATGCTTACTGCCCTGCGAAAGTCAGGGAAGGAAAAACAGGATATCGATCTTGTGCTCAGCGGGGATCTGCTCAATCAACTGATGTCTTCATCCTTTATGGCCAGAGATCTGCACCTTCCTTTTCTGGGGCTTTACGGTGCGTGTTCAACCATGACCGAATCACTGCTCCTTGCCGCAATGCTTACTGACGGAGGCTTTGCGCATAATATCATCGTCGGTGCTTCCAGCCATTACTGCACAGCAGAGCGGCAATTCCGAATGCCCGTAGAGCATGGGAATCAGCGTCCGCCTTCGGCGCAGTGGACGGCCACTGCCGCCGGCGCTATGGTGGTCTCTGAAAAAGAACCGGATCTTTCCAAAATCGGTCACGTCGACGAAAAGCAAAAGATTTTCACACCATGCAATATTCGGGTAGACTGCGGAACCATCGGCAAAGTGATCGATGCAGGAGTGAAAGACGCCAATCAGATGGGCAGCGCCATGGCGCCTGCTGCTGTGGATACCATTCTCAATCACCTGCAGGACACCGGAAGAGCCATCGATGATTACGATTTGATTCTCACCGGTGATCTGGGCTATATCGGCAAGGACATCGCTGCCGATCTGCTGGTGGACGCCGGTTTGGACAAGAAGACCGTAAAGCAGAAATATGACGACTGCGGAACCATGCTCTACTATAGGAAGGAACAGGACGTTCATGGCGGCGGCAGCGGATGCGGATGTTCGGCCTCTGTATTTTCCGGCAATATCATCCGCCGCATGCAGCGCGGCGAGCTGCACAAAGTTCTGCTGGTCTCCACCGGCGCGATGCTGTCCACCATCAGTCCGTTTCAAGGAGAAAGTATCCCCGGTATCGCTCATGGTGTCGTGCTGGAAACCTGTTAGAACGGAGGAAATTATGGATTATCTTTATACCTTTCTTATCGGCGGCGGCATCTGCCTCGCCGGACAGATCCTGATGGATACAACAAAGCTGACAGCCCCAAGGATCCTGGTTCTGCTGGTACTGAGCGGTGTATTTTTACAGGCTCTGCATCTATATGAACCTTTGGTTCAACTGGCTGCTCAGGGAGCAACCGTCCCACTGCCGGGATTTGGCTACACCCTGGCAAAAGGCGCTATGGAAGGCGCAAAAGAAGGCTTCCTCGGGGCGATAACGGGAGCCGTCAGAGATTCTGCCGCCGGAATTGCTGTTGCCATCTCCTTTGGCTACATTACCGCGCTGATCTTCAATCCCAAATCGCCGCGTTAGCAGAGCAGCGATTCCAGGCACACGGTAAAAATCGCGTAAAAAGCAAGATTGACTGAAATTCCATTTTCTCTGGTTTTTATCAACATGGTCATCTCCCGCCAGTCAGATCCGGAGACCGCGCCGTGATGATGCAATCGGATAGAACTGAAGTTAACGCAGACAGAAAAGTTGCCTGGTAGAAACCAGGCAACCGATAAAATAATATTTACTTCTTATTTTGTAGTAGCATCGTAAAGCTCTTCAGCGTTGTCCCACTCCGCAATGATTTCCGGAATTACCTTGTACAGGTCGCCAACGATAGCATAATCCGCTACTTCCATGA
>CALXJA010000065.1 GCA_944388465.1 uncultured Emergencia sp.
ATCTATAGTGATATCCTTGACGCCCATCTTCATGCCGCTCTGCTTGAACGGATTGGTACCGCCGTAGATATACTGCTTTCCGTAAAGCATATCATATCCCAGCATCTTTAAATTGTTCAGATAGTCCGCGTCGCTGTGGTCCGTAGTCTGATGGTATTTAATGGTCGTTCCCGTATGGATGCCTATGCGGTCGAAAACTTCTGCCGCCAACTGGTAAGTTGTCAAATCCTTGTCTTCCTTTTCCATGTCAAAATTGCTCCAGATGACGTACTGGGTCTGATAGAGGTCCTTAGCGTCGTAGGAATCCTCGGTGACATCCAGAGCCGGAATATGATCGCCGTACATGACGAGTATCACATCTTCATCGTACTGGGCCAATGTCTCCGTCAGTTCTTTTACAAACTGATCCATCTCATAAACCTGATTGACATAATATTCGTACTTCCACTTCATTTCTTCCGACGGCGCGTCAGTTACAGTAATCTCCGGATTCTTAATTACCTGCTCCGTCGGATACTTGCCGTGACCCTGAACGGAAATGGTATAGACATAATCCCTCTCTTCAGTGGAATTCAGCGCATCCATAATCTGTTCCGTCAGAACCTCATCTTTAGCCCAGTTTTTCGGCGTACGCGCTACATCACTCATGTATTCTACAGAAGTAAAGGTATCGTAGCCAATATTATTGAACACCTGATTCCTATTGTAGAACAGCGCTCTGTGATTATGGATCGCATGGGTGGAAAATCCCATGGACTTCAGATCAAAAGCGATACTTTCCGCTGTCTTTTCTTTGAGTACAGACTTGAACGGGTACTCTCCCGGTCCGAAGAATTTGACGCTCAGCCCAGTCATCACCTCAAACTCCGTATTTGCCGTTCCCGCTCCGCAGGCCGGCACGGTCAAACTTCCGGAGGAGTATTCTTCCATCAGCTTTCGGAAGGTCGGTATGGCGTCCTTTGACAGTTCGATATTGTTGAACAGAGACGGATCCACAAAGGATTCCAGCTGAAGGAACAGGATGTTCGGATAGTTTTCGTCCTCGTCAGTCTGTACCAGCTTCATCGTCCCGTCTTCGTTGTACTGGTCTTTATCGAAGATGGCTTTCACATTCTCTTCGTTGTAGCCGCTCGGCTTGGATATTCCCGTATTCAGCCACGTGTTGATAAAGCAGTACGGCACGCCGTAGTCTTCATAAGCATAGGCAAGATTTCCGAAGAAGGTGCTCAGCACGTTGAGCTTGATCAGTCCTACGGTGGCGCCAAAGGTGCACAGGACGGTCAGCAGCACGATAGAGACGCTCTTCTTCCAGTCGATGTGCTTCTTCTTCGGCATCTTGATCCACAGAATGACCAGTCCGGCAATGCCGACCAAAATAGCTGCTCCGATCAGTATGATTTCCGTAGTCGTAAAGTAGTTGGTCAGCAGCGTAGCCCCATCCGTAATGGAACTCAAATCTTTTACGGTAAACGGCGTCATCCGCTGCATGAGGATGATTCCGTTGGTTATACCGATGGCCAGCCAGATCAGTGAAATCACGGTGATGAAAAAAAATCGCCGCCGGAACAGCGTGGCCACCATTAATGTGGCGAAAATAACCAGCGCATTATACAAAAATATTACCGGACTCTCGAAGAGAAACGCAAACCCTCCGAAGCCTTTTCTCGCTAAGGTCTCGATGATCAAATTCAGCAAAAATGCCCATACAAGACAAAAGAAATAGCAATTGTGCAGATATTTCTTATAAAATGCTTTGATTTTTCTCATACTGTTTCCTCTTTCTATTCCCTTATTCCCTTCTGCTGAAGCAGTTTGCTATCTCAGCGAACTCCTCCACAGACAGCGTTTCCGCTCTCCTTTTCTCGTCTATTCCTAAAGCGTGAAGACACTCTGTGATCTCTTCCTTGTCCATGCTGCCGACTCCCTGCAGAGAATTGGCCAGAGTTTTCCTCCTCTGTCCGAAACCTGCCTTGATGCAGCGGAAGAACATCTTTTCATCATCAAGCCTGACCGGCTTGTCCTTTCTCACGTTCAGCTTCAAAACTGCCGAGTCCACCTTCGGCGCAGGAACGAAAACTTCCTTCGGCACAGATGCGACCAGCTCCACGGTGCAGTAATACTGAACTGCCGCAGAAATCGCCCCGTACGTCTTTGAACCAGGCGCGGACCTTATCCTGTCCGCCACTTCTTTCTGCATCATCACGATGATGCTGTCTGCCTCGATCCCCTTTTCAAGCAGGCCCATGATGATGGGCGTCGTAATGTAATAGGGCAGATTACCGATGATTACGGTTCTTTTGCATCCTGACTCTGCGATAATCCGATTCAGATCCGTTTTCAGCACGTCCTCGTTAATCACCTGAATATTAGTATATCCGACCAGCGTATCTTTCAATATGGGGATCAGATTCTTATCGATTTCCACAGCGACAACCCGGCCGGCTCTTTCTGCCGCCTCTGCGGTCAAAACGCCGATGCCGGGTCCGATTTCGATGACCAGATCTTCCTCCCCGATGTCTGCCGCATCAACGATCTTGTCGATGATATTTTTGTCGGTCAAAAAGTTCTGGCCCAGGCTCTTTGAAAGCCTGAAGCCGTATTTTTCCTTTATCTCTCTTATTGTTGACGGCGAGTATAGCTTCATTCTAATTCCCCTGCCCTATGGTAAAGTTCTTCCCGCGATATGCCGAATTGATTCAGCTTGCGAAGAAACGTCCTGCTGTTCCCGTAACCGATGGACAGAAGATTGCCCAGCTTT
>CALXJA010000066.1 GCA_944388465.1 uncultured Emergencia sp.
TCTTTTCTTTTTCTCTCTTTCCCTAATTCTTGTATATAAGATACAACATGACGGATAATGCCAGCAGATCCGCACATCCTCCCGGACTCAGATTCCTTCTGGTACATTCCCGGTCAAACTGCCTTACGCTTTCCATTCCGGCAGCAGTTCTGAGATCAGCTGTCTGCAGAAGCTGCTGTGCCGTTCCCCGGATATAGGCAAGGCCTTCCAGCCCGCCGCGGTGAACTGCGTTGCTGTCTTCTGTCCTGCACATCAGACAGAGAAGCGCTTTGACCAGCGCAGCATTTAACGCAAGACCTTCCTCCCGTGCTGACAGGATGGCCGGCCACCCTGTCAGAAAAGCGGTGGAAAAACCGGACAGCGCTTCCCCGCGTATTCCGCCGATACCGTCTTTCTCATAGACGCGCCGGCCGTGCGTATCGCTTTTCGCCTCCGTATGCAGCAATTCACTGGCCAGACGGCTGCAGTGAACGCGAAGCACCGCCGGGTCGATCTGATTTGGCAGCTGCGAAGTCTGTGCGGAAAGATGCCCCAGGCATGCGCAGAGTATACCCAGTGAAAAGACGGCGCCTTTATGCGTGTTTACTCCGCCCGTAGCCTGGAACATACTTTTTTCTGCCCGGAGACCGGCGTTCCGCAGTTTCTGTGCATATTCCGCAAAACAGCCTGCAGATCCGGCGCCAAGTACCGCACAATCTGTAAAATACGCTTCGAGCGCCTCGCAGCTTGTTAAAAACAGCGGATAATCCATATCCGTATGGGCTCCGCTGTTTTCCCGATCTACAAGTCCCGGCTTAGGCGTCGTCCAGGCTTCCAGACGAAGTGCTGCATACGCCGTTTGTCCGATGGATCGTATCGTTTCTTTTCTGTTCATTACGCATTTTTTGCCTTCATGTATGCTAAAATGCGCTGCATTTCGTTATAGACGATCATATAGCCCTCGTCTACACCCATGCCCGGCTTTGCCAGAATCTGATCCGGCTGTACGGCCATAGCGATGTTGACGCAAACCTGAGCAGAACGATCCGTCTCATTGCACGTTCCTCCCTGATAGGCGCCGATCCCTTTTTCCTTGCAGTAAAGAACCGCCTCGGCAATGTTGTTGATGCCTCCCAGATCCGGCGTCTTGATCTGTACCATATGACCGGCTTTGTTGTCGGCAAAATACCGGATATCCTCCAGCGTATTGCACCATTCGTCAGCGACCAGTTCTACGCCGATACCCCGTCTGTCGATTTCTGCCGTGAGATTTTTCAGTGCGATCATCTGTGCTTCACGTTCCTCGGCATCCATCGGGCCTTCGATTCTCAGCTTGAACGGTTTTGCCGCTTCCTCTAATTCAGCGATATAGTCCGCCATTTTTTCATAATTGTTCACGCCAAAAGCCATGCCGATCGTTCCGTAGACATCGATATGCAGTACAGGCGTATAATCCGGCGATGGACGCAGCGCGATAATCCGATCACGCAGCCATTTCACGTAATCGATGAGAAGCTGACCGTCTTTGCCCAGTTTTGTCTCCACATTGTTGATCAGTGCATGAGGAAGCACATCCGCACCTTTCATGATCATTTTATCGGAATTATCGTAACGATTGTCCCCTGACTGGGTAAAAATAGGGATTTTGCGGTATTCCGGCTGCAGGCCGTATTCCTCGGCGATGACTTCGCACATCAGCTGCCTGTTCGCCTTTGCTACAGCGTCGAGAACGGCCTGGGTCACACCGTAACGGATGGCTGTATGCAGACGTTTTCCGTCCACCTCCACAGCTTCCACCGCTGCAGCCAGCTCCCGGAAGGATGTCAGTTCCTTTCCCACGAGAACCGGTGCCACGTATTTTTCGATGACAGGAATAAAATCTGCTGCCAGAAACAGCGGATCTCTTCCGCCTGCGCCGCTATACTGTACTGCTGCGCAGTCGCCGCAGGCAATTTGACCGTCCTCCAGTACAAGCATCACGGAAATAGACTCACCTGCCTGCCGCACCGCCGTAAAACCATCTGTTACCGGCTGTCCGATATACGCAGAGCCATCCGCTTTAGCGCCTCCCTTTATGGCTCTCTGATCGTCAAAGAAAAATCCGGTTCTGCCCTCTGCGCAGATCAACTTTTCAATTTTCAATTCGTCCGCCTCCATTCGTTTCTTGTCGTTTTATTCTATATGTGTATCTATTTCATGCGCATCTATTTCCAAGGTCTGCCTACCAGGCGGCCTTTACTGATGGAATAAACATCGTCGATGACCATCTGGAAGGATGCCGCTCTTCTTTCGGCCTGAGCACGCTCTTCGATTTTCTCTTTGTTGAAATCGATCAGTTCCTGACTCAGCGGTACATTGGCCGCGTTGAGGATTCGTATTGCGCCTTCATTATCTCTTGCCGGCAGCATCTTGCCTGCATTAAGCTTGCTCGGAGCAAAAGGTACATCGATAACGCCGGCCTGGAAAGCACGTACCGCGCCCACAGCCAGATCGCCGTTGCCAAGCTCGAAGCACTTATCGACAATACAGCGGGTTTCGGCAGAAATGATCATCATTTCGTTTACGACATGGCTGGTATTGGATAACTGCTGGTCGCAGAGCATATTGATGATCTGCTTTGTGCAGCGCAATCCCTGGGCATTGGCTTCTTTTGTCGGCACACCCAGAGCTTCGTGAGGCGTTTTTACGATCACCTTAGTCGCCTTGGACAGAGCGGCAATGGCGCTTCCCCAGGCGATGACGGAAAAGGCCTGTGCTTCATCCTGCGGGAATCCTCCCATCCACTGATGAAGTACGGTTGTTACCTCCACATCCTCATAGCCGTATTTCTTCAGATATTCTTCTGTCAGATTTCCGAGGGAGCGAATTGCGGCTACGTCTTGTACAAGATTTCCGCACTGGCCGTAGCCTACGGTAATGTTTTTTACCCCCTGCTCTGCCGCCAGCAGACTTTCGATGATCGCAACTGCATGGGATATACACGGAGGAACCAGGGTACCGGTCAGCGGACCGTAAGGCTCGCGGTTGATGCTGACGCCGGCTTCTTCATAAAGCCCTGTCAACCGGTCTACATACTGCCAGTCTTTGATGGTTTTTTCCAGACTGACGTTTTTCGCGTAAGGAATATTGTAAGAAATACCGCCGCCTTCGTAACTGGTGAAACCGCCCGCATAGCTGATTTCTGTCAGAAGTCTCGCATCCGGCGTGCCATGGCGGATCTGTACCGGCGTATCAAGCTCGGTAATGATGGAGCGGCAGGCATCTACGCCGTGATTGACAACAGGAAGACCATTGAGCATGGATTTACATTCGCGTACGGATTCCTGAATGCCGATCTCCGCTTCTTTGTAGCGGTTCTGACGAGTATAGCTGTCAATCGTTGTCGGCAGCAGGTCTGCGCCGCCTTTATCCTGCAGATAGGTCAGCAGATCGATATGCTCCTGAACCAGCGCCACGCCGGCTCTCGGCTGAATCAGCGTCTTTCCTTCTCTTTTGGCTTTAGCCAGCTTTTTGCTGAAATTCTTTGTATCCGGAAGCTCCTGATGAAATTCCACTGCATCAGCAAAATCCACGTCTGCACCAGTTGGCCACTGGGTCAGGATCTCCTTCTGTATGGCGTAGAATTCATCGTTGCTCATCTTTTTATTTTGCAGTTCCATAGGATAATAACTCCTTCTTCATAATTTTAAGTGCGGTATCCGGTTCATATTGGCTCAGCAGCCCCATGGCCGAAAGTATATATGCCCGGTCTACCAGGATCTCTGCCTGCAGAGGTTTAAGAGAATACGGCTCTGCGGGATCGAAAAGCGCGCAGGCGGCGATATCTTTGACTCTGTCCGCATGGATCAGCGATCCGCCGGTAACCACGATCCGGCCTACATCACTGAGATCTTTCCCCTCCTGCAGATAAGTCTCCCCTACCGGAGTATACACCTTTTCGATATGTCCGGCATGTCTGGTCATCCCTGTTTTTACCGCCATAGAGGCCAGGGCAAAATCCAGTGCTTTAAGCTCTTTTGTATCCGGCAGCGTGTCAGTCTTCTCGGAAATCCATTCTACCAGCGATTCCGTGCGCGCAGGCTCAAGTCCGGAGATCCGGCTCAGTACCGGTATGCCTGCTGCTTCGGCAATTCCCTTTGCGCTGTAGCGCATACCGATATCCCCTTCTACGGTTCGTTTGGCGTAAGGTTCCGGCAGGCCTTTGAGTACGGTATTGATCCTGGTGGGCTCGCCGCTGCTCATGGAATAAACGTCTGTTGTCGCTCCGCCGACATCTACGGCCGCCAGATCGCCCAGTCCCGTCTCCGTTTCCGTTCCTGCGGCCAAAAGCTTCATGGCCTCCAGCACGGCAGCCGGTGTCGGCATCATAATGCCGCTGATCAGCTGACTGGCTTCAGACAGACCCTTGGCCTTGATGATACGCTGCAGGAAAATCTTTCGGATCTCGCTTTGCGCAGGCTCGATATTCAGTTCGTTAAACCGGGGCATGACGTTTTCGCAAACCACAGCTTGCTTCCCCGCATTTTCCAGTATTTTCCGGCAGGCTCCGGCAGCGCTGCGGTTACCGGCGATAATGATCGGAAAATCCTGCGGTATTCCGGCAAGGATTCTGGCATTATCTATGATCGTATCCTTGTTGCCGCCGTCTGTTCCTCCAGTCAGCAGAAAAATATCCGGTGACAGTCTTTCTATCTCTTCGGCATCTTCCTCCGTCAGCTGATAGGAATAAACCTTCATGACCTTGGCGCCGGCGCCGAGAGAAGCCATTCTGGCCGCTTCGGCTGTCAGCTCCGGCACCAGTCCGCAGCTGATCATTTTTAGGCCTCCGGCAGCACTGGAGCAGGCATAACGACGGTCAAACGCAAGCTTTCCTGTTTTTTCAAAGAGGTTCTGCAATGCGTGATGCAGACCTTCGTTGATATCCGTCTGTACTGTGGTATAAGCGGATGCCGTGCCCAAAAGACGTTGCTCTTGCAGATCTACAGCAGTTACTTTTGTGTAGGTGCTGCCGAAATCAATCAGTAAAATCCGCTCCATAGCATCCTCCTGCCTATGCGATTCCCAGATCTTCTTTCAGCGCTTTAATGGTCTCTTCCGGAGGCGTTCCCGGTCCGAACACCCGGTTGAATCCCATCTTCTTAAAGCGGGCTTCTACCTCGTTAAACGGCTGTTTACCTACAACGATATTGCCGCCGACATAAAGCAGGATATCCTTTAGACCTGCTTCATTGCATTTTTCACGCAGACCACGGCAGTCCAATTCACCATGGCCATAGAGAGATGATACTAAAATAGCGTCAGCAGCCGTTTCCACAGCGGCAGCGATGTATTCTTCCTGGGAAACCATAACGCCTAAATTCGTTACATCAAATCCGGCTTCCTCAAAGGCATGATACAGGATCTGGATACCTACCGCATGAACATCAGCACCGATGACGCCGATCACGATTTTTTTCTTCTCTTCCATAAGTCACCTCGAAAATGTATTACACTTTTATATTACATTGTACTATTTCATTTGTCTACGGTGAGATTGTTCTTTTTTCGCTTTTCCCATACAAATCGTTTCGTGCAATAAAAAAGCCTGTACCTTCTGATACAGGCACGGTAAAAGAGAAAGCAAAAAATCCTGACCGCGACCTCTTCCCTTTTCACTTTACCAGTTCTTTGTTTCTTTATCTGCTGCGCTTTTTATTCATGCAGCGTTTAATCTGTTCCTCGACGTACAGGAAAGATCCTCTGTCGATCCTGTAGTGGTACTGAACCACCTGCCCTCCTGCATCGACAAACTCGCGAAGCATTTCCTGTCCTGCTGCATCGATGAAGCTCTCGAAGCCCTCCGGAACGATGATCAGCTGATGCGTCGAAAAGAATTGTTTTTCACCGGTGCGAATGCCCATCAGCTGCGTACGCATATTCTCACTCCAGTCACCCATTTCGCTGCAGTTGCTGCGCACCACTGCTGCGAAAGCATCGCTGGCGCAGAATATCCCGACCCGCGTTTCATCAGGGATCTTCGCCAGTCTGACGACGGTTCTGACCGACGGCGTCATGGAAAGCATTCCCAGAGTTTTGTTTCTGTTGATATAGGGTTCTACCTGAGCAAAATGCGTAGAAGTCGTCAGAATCAAATCGTAATCTTCATTCAGCTTACCGGCGGCCTCATCCAGACGGTTCAGATCAAAGGCTGCGGTTTCCGCATAGCCGATTTGCGACAGCTGCCGCTCGATGATCTGCAGTGTTTCCGGATTGCAGTCGACAACAGCCACCTTCACCACATCGTATTTCTCCTCCAGTCCCCGCAGCTTCAGATTCAGATAAATTTCGATTTCTCTGGGCGTAAAGCCCAGATCTTCCAGCTGACCGAACATCTGATCGATAGCGTTCATGGCCTTTGCTTTGCGGCTTCCTTCTTCCTCACGATCATCTACGACAAAGGAACCTTTCCCCTGGATCATCTCCACGATTCCCCGTTCTTCCAGAAGCTCGTAAGCATGTTTGACCGTACCGCAGGCGGTGCCGATCTCTGCAGAAAGTTCGCGAACCGTCGGCAGCTTGCTGCCTGCAGGCAGCTTTCCCTCGATTACAGCCCGGGCGATATGCTCAGCAATCTGCCGGTATATGGGTTCGCTATACTGCGGATCCAGTTTAAAATCCGTAAACATCATTACTTTTTCTCCATGTTCAGATAAGTTCTGCGGCCTTCCTCATAAAGGTTACGTCCGTGGCTGTCGATGACGACGACGGCCGGAAGATCCTCCACTTCCAGTCTGCGGATCGCCTCGGCGCCCAGATCTTCATAAGCCACAACTTCTGCCTTTTTGATACACTTGGCCAAAAGTGCACCGGCTCCGCCGATAGCACCGAAATATACGGCTCCGTTTCTCTTCATCGCCTCTATGACCGCAGGTGAACGTTTTCCTTTTCCGATCATGCCCCTGAGTCCCAGGTCTAAAAGCGCCGGCGCATAAGCATCCATACGATAGCTGGTCGTCGGTCCGGCAGAACCGATTACCTGTCCGGGTTTTGCCGGAGCAGGTCCGACGTAATAAATAATTCCGTCCTGCAGATCGACCGGCAGCTCTTTTCCAGCGTCCAAAAGCTCCATAAGGCGCTTGTGTGCCGCATCGCGTCCGGTATAGATCACACCGCTGATCAGCACATTATCTCCGCAGTTCAGTTCTCGGGCTTTTTCCTCTGTCAACGGCAAAGCAATTTTCTTTTCCATCCTTTTTCCTCCTTGCAGAACCAGTACTTACAGTATAGCCGACTGATGTCTCGTCACATGGCAGTTGATATTCACTGCACAGGGCAGGCCGGCGATATGGGTAGGCAGCGTTTCGATGTTTACTGCCAGCGCCGTCGTTCGGCCTCCGAATCCCTGAGGACCGATGCCCAGCATGTTGATTTTTTCCAGCAGTTCTTCTTCCAGCTCCCGATAAAACGGCTGTGGATTTCGCTGATCAGCAGGCCGCAGCAACGCCTTTTTTGCCAGGAGCGCTGCCTTGTCAAAGGTTCCGCCGATGCCTACGCCGACGACGATCGGCGGGCACGGGTTCGGACCGGCATCCTCCACGACCTGCAGGATAAAATCTTTTACTCCCTGAAGGCCGTCGGAAGGCTTGAGCATTTTGATCTGGCTCATATTCTCGCTGCCAAAGCCTTTCGGCGCGACAGTGACCCGAAGTTTATCGCCGCTGACGATATCGTAGTAAATCACGGCCGGGTTATTGTCCTTTTTATTGACCCGGTCAAAAGGATCCCGCACACAGGATTTGCGCAGATAGCCTTCGGTATAGCCCTGCCGTACGCCTTCATCTACCGCATCCTTTATATCTCCTTCTATATGAACATCCTGGCCGATTTCCAGAAATACGCAGGCCAGACCCGTATCCTGACAGATCGGAACGTTGTCCTCGTCGGCAATTCTGTAATTTTCCTCTATTTTTCCAAGAATGTTTTCTGCAATGGCAAACGGTTCGCACCGGCGGCAGCCGGCAATGGTATCCCGGATATCCTGCGGCAGGTGACAGTTTGCTTCTATGCACAGCCGTTTGACGGTTTCCGTAATTTCTCTGCTGTCTATGGTTCTCATTTTGTTTTCCTCCGTTAAAGCTGGATTCTGTTCAGGTCTCTCGTCTCGCTGTCCCAGCGCTCGCCGACGAGACCGATGATCAGATACATTTCATGCATGGAATCATAAAATATTTCTTTCAGCAGGCGGAAATTTTCAATTTCCCCTGTAGAACGGACGTGAATCCGCGGTCCCGTGCAGGGATGAATCAATTCTCCGATCTGTACGTGATCCTCATCGTAAAAGGCCACAGGCAGATCCTGCGCAATGTATTTTTTTACGTTTTCCTGCAGTGCTTTGATGTCGATGTCCGGTTTCTCCTTGAACCCGAGAGAAAACCCTCTCTTGATATCGCCGTGGTAACACTGTTCAAAGAGCTCCCGCGGCATACAGTGCTCCACCAGATCTTCTGCCGTATGTGCCATTTTTCGATAGCGAACAGACTTGTAAACGGTGTCTGCCAGATCCTCCGGTATCGGTCCGAAAATCGTCGGCCGGGTGATAATAATTTCTTCACCTACGCCGATCAGAAGCTGCGCGTTGCTTTTCAGAAACGGATACAGCAGTTCAAAATGCTCTACAATGACCCGGCGTCTTTTTTTCACGGCTTTTTCTACCGCCTCAGCCAGCACGTGCATCTGTGTAAAGGCCGATTCAAATCGGACATCCATGTGATAGGTGTGAGGCGCGTAAAAACCTTCGTCTTCGTCTACACTTAAAATCGGCAGCGGTCTCACATTGACGCCGCTGTCATCGTTGCACAGATCCAATCCCGGAAACATGCCTTTGATCAGCATACTTTTTCCCGCGCCGGCTTCTCCGATGACGCCGATCAGCTTGTCTTCCGGATTCAGATACTGCTGGGCGATCTGCATCCCCAGTTCCAGCATACGGGCATTGCCTCGAGGAGCGAAAAATACACTGTACAGGTGAGGCGAATTGATCATATAGTTCCGCTGTTTCGTCATTTTCTTATGTGACTCCTTTATCTCATTATCACAATTTGTATTATCTCATTTCTGCCATTGTACCATATTTCCGCTTCACAAACAATCACTCTTCTGTACAAAAGAAAAAAACGAGCTGCAGCTCCGGCTGATCATCGCACGCCCTCGCTGCAGCTCTGTTTTTTCTGTGTTTTCCCGTACGGGACAGAAAGATGAAATTCCTGACCGCTATTTAAAATATTCTACGGCGGCTCTGAACATGCCCATGTCAAACTCTCCCGGCACGTTTTTGTAGAGATTTTCTCCTGTACGTTCCGAATGACCCATCTTACCCAGTACACGGCCATCCGGCGAAGTGATTCCTTCTATGCAGGCATAAGAACCGTTCGGGTTGAATTGAATATCCGTAGATACGTTGCCGGCAAGGTCGACATACTGGGTGATGATCTGTCCGTTTTTCGCCAGCTCCTCGATCAGACCGCGATCGGCAATGAAGCGTCCCTCTCCGTGAGAAATCGGCACGGTATAAATTTCACCTACTCTGGTATTCGCCAGCCAAGGCGATTTGTTGGAAGCGATTCTGGTTCTTACCAGTTTGGACTGGTGACGGCCGATCTCATTGAAGGTCAGTGTCGGGAAGCCGGAATCAACGTCCATGATTTTTCCGTAAGGGACAAGCCCCAGCTTGATCAACGCCTGGAAACCATTGCAGATACCCAGCATCAGACCGTCACGATGATCCAGAAGATCGGTAACCGCCTCTTTCACCTCTGCGCTGCGGAAAAATGCCGTGATGAACTTACCGGATCCGTCCGGTTCGTCTCCGCCGGAAAATCCTCCCGGAATGAAGATGATCTGCGATTCTCTGACCTTTGCCGCCAATCTTTCCACAGAACGGGCAACAGCAGCAGCAGAAAGATTATTGATGACGAAAATTTCCGGCTCGGCTCCGGCATCACGAAAAGCCTTCGCGGAGTCGTATTCGCAGTTTGTCCCCGGAAATACCGGAATCAGTACCTTCGGCACACTGACCTTCGTCTTTGCATGCAGTCTTTCCGCAGCCTCGTAGCTTATGGCTTCACTTGGATTTTCAGAAGGAACGATATTGCAGCTGTAGATCGGTTCCAGTTTATCCTCATAAACTCGTTCCAGTTCCGCAAGAGCTGCCTGCTCATTGCCCAGAGACAGAGACAGTTCTGCTGTAGTCTCACCGAGAAGAACAGCCTGTCCGCCTTCTGCCTCCCATATTTCTGCAGCGTCTGTTCCTGCAGCCGCTTCGACGATAAACGCGCCGTAGGCATAGTCGAATAACTGCTGCATGCTGATCTTTTCATTAAAGCGGAAACCGATACCATTGCCCATGGCCATTTTCATTATTGCCTCGCTCGATCCGCCAAAGCCTGGAGTATAGGCGCTGAGAAGCCTGCCTTCCTGGTTCATCCTGCTGACTGTCTCATACAGCTTCTTTAATGAACCACCCGTCGGCAGTCCTTCTTCATCGTATTCCGGCATTAACATAAATACATTATGGTTAACTCCTTTAAATTCCGGAGACAGAATATGTGCAGCCTTATCTGTGGTTACAGCAAAAGAAATCAGTGTCGGCGGAACATCGATATGTTCAAAAGTACCGCTCATGGAATCCTTTCCGCCTATTGCCGCAACCCCTAATTCTTTCTGCGCCCGGAAAGCGCCCAGTACAGCCGCCATCGGTTTCCCCCAGCGTTTTGGTTCCCGCATCGGTTTTTCAAAGTATTCCTGGAAAGAAAGATAAACGTCTGCGAAAGACGCGCCTGTGGCAATCAGTTTGGAGACCGATTCTACCACGGCCAGATATGCGCTGTGATACGGACTTTTTTCCGCAATATACGGATTGTAGCCCCATGCCATCAGGGAGCAGGTGTCCGTATGTGCCTTTTCCACAGAGATCAGATTGACCATGGCCTGGATCGGCGTTCTCTGGCGTATTCCTCCAAACGGCATCAGAACGGTACCGGCGCCGATGGTCGAGTCGAATCGTTCCGACAGCCCTCTCTTGGAGCATACATTCAAATCGCCGGCCAGGGAGAGCAGATTTTCCCGAAAACCGCCGCTGACCCTGCGCCTGTAGGACTCTGCTTTAGGGATTTCGATATCGATATGCTTTTCTGCGCCGTTGGTATCCAGAAATTCCCGGGAAATATCGACGATAGCCTTACCGTTCCAGAAGATCTTCAGCTGCGGCTCTGCTTTCACCTCAGCGACCACGGTTGCTTCCAGATTTTCTTCTTCTGCCATCAGGCAGAACCGTTCCCGGTCTTCTCCGGCAACTACGACCGCCATCCGCTCCTGAGATTCACTGATTGCCAGTTCGGTACCGTCCAGTCCTTCGTATTTCTTTGGCACTGCATTGAGGTTGATCTCCAGTCCGTCCGCCAATTCACCGATGGCCACAGACACACCGCCTGCGCCAAAATCGTTGCAGCGCTTGATCATACGGGAAGCCTCAGGATTTCTGAACAATCTCTGCAGCTTTCTCTCTTCCGGTGCATTACCCTTTTGCACTTCTGCGCCGCAGCTTTCCAGAGATTCCAGCGTATGAGATTTTGAAGAACCGGTAGCGCCGCCGCAGCCGTCTCTTCCGGTTTTTCCACCCAGGAGGATAACGACATCACCCTCTTCTGGTCTTTCTCTGCGGACGTTTTCTGCCGGAGCTGCAGCGACTACCGCGCCGACTTCCATACGTTTAGCGACATAGCCCGGATGATAAAGTTCATCTACCTGTCCTGTGGCAAGACCGATCTGGTTGCCATAGGAGCTGTAGCCGTCAGCCGCCGTTGTAACGATCTTTCTCTGCGGCAGTTTGCCTTCCAGCGTTTCCGAAACCGGCTGCAGAGGATCTGCAGCGCCGGTAAGCCGCATTGCCGCATAAACATAGCTCCGTCCAGACAGCGGATCACGAATGGCGCCGCCGATACAGGTGGCTGCGCCGCCAAACGGCTCGATCTCCGTCGGATGATTATGGGTCTCATTTTTAAACAGCAGCAGCCATGGCTGCGTTTCCCCGTTTACTTCCACATCGATTTTTACCGTGCAGGCGTTAATTTCCTCAGACTCATCCAGTTTGGACAAAAGACCCTTTTTTTTGAGATATTTCGCGGCGATGGTACCGATATCCATCAGCGTGACCGGTTTGGTTCTTTCCAGCTCCTGTCTGGTTTTTCGGTATTCTTCAAACGTAGAAGCGATGGTCTCGTCTTCAAACCGTACATTGTCAATGATGGTATTGAATGTAGTATGGCGGCAGTGATCAGACCAGTAGGTATCGATGACCTTGATCTCTGTGATGGTCGGATCACGATCCACACTGCGGAAATACGCCTGGCAGAACTGCAGATCCGCCAGATCCATGGCCAGACCGTACAGCGTGATAAAGGTCTCGAGCTGCTTTTCATCGAACTGATTGAATCCGGAAAGCACCGCCACCTCCTGCGGAACGGCATATTCCGTCTTTAGTGTAGAAAATTCATCCAGGGATGCTTCCCGGGCTTCTACCGGATTGATCACATAACTCTTGATCGTCTGTATATCTTCCGGGGACAATTCTCCCTTGAGCAGATACACCTTGGCCGAACGAACATCCGGCCGGTCGCCTTTGGAGATCAGCTGTATACACTCCGAAGCGGAATTGGCTCGCTGATCAAACTGACCAGGAAGATATTCTACAGCAAAGACATAATCCGCTTCAGAAAGATCCAGAGTTTCGGATGCAAGATCCACCTGTGGTTCTGAAAAAACCGTATCCACTGCATAAGCAAACAGCTCTCTGTCCAGGTTTTCCACATCGTAGCGGTTGACGATCCGCAGATCCTTAAGTCCACTGATCTGCAGCAGCCTGACGATATCGTTTTTAAGCGAAGCCGCTTCATGCGCGAACGCTTTCTTTTTTTCTACATAAATTCTGTATACCATGCGTTCCTCCTCTATTTTTCCAAAGCGGCAAGCGCTCTCTGTCCGATATCCCGGCGGTAAAACGCATTCTCAAAGCTGATTTTCTTTACAGACTGATAAGCCCTCTCGATAGCCTCGCGAATATCCTTTCCCCGTTCCGTAACGCCAAGAACCCGGCCGCCATTTGTCAGGAGACGTCCATCCGCAGAAAGCTTCGCTCCGGCAACATAAACGTCCTCTACTTCCTGAGGGATGTGGATCGCAAATCCTTTCTCGTATTTTACCGGATAGCCGCTGCTGGCCATAACCACACAGCAAGCCGCATCATCTGCGAATTTTACCTCAGCCTGATCCAGCGTGCCTTCGGAAACATGAAGGAAGATATCGAAAAGATCGCTTTCCAGAAGCGGCAGGACGACCTGCGTCTCCGGATCGCCGAACCGGCAGTTGTATTCGATGACCTTCGGTCCGTCGTCGGTAATCATCAGACCGAAATACAGACAGCCGCAGAAGGTTCTCCCCTCTTTGTTCATGGCTTCCATGGTCGGTTTAAAAATCTCTTCTTCGCAGCGCTTGGCTATTTCTTCAGTATAATACGGATTCGGTGCGATAGTGCCCATTCCACCGGTATTCAGACCTTTATCGCCATCCAGCGCCCGTTTGTGATCCATAGAAGATACCATCGGAATCAGCGTTTTCCCGTCAGTAAAGGAGAGCACGGAAACTTCAGGTCCCGTCAGAAATTCTTCAATGACTACCCGGCTTCCGCTTTCACCAAAGACTTTGTCCTCCATCATGTTCCGGACAGCCTGCTGTGCTTCATCCAGGGTTTCCGCAATGATCACGCCCTTGCCCAGAGCAAGTCCGTCAGCCTTGATAACCACTGGCACACGGCAGGTCTGCAGGTAAGCCAGCGCCTTTTCCATGTCGTCAAAGGTCTCATATGCCGCTGTCGGAATACCGTACTTTTTCATCAGATCTTTGGCAAAAGCCTTGCTGCCTTCAATGATGGCCGCTTTCTTTTCCGGTCCGAAGCAAGGAATCCCTTCGGCTTTCAACAGATCCACGAGACCCAGAACAAGAGGATCATCCGGTGCGACCACGGCAAAATCGATGGCGTTCTCCCGGGCAAATTTCACGATTCCCTCAAGATCCGTAGCGCCGATATCTACACAGACGGCATCAGCTGCTATGCCGCCGTTTCCCGGCAAAGCGTAGATCCGGCTGACCTTTGGGCTTTTCTTTATTTTTTTTATGATGGCGTGTTCTCTGCCTCCGCCGCCAACAACCATTACATTCATGTCTTTCTCCTCTATTTTTAATCAGTGATGGAACAGTCTCTGTCCGGTGAAAACAGTGACTATACCATATTTATCGCAGGTTTCAATGACATTGTCGTCTCTGACGCTGCCACCAGGTTCGGCAATATACGAAACGCCGCTTTTTCTGGCTCTTTCGATATTATCGCCAAACGGGAAGAAGGCATCGCTGCCAAGAGCTACGCCGCTGATCTGATCCAGCCATGCACGCTGCTCCTGCCGGGTAAACGGCTCCGGTTTTTCCGTAAACAGTGTCTGCCATACGCCGTCTCTGAGAACATCCTCATATTCATCCCCCAGATAAACATCGATGGTATTATCGCGGTCTGCTCTGCCGATATCGTCTCTGAACGGCAGGTTGATGACTTTGTCCGCCTGGCGCAGATGCCAGAAATCCGCCTTGCTTCCTGCCAGTCTGGTACAATGGATCCTGGACTGCTGACCGGCTCCAACGCCAATGGCCTGCCCGTCCTTTGCAAAAGCTACGGAATTGGACTGCGTATATTTCAGGGTGATCAGAGCCACCGTCAGATCACGTTTTGCCGACTCCGGCAGTTCTTTGTTTTTCGTTACGATGTCGGTCAGCTGTTCCGGACTGATGCGGCAGTCATTCCGCCCCTGCTCGAAGGTTACGCCGAAAACCTGTTTGATCTCCTGCTGCGCCGGCACATAATCCGGATCGATGCGAATAATATTGTAATTGCCTTTTTTCTTGGTTTTCAGGATCGCCAGAGCTTCTTCTGTATAACTTGGAGCGATGATCCCATCGGACACCTCTCTTTTCAATATGGTGGCCGTTACCGCATCGCAGGTGTCGCTGAGCGCGACCCAGTCGCCGAAAGATGACATACGGTCTGTGCCCCTTGCTCTGGCATAAGCTGTAGCGACCGGCGACTCATCCAGCCCTTCAATATCTTCGACGAAGCAGGCTTTTTTCAATCTGTCGCTCATTGGCACTGCTACGGCAGCTGAAGTCGGGCTCACGTGTTTAAAGGAGGCCGCCGCCGGCATATGCAGTGCTTCTTTCAGCTCCTTCACCAGCTGCCAGCTGTTAAAGGCGTCGAGAAAGTTGATGTACCCCGGTCTGCCGTTGAGAATCTCTACCGGAAGCTCACTTCCATCAGCCATATAGATCCGTGCCGGCTTCTGGTTCGGATTACATCCGTATTTCAGTTCAAATTCTTTCATCTTCCTTTCGCTCTCCTTTCCTTTTCATCCTGTACGCAAGGACGCCGTCTCCTAAATCTGATTTTTATTGATCAGTCTGTTTTCTGCTTTTCCTGTCTGCAGATCAACATAGCGGACATAAAGAGAGATACGGTTGTCCTGGTTCAGATTGTTCCAGATCTCGTCGGTAAAAGCGTCGATATCGTCCGGTATGACGACTCTCTCCGGTTCGCCGCAGAAAGTCGGGATCGGATTTCCATCCTGCATATAGGTGTGCAGGAAGTGTCCCAGTCCGGCTATCCCTTCATAGTTGAAATAGTATCTGCAGCAGGAAGAGCCCTGCGGATCTGCGCTCTTGAGGATGCTCAGCTTATAGGTGAAATTTCCTTCACCAAAGGTGATCATTCCGCTGATCCTCGGCGTCCAGTTCGGGCCGTCCGGTTCAAAGCAGCGGGTATCCAGCGCCTGTTCGAATCCCCTGCCTTCTTTAAGAAATTCGTATATCGTGTCCGTCTGATCGCCGTTGGTGACGATCAGCCTGTCTTCATATTTGCGGATCGGATAATAAATGATCAACGACGGATCCTCCACCTTCGACTCGTCAAAGGGACGGATCAGCAGATTCTCCCCTTCTTCCAGAAAGACACGGTTCCTGCTGTTTTCGCTTCTTCCCATGATAAAATAGGCACTGACTGCCTTTTTTCCGTCAGCCGAACGCCCCAGGACGATTCCTCTGCCCACATAGGCGTTGCCCTTTACCGCTTCCTCCATGGTTTTGCATGTATAGACATCCATTGTTTATTTCTCACCTTTCGCTATCATTTCACTGATCTGTTCCACCGCACGCGGAAGCAGCACCCATTCCGCTTCCTCCATCACTCTTCTCTGCAGAGTCTGCGGTGTATCGTCTTCTTTTATTTCCACAGCCTTCTGGGCGATAATCCTTCCCCCGTCGGGAATCTCATTGACATAATGCACTGTCGCGCCGGTGATCTTTACACCATAATCCAGCGCTTTTTCATGCACATGAAGACCGTAGCAGCCCTTCCCACAGAAAGAAGGGATCAGGGAAGGATGGATATTGATGATCCGGTCTTCAAAAGCGCGGATAAACCGGCTGCTCAGGATTTTCAAAAATCCTGCCAGTACTACCAGCTGTATGTCTTTTTCCTGAAAGACGCGGATCAATTCTTCTTCATCCGTCATGACCACCGATTCGATCCCGTTTTCTTCTGCCCGTTTAAGAGCATAAGCCTGTAGGTTGTTGGATGCCACTAAAACGATTTCGCCGCTGTGGATCAGCCCGCTCTTTTGGGCGTCGATCAGAGCCTGCAGATTTGTTCCTCCGCCGGACACCAATACAGCGATCCTGGTCTTTAGCATATGGTCACGCTTTCTTCCGACTGCACGACGTCGCCAAGAATATAGGCGTCTTCGCCGTTTTCCTGCAGGATCTCCAGCGCCCTGTCCGCGTCTTTAGCCGAAACGATGACCGTCATGCCGACTCCCATGTTAAAGGTATTGAACATATCTCTTTCCGGGATTTCTCCTTTTTCTGCGATCAGATCGAAAACAGGAAGTACGCGGAGGTTCTTTTTCTGTATTCTTACGCCGATTCCGGACGGAAGACTCCGCGGAATATTCTCGTAAAAGCCACCGCCGGTAATATGCGCCACAGATTTTACTTCTATCTGACGGAAAAGCGCATTCATCGGCTTGACATAGATCTTCGTCGGTGTCAGCAGCGTTTCGCCGATGGATTTTCCACCCAGAGCGGCAACCGGACTTTTGATATCCTCATTTTCTACATCCAGAACCTTTCTCACCAGAGAAAAGCCGTTGGAATGTACACCGGAAGACGGAAGCGCGATCAATACGTCTTTATCCGCTACGTTTTCTTTTTTGAGCACTTTGCTCCGGTCAACAATGCCTACGGCAAAGCCGGCCAGATCGTACTCGTCTTCTCCATAAAAGCCTGGCATTTCCGCCGTTTCCCCGCCGATCAGCGCCGCTTCGGACTGCATACAGCCGTCGGCCACGCCCTTGACGATCATAGCGACTTTTTCCGGATAATTCTTTCCTACGGCGATATAATCCAGGAAGAACAAAGGTTTCGCCCCTACACAGAGAATATCGTTGACACACATGGCCACACAGTCTATGCCGACGGTATCGTGCTTGTCCATAAGAAAGGCCATTTTCAGCTTCGTTCCCACTCCGTCCGTACCGCTGACCAGAACCGGCTGGCTGATCCCCGAAAGATCCAGGCCGAACAGGCCGCCGAAACCGCCGATGTCTTCACTGCCGCCAAAGACCATGGTTTTGGCCACATGTTCTTTCATCAGCTCTACGGCTTTGTAGCCTGCGGTAATATCTACGCCGGCAGCTTTATAGCTTTCGCTGAAACTTTTTCCCATGTTTCCTTCTCCTCTTTATCTACATCTACTGAGTTTACTGCTCTTTTTCGCTGATCTTTTTCTCAAACCGGTTCTTTGCCGCAGTATTCGGCACCTCCGTCGGATATTCGCCGCTGAAGCAGGCATGGCAGTAGCCTTCTCCCGGCGCATTGCCGATGAGCATATTCAGATGATTGATATCCAGATAACCCAGGCTGTCCGCACCGATAATCTTTTCGATTTCCGGGATCGTATGCTTGCAGGCGATGAGGTTTTCTTTGGAATCGATATCCGTACCGTAATAGCACGGATTGATGAACGGCGGAGCGGAAGAACGCATGTGCACTTCGACAGCCCCGGCCTCCCGGAGCAGCTTGACGATCCGCGCACAGGTCGTGCCTCTGACGATGGAATCATCCACCAGTACCACTCTCTTGCCGCGGACAGTCTCCGCTAATACGTTGAGCTTGATGCGAACCTTATCCTCTCGGGTTTTCTGTCCCGGAGCAATAAAAGTACGGCCGATATACTTGTTTTTAATAAAACCGATACCGTATGGAATGCCTGACTGACGGGAATAACCGATAGCCGCATCCAATCCGGAATCCGGAACACCGATAACAACGTCTGCCTGTACCGGATGCTCCATGGCCAGACATGCGCCGGCTCTGAGTCTGGCTTCATGTACACCCTTGCCTTCAATAACGGAGTCCGGTCTGGCAAAATAGATGTATTCAAAGATGCAGATTTTATGCGGCTGTTTTTCGCAGTGATCTTTAATGGAGCGTATGCCGTTCTTTTCAAAGATCACGATCTCACCCGGTTCAATATCCCGGATATATTTTGCGCTGACAGAATCCAGAGCGCAGCTTTCTGATGCGACGATGTAGGTGCCATCCTCTTTCTGTCCATAGCAAAGCGGACGCATACCCAGCTCGTCTCTGGCGGCAATCAGCTTTGACGGCGACATGACGATCAGGGAAAATGCCCCCTTCAGGGTATTCATGGCTTTGTTCACCGCTTCCTCTATAGATCCGGAACGGATGCGCTCTTTGGTAATGAGGTAGGAAATGACCTCTGTATCGCTGGTCGTATGGAAGATCGATCCTTCTGCCTCTAAGGCCTGTCTCAGTTCAAAAGAATTAACCAGATTTCCGTTGTGAGCCAGAGCCATACGGCCTTTATGATGATTGACAACGATCGGCTGAGAATTGAGGCGGTCGTTGTTTCCCGTCGTTCCGTAGCGCACATGGCCGACAGCCATATTGCCTTCTCCCAGACCCTCTAAGATCTCCGGCGTGAATACATCGTTAACCAGACCCGAGTCTTTATAATAATGAAAAACGCCGTCGTCATTGACCACAATGCCGCAGCTTTCCTGACCACGGTGCTGCAGAGCAAAGAGTCCGTAATATACTGTACTGGCGACATTTTGTGTTTCCTGAGAAAAGACACCGAAAACGCCGCATTCTTCCCGTAAACTGCTCATACTATTCTGTTCCCCTTTCAGCTTATTCGCCCAACAATCTCTTTAATACTTCCTGATACGCATCTTCTACGCCGCCCAGATCTCTTCTGAATCTGTCTTTATCCAGCTTTTCGTGGGTCTTAGCATCCCAGAAACGGCAGGTATCCGGGGAAATTTCATCCGCCAGTACAATGGTGCCGTCTGCAGTCTTTCCGAACTCCAGCTTAAAATCTACCAGATCGATGCCCGCTTCTTTCAAATAAGCAGAAAGGAATTCGTTGATCTGCATGGCATAACGCTTGATCGTGTCCAGTTCCTCTTCTGTAGCGTAACCCATGGCCAGTACATGGTAATCGTTGACCATTGGATCGCCCAGATCATCGTCTTTATAGCTGAATTCCAGAACCGGTCTTTTCAGTTCGTAGCCTTCTTCAATACCCAGACGTTTGGCCATGGAACCGGCGGCAATGTTTCTGACGATAACTTCCAGAGGAATGATGCTCACTCTTTTTACCACGGTTTCCCTGTCATTCAGTTCTTCTACATAGTGGGTCGGAATGCCTTTTTTCTCCAGCATCTGCATCAGAGAATTGGTGACTCTGTTGTTGATGGCGCCTTTTCCCATGATGGTTCCCTTTTTCTGACCGTTGAACGCTGTAGCATCATCTTTATAGGAAACGATGCACAGATTCTCATCATCTGTAGCATAAACTTTCTTGGCTTTTCCTTCGTAAAGCTGTTCTCTTTTTTCTGCACTCATTGTTTTTTACCTCTTTCTCTCTTTTCTCTTAGTACTCTTATGCGTTATATTCTTCTTCGATTTTTTTATTCTTTTTCAGGACTTTTTCCGCTGCCTGCGCTCTCTGCGCACTGAGTCTTTCCGCCAGCTGTGCGTCTTCGATAGCCAGCATCTGTACCGCAAGAAGCGCTGCATTCTGTGCTCCGTCGATGGCTACTGTGGCAACCGGAATACCGCCCGGCATCTGTACAGTAGAAAGCAAAGCATCAAGACCGTCCAGGGTGGAGGACTTGATCGGGATACCGATCACCGGCAGCGTAGTGCCTGCTGCAATGGAACCGGCCAAGTGAGCAGCTTTGCCCGCTGCAGCGATCAGCACGCCAAAGCCTTTTTCCCGGGCTTCTGCCGTAAACTGATGAACCTGCTGCGGCGTACGGTGTGCGGAATAAACGTGCACTTCGTAAGGGACGTCGAATTCCTTCAGCGTATCCACAGCTTTTTCAACGACAGGAAGATCACTGTCGCTTCCCATAATAATACCGACTTTTTTCATCTGTATCTGACCTCCTTATTCAACGGATTTTACCCTATTATAAACTTTATCACATCAGATCGGTGTGTCAATATTCGTTCCGGCATATTCCGGATTTTGCCGGACTTTTCTGCACCTTTTCCCGCATTTTTCTTGAAATACACGAACAAAATATGCGTTGTTAGAATACTTCGTCCGTTTTTTCCTCTCGGGCTGCCTTTAACGCCTGACTGTCGAGATAGCTCTGCATGATCAGTACGGCAGCCTGTTTGTCGATGACCTGCTTCCGCTTTTTCCTGCTGACATCGGCCTCGATCAGAACCTTCTCTGCCATTACCGTTGTCAGCCGTTCGTCCTGCCATACCACTTCGATGCCTTTCATGGCTGTGCTGCGCATCTTGTTCTCCAGCATACGCCGGAACTCGTACACTTTTTCGGTCTGCAGACTGTCGGTTCCATCCAGTTTCTTCGGCAGGCCGATCACGATCGTATCGCAGTTGTATTCTCTGACCAGTTCCAGAATCTTTGTCGTATCCTTGCGGATACCCACCCGCTCCAGCGTCATCAGTCCCTGAGCGGTAATTCCCAGCTCGTCGCTTAAGGCGATGCCTACGGTTTTATCGCCTACATCAAGGGCAATTTTTCTCATGTTCTCACCTTTCAAAAAAAATACGGCAGGAAAAACAAACCCGCCGTATTGATTATCACGCTATTTACGCAAATATTCCTTTAGAATCTCCTCTACCAGATCGTCTCTGTCGATACGGCTGATCATCATCCGTGCATTGTTATGACTGGTAATATATGAAGGGTCGCCTGAAAGAATATATCCTACCATCTGATCGATTCCGTTATACCCTCTTTCTTCCAGGGCGGCGTAAACAGCCTCCAGGATTTCCTTTGTCGTCTTCTGCTGCGTCTTCGCTGCATCGAACATTATTGTCTTTCTTTCCATGGTAACGACCTCCTTTTTATCTATTTGTTGAAAACATCGGAAATATCTCCGCAAAAGACATATCCGCATGTTTCGTGCAAAATAATCCTCTTACCGTTAGTATACTATGACAACAGGTCTTCTGCAACCTTAAATGCATCTGGAATTTTAGACGGATCTTTTGCTCCGGCCTGCGCCATGTCGGCTTTTCCGCCGCCACCGCCGCCACAGGCTGCTGCGATCTGTTTGATCATATTTCCGGCATGAAGTCCGTCTGCCAGCAAATCGTCGGTGATGGATACCAGGAATGTCACCTTTGCGCCATTTAGCGCTGCAAAAACCATGACCACGCCTTTGGCTGATTTTTTCACATCATCGGAGAGAGTTCGCAGATCATTGATGCTGCAGTCTGCAAATTCTTTTGTGATGAGTCTGACCTTGCCGATTTCCTTTGCGTCCCGGATCATCGCATCCACCTGGCTTCCCATGTTGGCTTTTTTCAGTTCAGCCAGCTCTTTTTTCACCGTTCTCAGTTCCTCTGCGACAGAAGCCGCTTTCTGCAGGATCCCGGCCGGATTGGTCTTGAAGATCTCCGCCAGCTGTGACAGTGTGTCTTCCGCTTCCATAGCTCTAAGCAAAACCCCCGTTCCCGTCACAGCCTCGATCCGCCGGACGCCGGAAGCAACTCCGGATTCACTGAGGATCTTAAATACGCCGATCTGCCCGGTATTGGACACATGTGTTCCTCCACAGAGCTCTATGCTCCAGTCACCACAGCTGACTACTCTGACCTGCTCGCCGTATTTTTCACCGAACAGCGCCATCGCACCCATTTCTTCGGCCTCTTTCATCGAGGTTTCACAGGTCGTAACCGGCAGGAACTCCGTAATTTTCTGATTGACCAGCTGTTCTACCTGATCCAGCTGTTCACGGGAAACCGCTTCAAAATGAGTAAAATCAAAGCGGAGAGAGTTTTCGTTCACTGCTGAACCGGCCTGCTGAATATGTCCGCCGACGATCTCCTGCAGGGCTTTTTGTAAAAGATGCGTCGCCGTATGATTGCGGGCTGCCGCATGCCTCTTGAAGAGATTGACGCTGCACTGCACGTGATCTCCCTTGTGCAGTATTCCCTTTTCGATCAAGACCTTATGCGCATAAACGCCATGAGACTTTTCGACAGAGATCACCTTGGCGCAGCATGTATCGGTTGATATAATTCCATTATCGGAAACCTGTCCGCCTCCTTCTGCGTAGAATGGCGTTTTATCCAGATATACTGTGGCATTCTGGTATGTGTCTGCTTTGTCCGTTTCCCCGTTTCCTGCGGTAATGGCCAAAACCACAGCCTCGTCTTCCAGCTGCGCATAACCGGTAAATACGGTTTCCGGAACATCTACGGCAGATACCGCTTCCTTCCAGCCTTCTTCGTCAGCAGCCTTTCGTCCGGCTCTTGCCATTTCCTTTTGGTGCGCCATATGTTCACTGAAGCCGGCGGCATCAGCGCTGCATCCCTCTTCTGCCAGAATTTCTTCCGTCAGCTCCAGCGGGAAGCCATACGTATCGTAAAGCTTAAACACCGCCTCCCCGGAGAGAATTGTGTTTCCTTCTTTTTTCAGTTCTTCAATGTAATCGTACAGAATCGATGTGCCCTGATCGATGGTAGAAGCAAATTTTTCTTCTTCTACGGAAATGATCTTCTGAATGTAATCCCGCTTTTCTACCAGCTCCGGATAGGCTTCGCCGGAAACCTCGATAACTCTTTCGGCCAGTGCGGACAGAAAACCGCCTTCTATGCCGAGAATCCGTCCATGTCTGGCCGCTCTTCGGATCAGGCGCCGCAGCACATAACCGCGCCCTTCGTTGGAAGGAATGATCCCGTCGGCGATCATGAAGACCATGGAGCGCAGATGATCGGTAATGATTCGGATCGATACATCGGTCTTTGCCGCACCATCCTCATAGCGAACACCTGATCTTTCCACGACACCATCCAGGATATGTCTGATGGTGTCCACATCAAAGATCGAATCGACACCCTGCATGATGCAGGCGATTCGCTCCAGTCCCATTCCCGTATCGATGTTCGGATGTGCCAGATCACTGTAGCTTCCGTCTTCTTCCCTGGAAAACTGTGTAAATACGTGATTCCAGAACTCGATATAGCGGTCACAATCGCAGCCCGGCTTACAGTCCGGTTTGCCGCAGCCATATTCCGCACCTCTGTCAAAGTAGATCTCAGAACAAGGGCCGCATGGACCCAGACCGATCTCCCAGAAATTATCATCTTTTCCCAGACGGACGATCCGTTCTTCAGGCATTCCGATCTCTTTCCAGATTTCCACCGCCTCGTCGTCGTTTTCATAGACGGTCGCCCAGAGCTTGTCCGTCGGCATTTTCAAATATTCGGTAATAAATTCCCAACCCCAGGTCAGAGATTCCTTTTTAAAATAGTCGCCAAAGGAAAAATTTCCCAGCATCTCGAAAAAGGTACCATGTCTTGCGGTGATCCCTACATTATCGATATCGCCGGTGCGGATACACTTCTGACAGGTGGTCATCCGTTTTGACGGCGGTGTTTCAAGACCTGCAAAATAGGGTTTCAGCGGCGCCATGCCGGAGTTGATAATGAGCAGTGACTTGTCGTTGCGGGGAATCAGCGAAGCACTTTTCGCCGGATAATGTCCCTTGCTGACATAAAACTCTCTGAACATCTGTCTGATCTGGTTAAGACCTAATTTTTCCATATGTAAAATTCCTCCTGAACGTTTACTGCAATATCTATTCATTTTAACACAGCCCGCCGCAAAAGTCCACCTTTGCAGAAGCTGTCCGATGCCGGGATCTGTCTTGTCCCTGAGCCGGTTCGGTCTCCGATGTCCCTCAGCCCGTACTCCGCATACGAAGAATGATCTCTTCCACAGCTTTCGCCGTTTCGTCTTTTCCGGAGAAAAAGAAATAGACTTTGATTTTTGCCTCGGTGCCGGACGGTCTGATAATGAATTCCGTACCATTATCCAGCACATAGCGGATCACGTCTGAACGGGGCAGATCCGTCTCTTCCATATAGTCGGTCTTTCTCAGGATCCGGCGGCCGCCTATGGTCGTATTGACCGTATTGCGGAAAATGTCCATGACCTTTTCCATCTCTTCTCTGCCGTAAGGCCCTTCAAAGAGATAATTGTAAGTTTGATCTTTGCACAAACCGTATTGCTGATAGATCTCCTTCAGCCTGTCAATGAGATCTTTGCCCTGCGCCTTGTAAAAGGCCGCCATTTCCGCGGCTGCCATAGCCGTGCTCACGCCGTCTTTATCACGGATAAACGGCGCAATAAGATAGCCGTTGCTTTCTTCAAAGCCAAAGTAGTACTCATCTCCCCGACCGCTGCGATCCAGCGCCGTGATGATCTCTCCTATGTATTTAAACCCGGTAAGGGTATTGATGACGTGAAGTCCGTAGCTTTTCGCCACCTTTTCGATCAGCGGTGCTGAGACGATACTCTTCACCACCAGTTGGCCGCAAACAGGCTCGCGCACCTGACACAGATAGTCCAGCAGAAGTATGCCGAGCTGATTTCCCGTCAGCAGCTGCTTCATCCCGTCATGGGCGAGGCATACGCCAACCCTGTCGCAATCGGGATCTGTGGCAATAAGGATGTCGCTTCCCGTCTGATCTAAAAGCTTAAAGCCTTCCCCATAGGCGGCAATTTTCTCCGGATTCGGCGTAGGACAGGTGGAAAAGGTCTCGTCAGGGCATTCCTGGGAAGGAACGACGTGAACCGCGCCCACACCTATCCGGGAAAGGACTTCCCGGACATAGCGGTTCCCTGTACCATTGAGAGGGGTATATACGACAGACAGGCTGCGGCAAAGCTCCGGCGCAGTCTGCGTTGTGGAAAGTTCCAGGATCCTGTCCAGAAACGCCTGGGAAAGCGCTTCTCCTACGCTGCTGATATTGCCCTTCCCTTCGGCTGTTTCGGTAAAATAATCCAGTCTTTCAATCTCGTTCAGGATGGCATCCGCTTCCTCCCCAACGATCTGATAGCCGTTGCGGTTATATACCTTGTAGCCGTTATAAATCCGCGGATTATGACTCGCCGTGATCATGATCCCCATGGAAGCGCCAAGGTGACGCACAGAGAAGGACAGAAGCGGAACCGGAGCAAGATCCGAAAAGAGAAACGTTCTGATCCCATATTCCTGTAAAACTGCCGCCGTCTCCTCAGCGAAAAGCCGCGAATTTCTGCGGCTGTCGTAAGCAATAACTACCGAAGGATCCTCACAGCTTCGTCTCAAATAGACGGCCAGCCCCCGCGTAGCACGGCGGATGACGTAAATATTGATCCGTCCGGGACCCGGTCCCAGTATCCCTCTGAGTCCGGAAGTCCCAAAACGCAGCTCGGAGGAAAAGGCATCGATCAACTCGTCCTCATCGGCTTCCATTTCCGCCATTTCCCGGAGAAGTTCCTCATCATCGATATGGCTCTGCCATCTTTCATACTCTTTTTTTGCATAAGCAATACGTTCATTTTTTTTCATAGTCCGAGTATACCATAAAACCGCCTGTAAGTACAGAATCCCTTGACAGCAAAAAGGAAGACGTGCCCCTCGTGCAGTCTTCCCTGTACTCCTTTTTAAAACGTATCCTTAATGGTATTTGCCATCCGGGAAACATCCTCGCGCACATCTCCCATGTCTTCCATGGTTCGTCTGGCGTCCCTGGTGATCTTCTGCCGGTCAGACGGCGACATCCATCTGTATGCGCAGTATCCGGCTGTACCGACGGCAGCCAGCATCACGGCATCCTTGACATACTTGTTCATCTCATCACACCCCTTTTTTGTTGATAGGATTAGTATGTCAGAAAGCAAAAGAAATATGACTGCCACATTTTCCGTTTCCGATAAAAATTTGCCAAAATTCAGCGAATAAAACCGCCGCCGATCACTCGTCCGTTTTCGTAAAACACAATGGACTGACCGGGAGCTGCGGCTCTCTGCGGCTGGTCAAAAACCGTCAGCAAATGTCCGTTCTCCATGACAGAAATCTTTGCCTGTGCCGGTTTGGCTCCATAGCGGATTTTTGCCTCAACAGGAGCGCCTGCGGCAAAACGTTCCGGGAGCTCCTCTCCGCCAGTCTCTGTGAAAAAATTTTCCACAGAGCGCACCTGCAGGCCGAAAAGATCTTCATTGCTGCCCAGCGTCACGGTATTTTGCCGGGCATCGATGGAAACAACGAAAGCCGGTTTACCCAGAGCGATCCCCAACCCCTTTCTCTGTCCGACCGTATAACAGCAGATGCC
>CALXJA010000067.1 GCA_944388465.1 uncultured Emergencia sp.
ACAGGGAGCGCAGCACCTTGACGATTTGAGCCAGCAGGGGCTTGGCCTTTTTCTCCCGGTAGGCCCTACCTGTTTCCAGCGTTCCCGGCTCCGGCAAAATTTCCTCCGGATCGGCGGAGAAATCCGCTGCCAACCGCTCCATGTTCTTCACCGCTGGGGCAAGTTCTTTGAGCCGCCGTTCCTGGCTCTCCACCTGGCTTTCTTTCTCCGCCTTGACTGTTTCCAAGGCGGCGATCTCTTTCGCCCTCTGCTCCTTCTTGTAGTCCAGCACAGACAGGTGCTTGTCATGGGTGCCCTTATCCTCCCATTCAATCCCGTGGCGCTCCATAACCAGGGAAAGCTGCTCCTTTTCCGAGCGCACCCACTGGCTCCATTCCGTGTCCCCTCGGGTGCCGCCTTTGAACCTTTGGGCCGCTAACGCTTGTTTCAGAGATACCCTGGTGTCCAGCCCTCTCTTGCTCCCGGTAGTAAACGGCACAAAGTCGATGTGCAGATGGGGCGTAGCCTCGTCCATGTGGAGGTGGGCGGAGAATGTATCGTCTCCGCGCAATCCACACATACACACCGGTCAGCAAAATTGGCAACCACCAGTATCCAAAAGGAACGTAAAAAACGAGAAATGCAGAAAGAAAGCATATCGTACTCCACACGGCAATTTCCCTTCCGGTTTTCATCGCCGCTTTCTCAGTTGCTCTGTAAATTTCACAATAAAACAGCGCTGCCCAAATTGCATTGGCACTGAACGCAAATAAATTATATCCTTTCAGAAAAGCCGTAACTGCCTCTGTTCCCGGTATATACGGATGCGGAAAGAAAAACAAGAGAAAAAAGTATAATGCAAAAATATAAGCATAGACGATCGCATTTAACCGTTTACATGGTCGTTCCGATTTTCTCTCAATATGGAAATCTTTTTCTACCCTTTTTCCCCATTTTCTTTCTGCTACAAGCAGCAAGATATAGACTCCTGACAGCAACAGCGCGAGCCAGATTTTTCCCACTGATTTACAACACTTTAAAATAAAAGCATAAGCATCAATATGGTAGTAACAGCAAATTCCCCAATGACCCAAATAACAAGCCTCGTCAATTTCTTATGATTTTTGATCAATAAAAACAGAGAGGCAACCATGCAAATTTCCGCAGCAAGAATCGTAATTTTCATCAAAAGCTCTGACTCGCCAAACTTAGCTGACAAAAACAAATAGAGAGCCAGAAGTATGAGACCTAATGTCTGCAGAAATTGTGCAGGTCCGAAATCCTGTATTTTGTCCTTTACTTCTTTTTCTTCATTCAGCGTTTTCAAATGTCGATCCATTTTCAGGCCTCCTTCAGGAATTGCATAATATTAAATATTATTGAAAATTATAATATTTTTTCAACAAGACAGAAATGAAAAAAACAAGAACCACGATCAACAGTATATGAAAACCCAATATAAGCAGATCACTTTGGCAAAATCCTTCTATTTTTGTTAAAAACAAATTCATAAAAAACTTGTGAATGAAAGTGAAAAAAGTCATATAAATTACTATGAAATACAACCATGCCTGATTAGACGCTTTCCCTGGAAAACGAAGATTGCACAGCAACATAATAATAAACAAAACCAAACTGATGGAAACTATTTCTGTGACAGAAATCAGAAAAACTGTGCTAATTTCTTCCCAACTTAATTTCCCACTCTCTAATGCGATATAACGTAAATGATTCAGTCTGATTATACTTTCTCCACCTTCAACACAACCGTATACAACTAAAACCGCTATGTTTATAATACTATAACACGATAAAACTAATATCTTATTACGCAAAAACTCTTTTCGTGAAATATTCTTAATCAGAAGGCCGTGACTACCGAACACTGATCGATACAACAAATTATTCAGTAGCTTTGCCGAAAAAAGAATGAAAATAATTATTCCCAAGTAACGCAGGAAGGCTTGACCCCCTCCTGCAATTAATAGCAAAATACCACAAAGAGAAAATAGAAAGTCTTTATATGTATACTCTATCTCTTTTTTTATCATTTTACCTCCTATTCATATCTGGCCTGCCAGTACAGGTGATTGTCCTCTGTTACGATATCCACTCTGCCCTCTTCATGAAGATAAGCGAGCATGCTTTTGACCGTGCAGCTGTTGAGGGCATGCTGCACCATGTCAAAAGGCAGCTCGTATTTCGCAAAGACAGCTGCCATGCAGTCATCAAAGCTGATTTTCTCCCTGCAAAGTGAAAAAATATCCTCCATTACCTCAAGCGTATTGCGGATATTCGCTTCCGCCAGCGGCACAATGTCGCTGCAGACCTTGCCGTGAGCCGGTATAAACAGCTCTGCGCTGAGCGTCTTTACCTTTTCCAGCGTATCCAGATAACGGCGTACATCAAAGATATAGGAGATCCGATATTTCTGCAGGATATTTTCTCCCACCAGACAATCGGCAAGAAAAATCACATCGTCATCGGTGCGAATACCAAACTGTCCGTCCGAATGTCCGGGCAGCGGAATCAGCGAAAGACCCTGCGGCAGATCCTCCTCCCGAAGCTGGGTCGCATGGCTTTCCTTTGCCATCAGCGCTTTATGCTGCAGCTCTTTCGGCGGATAGGCGCCAAACAGAAAAGCCGGCTCCAGAAGCGGACACTCCGTAAACACCCGATCGCTGCCCCAACCGTAAATCGTGCAGTCAGTTTTCTGCTGTAAATACTGATTGCCGCCAATATGATCCGCATGAAAGTGCGTGTTGAGGATCATGTTCAGCTTCCAGCCTTTTCCTTCCAGGATACGCAGGGCTTTTTTCCCGGCGTCCTTGTCGTTCCCGCTGTCGATCAGGCAGACCTCTTCCTCGTTCAGACGATAAATTCCTATTTTAGCCGGACAATCTATGTAAAAGGTCTTCTCGCCGGCCTGTATCAGTTCATACATTTTCTACACCACCTTATACAGCTCATCTGCGGCAGGAGGCGCGATTTCTCTGCGCTCCCCGTCTTTCCCCATCAGTATCAGACCGTCTTTTTCCAGCGTGATCTGCCCGATACAGCTGATGCGTATTCCCGCTGCGCTGACAGCATCCATGATCCGGTCTTTTTTCTCCTGGGGAGCCATGATCAGCATACAGCCGCTGGAAATCAGCCGCAAATGATCGATAGAAAAGTGCTCTGCAATTTTGAGGGTTATCGGATTTACCGGTATGGCCTCCTCATAAACCTCTGCCCCCAGCTCGGCGATATGGCACATCTCCCAGACGGCGCCCAGGATACCGCCCTCCGTCACGTCGTGCATGCCGGAGGTGCCGATCTCTCCCGCCAGCACACCTTCTCTGACTACACTGACCTGATCAAGAAGGGATATGGCTTCGGCAAGCTCCTCTTCAGAAAGCACCCCGGAAAGCTGTTCACGCCTGTCGCCGGCGATGATTCCGGTGCCTTCCAGTCCTGCGGTCTTTGTCATTAAAATACAATCCCCCGGCCGCATATCGTGCGCACTCTGGGATTCTCCGGAAAATGCGCGCCCAAAAGCGGTGGACACGATCACCGGCTGATTGACGGCTTCGGTAACTTCCGTATGCCCGCCGATGATCTGTACCTGCGCAATTTCCGCCGCGGCTGCCGCCTGATCCATAATCGTCGATACGTCCTCTTCCGTCGTTCCCGGCGGAAGCATCATGGTCAGTGTGATCCCCAGAGGCTGTATGCCGTTGCTGGCAATATCGTTACAGGAGACATATATGGCCAGCCTGCCGATATCCTTTACCGCCGCTGTGATCGGATCGGTAGAGATCACACATTCATACCGGCCAAAATCGATGATGGCACAATCCTCGCCAATTCCCGCGCCTGTCTTTACCTCGCGCCGCTTATAGCGGATCTTGTCGAGAACAATCCTCTGCAGTACATCACTGTCCAGTTTTCCTATTTTCAGCATCTTCTCTTTCTCCTGTCTCAAGCCAGCGGGTTATGGCATCCTCATCGATGATCGGAATGCCCAGCTCTCTGGCCTTTTTATTTTTTCCTGAGGTGGAAGTCACGTCGTTATTGATCAGATAGCCTGTCCTGGCGCTGACCGATCCTGCCACCTTTCCTCCGGCCTGCTCGATGGCTGCCTTTAACGCTTCCCTGTTGGCAAAACCGTGCAGCGAACCGGTAATGACAAAAGTGATTCCCTGAAGGAGATCTTCTGTCTTTTCCTCTGTTTCGTCAAGATGCACCATACGGACGACATCGTCCGCCAGCTTTTTCTTTTTTGGATCGCGGAAATAATTCACATAAGCCTCCGCCATGACATCACCTATGCCGTCGATGGCGATCAGCTCTTCATGACACAGGGAAACCATTTTTGCCCATTTGCGTCCGCAGGCTCTGGCGATCAGCTTGGCGTTAGCCGCGCCGATACCCGGAATTCCCAGACTGTACAGCAGCCTTTCCGGTGTAGTGTCCTTCGCTTTCTCGATCGATAGCTTCAGATTTTCAAAAGATTTTTCTCCGAAGCCTTCCATGCTGACGATCTCTTCTCTGAAGTCCTCGATCCGAAACAGATCTGCGGGTTCCCGGATCAGGCCTCTGGCAATCAGCTTCTCGATAGTCGCCTCCGAAAGCCCGTCGATGTTCATGGCATCCCGGGAGACAAACAGAGTGAAGCTCTTGATCTGCTTGGCCAGACAGTCAGGGTTGGTGCAGTACAGCGTCTGCACGCCGTTTTCCGCTTTGATCTTTGTCGCGCCGCCGCAGACCGGACAGACCTCCGGCACCCGGACACTGTCGCTCCCCGTCAGGTTTTCGGCGATCTGCGGTATGATCATATTTGCCTTATATACCGTGATTCTGTCGCCTATGCCCAGTTTCAGTTCCCGCATAACGCTGATATTGTGTACCGAAGCCCGGCTGACCGTGGTTCCTTCCAGCTGTACGGGATCAAAAATAGCTACCGGATTGATGAGACCGGTCCTGGAGGCACTCCATTCGATCTGGCGCAATACCGTTTCCGCCGTCTGATCCTGCCACTTGAAGGCGATGGAATCCCGCGGAAATTTCGACGTTGCCCCCAGGCTCCGGCTGTATTCGATATCGTCCAGCGTCAGAACGAGACCGTCAGAAGGCACGTCATTATCCTCTATGGCTGCCTCAAAATCACCTACCGCTTCTTCTACCGTATCCGCGGTAACCAGCCGGTATTCGACAGGGTCAAATCCCTGCTCTGCAAGCCACTTCATCTGGTTTGCACGGCTGTTGGCAAAATCCGCGCCTTCGGCTTCTACCAGCCCGAAAGCATAAAACCGTACACCGCGCTGTGCGGTGATCTGGCTGTTGAGCTGCCGCACGGAGCCACTGCACAGATTGCGCGGATTCTTGTATTTCCCGTCGGTTTCCGGAATTTCTTCGTTGATCCTGCGGAAATCGCTGTAACGGATCACGGCTTCTCCCCGCAGCACCAGTCTGCCCTCGTAAGGGATGACCACCGGGATATTGGCGAAAGTTCTTGCGTTGGCCGTAACCACTTCGCCTACCTCCCCGTTTCCCCGGGTCAATGCCTTGCTGAGCTTTCCGCCTTCATAAGTGAGCACGATGGTCAATCCGTCCAGTTTCCAGGAAAGAAGTCCCTTATGATCACCCAGCCATTCCCGCAGTTCCTGCCGGCTCTTGGTCTTGTCCAGAGAAAGCATCGGGCTCTGATGCGCTTCCTTTGGCAGCTCGGATGCGACCTCATATCCTACCTTCTGTGTCGGGCTACCTGCCATGACGATCCCGGTTTCCTTCTCCAGCTGCAGAAGCTCGTCATAGAGCTTATCATACTCATAGTTGGACATGATCTCTTCCGCATCCTGATAGTAGGCTCTGGCCGCCCGGTTGAGGACCGCTGTCTTTTCCGCGATCAGCTTTTTCTTATCTTCCATAAATAAAGGTTTACCTTTCTACTACTGTATCTTTTTCAAAGGCGCTATGCCTTTTGCCATCTTTTTCTGTCCGGCCTCGTCAAAAATAACGATAATGGTCTTGTCATCCTGATCGATGACAAGTCCCTCGCCAAACTTGCCATGACGCACCCGGTCTCCTATAGAAAATTCTGTCTGCGCAGACGCTGCGGCGCCGGCCTTTGTCGCCGCTCTGGCATAGCGCAGGGCATCATATGGGCGCGGGCTTTCCTTCTGTCGAAAACCGTCAAAAGAACCGGTATCTACACCAGGACCTGCCTCCCGCCTGCGGACGAAAACAGCGTCGCCCTGCAGCAGCTTTGGATCCACCTCTCTGAGGAACTGAGACTCGCGAGTATAGTCAGTCCTGCCGTACAGCGTCCTCTGCGCCGCACTGGTCAGTACCAGAATCTCCTTTGCCCGTGTCATGCCCACATAGCAAAGCCTGCGTTCCTCTTCCATCCCGCCGGCAGTGTCAAAAGCCTTGTGTCCCGGGAAAAGTCCGTCTTCCAGCCCCGGCAGAAACACCACCGGAAATTCCAGCCCTTTGGCGCTGTGCATAGTCATCAGCACTACGGCGTCCTGGTTCTCGTCATGATTGTCCACCTCCGCCATCAGGGTGATCTTCTCCATAAACTCTTCCAGTCTGGGCTCTTCGGTCTGTTCCTCATAATCGTAAATTACCGATTTAAATTCCATCAGGTTTTCGATGCGCCCTTCGGCCTCCACCGTGTTGGCATCCTCCAGCGCTTTCATATAACCGGTATCCACCAGCAGGTGATCGTAAATGTCGGATACACGCAGATTTTCTTTCTCCTGGCTGCACATCCGAATACAGTCTACCATGGCTTTCACACCATTATACGCCTTTCCCGGCAGATTCTCTAAAATTTCTTCTTCACTAAGCGCCTGCAGCATACTCTCACCGCGCACATGAGCAAAGGCTTCGATCTTCTGCAGAGTTTTGTCACCCATACCCCGTTTTGGCTCGTTGACGATTCTGCGTAAAGACAAGTCATCCTGCGGATTCAGCACTAAACGCATATAGGCCATCAGGTCTTTGATCTCCTTGCGGTCATAGTAGCGCAGACCTGAAAGCACCCGGTAAGGGATGCCGAAGCGGGTCAGCGCCTCTTCAAAGTTTCTGGACTGGGCGTTGATCCGATAGAGGATGGCAAAATCGCTGTATTTGCGGTCTGCGGTCTTCAGCAGCTCGATTTCTCTGGCGATAAACGCCGCCTCGTCCTTTTCTGTATCAGTCCGGCAGTAGCGGATCTTTTCTCCGGCGTCTTTTTCCGTCCAGAGTTTCTTGCTCTTTCTTCCCCGGTTGTTGCGGATGACCGAATGTGCTGCCGCCAGGATATTCCCTGCCGAGCGATAGTTCTGCTCCAGCTTGATGACCTTCGCCTCCGGAAAGTCCTTCTCGAAGTCGAGGATGTTGCGGATGTCCGCGCCTCTCCACTGATAGATGCACTGGTCGTCGTCGCCGACTACGCAGAGATTGTGGTGGCTCTCTGCCAGCATCCTGATCAGCCGGTACTGCATATGGTTGGTATCCTGATACTCGTCTACCATGATATAGTGAAAACGCTTCTGGTATTTGAGCAGCACGGCTTCGTCCTGCTCGAAAAGCCGCACAGTGTTGAGCAGCAGATCGTCAAAATCCATGGCGTTGTTGTCTCTCAGCTGTGCCTCATAAGCCCTGTAAACATTGTAGATGATCCTGGTTTTGAAATTCTCCTCCATGTCGGCTCTGTACTGCTCCGGGCTCATATCCTTTTCTTTGCAGGAACTGATGATGCTGAGCAGGTACGGGGCGCTGAATTCTTTATCGTTGATATTCTGCTCTTTTAAGATGTTTTTTACTATCGTTTTCTGATCGGTGCCGTCGTAGATGACGAAATTATGCCCGTAACCGAGTCTTTCGCCATGTATGCGCAGTATCCGCAGGCACATGGCGTGAAAGGTCATGATCCACATGTCCTCGCAGCGTCCTGCCAGCTCCTCCACACGGCTGCGCATCTCTGCAGCGGCTTTGTTGGTGAAGGTTACCGCCAGGATATTATATGGGGAAATGCCCTGTTCGATCATGTATGCAATACGGCCTGTCATGGTGCTTGTCTTGCCCGATCCGGCGCCGGCCAGAATCAGCAGCGGCCCTTCGATCTGCAGAGCGGCTTCTTTCTGTTTGTCGTTCAGTCTGTCTAAAATCACGTGCTTTTCTCCTATTTCTTTTCTGCCTGCGTTCTATTTTATCATAAATGCGGCCTGTCCGCTACAGGAACCCCTCGTTTTCCATCCATTGCACGCTGGAATCGCAGAGACCGCTTTCGATGGTCATCGTCGTGTCGCTGCCGCAGCAGTCTGTGATGCAATGCAGAATTTCCTGCATGTCCAGAATGCCATCCGGAAGCGGATCGTGCCTGTCGCTTTTTCCATCATTGTTGTGCAGATGAAAATGCCCGATATATGGAGCCAATATCCGGATCCATTCTGTGATATCACAATCCGGACCCGCTACCGCCGAGGCATGACCCACATCCAGACACAGCCGGATCCGCGGATCGGCAACGGTCTCGACCAGTTCTTTCATGATTGCCGGATCGTCCTCAAAAACATTTTCGATATAAAGGTGAAAATCCGCCGGTTTATCCTCCATAAACCGGCGCCAGAACGCACGGGACTTTTCCAGATGCCAGTTCTGAAAATACAGCAGCGGTATGTATCCGGAATGGACGACCATACGGTTCACCCCCAGTTTCTCTGTGAACCGGTACGCTTCCTGCAGCCTTTCCATACCCAGGCTCACCATCCGGTGATCGATAGCCGCAGGAATGATCTCGGTAAACGGTCCATGGATAAGGACGCTTTCCGCACAGGAGACATCGATTTCCCGCCGCATGGTCTGCAGAGTCTTTTCTGCCTGCTCTTTGTCCATGCTTTCGGAAATGCACAGGTCGTTGAGCTCGATACCCAGACGGTTCTGCCGGATGACCTCTTCTGCATTCTGTGAAAAAGTCGCAATATAGAATCGCTCTCTCATATTGGTATCCTTTCTCTTTTCGATCAAAAAAAAGCTGAGGCAGGGTGACGAAGCCTGCCTCAAGTATGAAAAGAATGAAAAGCTTGGTTACCCGACCCTAAAAGTAAAGGGCTGTGGATAACCCCACAGCCCGTATTTGCTGTCCTCGTGTATTCTGCCTCCGGTTCACCGCCGGGTCAGAAATGAATTTTATGCAGGTCTCCTGGCTTTGGAATCCTCGCTCCGGCCTGCCTTCCCAGAGCAGCACGCTCCAGTGACCTATAGGCGGAACTCTTCCATTACAGTGGCGGGACCGCACAGGAATCTCACCTGTTTCCCTCTTCGCCTCTCCCCGCATCTATCGGAAAAGAGGCACATAAAACTGTATTT
>CALXJA010000068.1 GCA_944388465.1 uncultured Emergencia sp.
AATTATCAGCACTCTAATTAAATGAGTGCTAAAAAAGTGCTTTACTTTTAGAAAAGATGGGTATACAATAAAACAAGAGATAAAAATGAGAAGATCATTGTTCAAAACTGGGGGTGAACACGATGAATATAGAAAGATTTACACAGAACGCACAGAGTGCGATTATGGACTGCCAGAATATTGCAATTTCTGAAGGGCACCAGATGCTGGACGGCGAACACCTGCACCTGGCGCTGCTGATGCAGAAGGATGGACTGATTCCTAAACTGCTCAAATATATGGAAGTAGATCCTTCCTATATGATTGCAGAACTGCAGGAGCAGATCGAAAAGCTGCCGAAGGTCTCCGGCGCAGCAGATAATATCTATTCCTCCCGCAGACTCAACCAGATCCTGATCAACGCGGAGAAAAACGCAGATCAGTTCAAGGATGAATATGTCAGCGTAGAGCATATTTATCTGGCGCTGCTCAGCGAGAGGGGGACGCCTTCTGCAAAGATCTTTGCAAAACATCATATTACGAAAGAAAAATTCCTGGAAGCGCTGTCCAAGGTCAGAGGCAATCAAAGAGTGACCAGCCAGAATCCGGAAGAGAATTATGACGCTCTGAATAAATACGGCCGTGATCTGGTGGAAATGGCAAGAGAGGGAAAGCTGGATCCCGTTATCGGCAGAGACAGCGAGATCCGTCATGCGATACAGATCCTTTCCCGCAGGACGAAGAACAATCCTGTGCTGATCGGCGAGCCGGGCGTAGGTAAAACCGCTGTTGTAGAAGGGCTGGCACAGCGTATTCTCAATGGAGACGTACCGGAAGGCCTCAAGGACAAGACGATTTTCGCTCTGGATATGGGTGCGCTTATCGCCGGAGCAAAATTCAGGGGTGAGTTCGAGGAACGGCTCAAGGCTGTGCTCAACGAAGTGGAAAAATCCGAAGGCAGGATCATCCTGTTTATCGATGAAATACACAACATTGTCGGAGCAGGCAGAACCGAGGGTTCTATGGATGCAGGCAATCTGCTGAAACCGAAGCTGGCCAGAGGGCAGCTTCACTGCATCGGCGCTACGACGCTGGATGAGTACCGCAGATACATCGAAAAGGATGCGGCGCTGGAACGGCGTTTCCAGAAGGTCATGGTAGATCAGCCGTCGGTGGAGGATACGATCTCTATCCTCAGAGGGCTGAAGGAACGGTTTGAGATCCATCACGGTGTACGTATTACAGACAGTGCACTGATCGCCTGCGCGACCCTTTCCGACCGGTATATTTCCGACCGGTTTTTGCCGGATAAGGCGATCGACTTAATGGATGAAGCGGCCTCGAAGATCAGAACGGAGATCGACAGTATGCCGACAGAGCTTGATGAGATCTCTCGAAAGATCATGCAGCTGGAGATCGAAAAGCAGGCATTGAGCAAGGAGACCGATAAGGGTTCCCAGGCGAGACTGGCGACGCTGGAGAAGGAGCTGGCGCAGCTGAAGGAAGAAAACGCTTCCATGCGCGCCCAGTGGGAAAGTGAGAAAAAGGATATCACCGAACTCAAAGGCACTAAGGAGCAGATCGAAGAGGTCAAACACCAGATGGAAGAAGCGGAGAGAAACTACGATCTGGAAAAGCTGGCACAGCTGAAATACGGGACGCTGCCTGAACTGGAAAAGAAACTGGATGAGGAGCGGCGCAGAACCGATGAAGCAAAGGACAGCCGGCTGCTGAAAGAAGAAGTTGGTGAAGAAGAGATCGCCGAGGTCGTTTCCGGCTGGACGGGCATTCCGGTAGCGAAACTGGTAGAATCGGAGAAAGAAAAGCTGCTGAAGCTGCCGGAGATCCTGCACAAGCGGGTCGTCGGACAGGAGGAAGGCATAGAAGCCGTATCCGAAGCGATCCTGCGCGCCCGGGCAGGTCTTAAAGATGAGAATCGGCCGATCGGTTCCTTTATTTTCCTGGGGCCTACAGGCGTCGGCAAGACGGAGCTGGCAAAAGCGCTGTCGGAGACGCTGTTTGACACAGAGAAAAATATGATCCGTATCGATATGTCGGAATATATGGAAAAGCACGCCGTGTCCAGACTGGTCGGCGCGCCTCCGGGATATGTAGGCTATGATGAAGGCGGTCAGCTGACCGAGGCGGTAAGAAGAAGACCGTACAGTGTTATTCTGTTTGACGAGATCGAAAAAGCGCCTCCGGATGTCTTCAACATTCTGCTGCAGCTGCTGGATGACGGCCGGCTGACGGATAATCAGGGCAGAACGGTGGATTTTAAGAATACCATCGTGATCATGACTTCCAATATCGGCAGCAGCGATCTGATCGACAACATTCGCCCGGATGGCAGCATCAGTCAGGAGACGAAGGAAAAAGTAGAAGGACAGCTGAAAAATTATTTCCGTCCGGAATTTCTCAATCGTATCGATGATATCGTTGTTTTCAGCCCGCTGACAGAAAACCAGATCGTGAAGATTATCGAACTGGCGCTGAAAGGACTGGAAAAGCGGCTTGAGGAAAGAGACATCCGGTTGGAGCTGACGGACAAGGGAAAACGGTTTATTGCCAGAGAATCCTACGATCCGAATTACGGAGCAAGACCGGTCAAACGGTTCCTGCAGAAAAACGTAGAAACGGTACTGGCTGAAAAACTTATCCGCGGCGATATTGTGGACGGGAATACGGTAACCATAGATTCCGACGGCGAGCAGCTGCTGTTTCATGCAGAATAGGTTATAAGTTAAAGGATCAAAGGTATAGGTCATCCCGGTCGGGATAATGCGGTGTCTGACAGACAGGCGCTGTGGACTGCGCTTTGTTTTAGGAAAGCCGCCAGGCATAGAAGAGAATCATTTCTATGCTTGGCGGCTTCTTTTGGTCTTTACAGGTGTTTCAGCGCCGGAGCAAGTCTGCGGGAAAGAGACAGTGCCAGCGTCAGCTTCAGCAGATCCGGGATCAGGAACGGAAAAACACAGGAAGCAAGCACAGTCATGAAACCGATGCTTTCCCGGGTCTGGGTATAGAGGAGCATATACCAGACTGTGCCGAAGGCGTAAAGCACGAGCAGTCCGAAAAAAAGCCCCAGGATCCGCGGCAGATCTCTGCCGTGGATAAGAGCCGTGAACAGCCAGTAGGTCAGCCCCATAAACAGAAAACCGAGGATATAGCCGCCTGTACTGCCAAGGAGAATACCGATACCGGCGGAAAACTGCGAAAAAACAGGAATACCGGCGGCGCCGAGCAGGATGTAGACGAGGATAGCTGTTGTACCGCGCCGGCCGCCCAGCACGGACAGGACGAAGCCCACCCCGAAGGTCTGCATGGTAAAGGGAATCGCTGCCGGTATGGCGATCCACGAGCAAATGGCGATCAGTACCGCGCCTAAAGCAGTGTAGACGAGATCAATGGTTTTGCCTGGCTGTTTTGCCGTGTTTTTGCCGTTCATTTTTGTTACCGCCTTTGCATAGAATAGTTGTAGGAGAAATTATAGCACGGAGAAACGCATATTGTCAACTAAATATGATGATAAAGGGTGACAATATGCGGAGCGGAAAAGTTTTACCTGTTTTTAACAGAAAAGAGATGACATATTTTACGAAAGAAGATTAGGATGAGCGATAAGACGGAGAAAGGATGAAATATTTGTGTATTTTGTGATCGATATCGGCTCCAATACGATTAGAGCAGTGGTTTTTAGCGTGGAAAAGGGCGATATTCGTCCGGTTCTCAATAAGAAGTATTCGGCAGGACTGGCCGGCTATATTGATAAGAATGACAGACTGAACGAGGAAGGTATTGCACTCTGTCTGGATATCCTCCGTGAGATCAGCATGATTATTGCGGCATTTTCCTTTGATGGCGTGTTTCCTTTTGCCACGGCATCTCTGCGGAATATCACCAACAGCGAAGAGGTCGTATCCAGGATCAAGAAGGAGACCGGACTTTCTGTGACCATTCTTTCTGGTGAGGAAGAGGCGTATTTCGACTATTACGGCGCAGTCCAGGGGGTAGAAGACGCCAGCGGGATCCTGGTCGATATCGGCGGCGGCAGCACAGAGATCGTTGTCTACAACCATAAAGAGCCGCTGGTGACAAAGTCACTCCCTATCGGTTCCCTTAATCAATATAATCAGTTTGTTCACGGTTTACTCCCGACACAGGCAGAAATCAAAAGCATACAGAAGGAGACAGAAAAATACCTCTCGCAGCTTTCCGTTCACCGGCGGGCGATATCTTCGGAGGTTCTGTGCGGCGTAGGCGGTACAGCCCGGGCGGCGCAGAAGCTTTACAACCGTATCTATCATCTGGATAAAGAACACTGTTTTTATGAACGGTGCTTCCTGAAAAAAGTTCTGGGAATGAAATGGGAAGAAAAGAAGCTGATGGAAACCATACTGCGGAACGCTCCGGAACGGATCCATACGATGCCTCCGGGCACGCCGATCCTGTATACTGTTGCGCAGCATTTTGACAGGGAAAAAATCATGACCAGCTCCCACGGAGTAAGGGAAGGTTATTTACGTTATCAACTGGAAAAGGCGGGAATATTAAATGCATAATTATACGCAGAACAGGGAGCTGTCCTGGCTGAAATTTAATGAACGAGTCCTGCAGGAAGCGGTGGACGAAACCGTTCCGCTTTTGGA
>CALXJA010000069.1 GCA_944388465.1 uncultured Emergencia sp.
GTTTTTCTTCCATATTTTTCCATTCTTTTCAATTTCTCGCGGACTTTTTTGTGTTTTTATGTCCATGAAGTCCGTTTTCTCCCCACAGACAGCTGCGAAGGCGGACTATTGCCCTTCTTTCTGGAAATAAAGTCCGTTTCTGCCCTATGGCCTGCGGCATCGCCGTATTTCTTTGCTTTAAATAATAAAACCGCCATAACCGTTAAAGTTTCAACAGTCATAGCGGTTTTTGCCAACGCTTTTTCTCCTATAACCCGATAATCCTTATCCTATACCCCTGTTACCCGGACATTCATTATTGAGCAAATAGAAAAGCACCTAAGAAACAGGTGCTTTCTTCGTTGATATCTCAACACTTCTGGTGCGGCTGACTGGACTTGAACCAGCACGGTGTTACCCACACGGCCCTCAACCGTGCGCGTCTGCCATTCCGCCACAACCGCACATTGCTGCGAATTAGCTTACCTTCTTATTCTACTCGATACGAAACAGATTGTCAATCCTAAGTTTTAAAATCTGAAAAAAAGATTGTCGAAGTGATTTCTCAAAGTGAATCAGAGTAAATGCAATAATGGCATGCACTTTTGCATTTACTCTGAGACGATCATTCAGACTGTTCTCCCCCTTCGTCATCTTCCTTCACTACCGTTTTTTCCCATGTCCAGAAAACGCAGCCTCTGTAGGGATCAAAAAAAGTCGGATTCGGATCACCGTTAAAGTGATTTACCGTAACAAGAGTATAAACCTTGTAACAAAGACAATAGTACGGAAGTTCATCCTGAAGCAGTTTTTTCAGCTGTTGGTAGACCTCTTTCTGCTCATCTGCAGACAGACAGGTCTCCAGCTTCCGCACACAACTGCGAATTTCCTGATGATCGAACCGAATAGCGTTGCGTCCGGAAAAAAGTGCCGTAAGATCGTACTTTTTATCAAATTGATAGCCGCCCACATAGAGATCGAATTTTCCATTCTTGATCCGGCTCCTGTACTCACTCCAGGAAAGGCTCTCCACTTCTGCGTCGATTTTTATCTCCTGCAGGGCTTCCGCAATACTGTGTGCAGCGTCAAGGCGATTTTCCTGGTTGCGGTTGACCAGGATTTTAACTTTGAGTTCCCGTCCCTTCTTGTCCTCTAAAATGCCGTCTTCATCAGAATCTTCATATCCGCAGTCCGCCAGCAGCTTTGCCGCTCCGGACAGATCCTGCGGATAGGCGTCTCCTTTATTTTCTGTCCCCAGAAAACCGGGGAAATAGATGGAATCTGCGGAAATTGCAGCACCGCTGTAATCATCTTCGATCAGCGTCTCGGTGTTGATCGCCTTGGCGATCGCTTTTCTGACTTCTGCCTTAGACAGATGCAGATTGTCGAAGTTAAACCCGATGTATTCCATTTCTCCAGAAGGAATCTGTACCGCCTTCAGTTTCTTATCTGCGGCTTCCACATCAGCGTCGGCTGAAGTATCCATATAGGCGGTAATCGCATCAGTAGTCATTAGCCCCAGTGTCCTGGACTTGTCCGGAATCACTTTAAACTCGATCGTATTCTCCGCTTTTTCCCCGTAATAGTATTTGTTCGCTTTCAGACGCAGTCTCCGGCTGCTGTCAAAGCTAGCGCACCGGTACTGACCGCTGCCTGTGCAAACGATCTGTTCCGTTGTATAATCCGAAGAAGAGACGATCGGAAATACAAGATTGTCTAAAGACGCATCTGCTGCATCGCGAAACCGGACAGTCAGACGATAATCACCGGAAACTTCTACAAAATCAATCCGGGAAACGTATTCATAATAAGGGCTTTCCTCTCCAATACGCAGAATCTGATCGACGGTAAAACGCACATCATAGGCCGTCAGCGGCGACTTATCGCTGAAGCGGACATTTTCTTTCAGTTTAATGGTTACGCTTCCGCTTTTTGCATCAGCCTTGTAGGAGGAAACGATATCCGGCTGGATATTCAGTGTCTCGTCCAACCGGAACAAACTGCTGAATACCAGCTGCGAAAGATAGTAAACATCTTCGGCCTGTGAAGTCAGCGGATTCAATGTGCGCACCTCATCCATGGCCAAGTAGACCGTATCCATAGATACATAAGTGGCCGTCTCTTCCGCTTTCTGTTTTTTCGGCGCCGCATCGCCCTTTACAATGGCAATAGTAGAAAGAACGCTGGCCGTGATGACCACCGCAATAATGATAACGATAATATGTCTGTGTAAAAAATCAAAAACCTTGTACGCTCTATTCCCTTTATTCTGATTCAGCATATTTGATCAGCAACCGCTCCACCTGACAGTAGAGTTCTTCCTTTCCTTTTGAATTATCGATAAGCTCGTCTGCACGCTTTATTTTTTCCCCTTCGTCCATCTGACTGCTCATCCTTTGCCGCACTGCTTCTGCAGAAATACCGTCTCTTGCCGTTACCCTGGCGATACGGATATCCGGCTCTGCGGTTACCAGCCAGACAAAATCCGTCATCTCGTCTGCGCCTGTCTCAAAAAGCAGCGGTACGTCAAGAAAAATTATAGCATATTTGCCTTCCGTCCGCAATTTAAGGACTTGCTCCTCCATGATCTGTATGACTTTTTTTGTAGTCAGTTCTTCAAGCTGCAGACGTTTCTGTTCATTACCAAAAACAATGGCTGCCAGTTTCTTTCGGTCAAGACTGCCGTCGGCAAAAAGCACGTCTCTGCCGAAAATCTCTGCAATATGCTGCAATGTACGGCTTCCCTTCTCCGTGATCCTGTGAGAGATCGCGTCGGCATCGATAACGGGATAGCCCTTTTCTCGAAGCAAAGCCGAAACGGTCGATTTCCCTGCTCCGATTCCACCTGTCAGACCGATCACTTTCATCGTAAATCTATTTCAGATCATACCAGGTATCGCCGCAGTTCAAATCGCTTTCCAGCTTTACCTTCAGATCCATTACTCCTTCCATATTTCTGATCAGCAGTTCTTCCACGGCCTCAAGCTCGCTGCGCTCTGTACGGATGATCAGCTCATCATGTACCTGCAGAATCAGCCTGGAGACCATCTTTTTTCTTTTCAGTTCCTGATACACGTTGATCATGGCCAGCTTGATGATATCCGCCGCGCTGCCCTGGATCGGGCTGTTCATGGCCAGCCTTTCTCCCAACTGCCTGGTCATATAATTTGACGAACTGATCTCATGGATATAGCGTTTCCTGCCCATAATCGTCCGCGTATAGCCGAGACGCCGGCAGCCTTCCACCTGCTCGTCCATATAGCGCTTTACCGCCTGATGCTTGGCAAAATAATCCTGAATATACTGCTCTGCTTCTTTGCGTGTGATCTTCAGTTCCTCGGACAGACCGAAACCGCTCATACCGTAAATCACACCAAAATTTACAGCCTTCGCCCGGCTTCTGTCCAAAGACGTGACGCGGTCATAATCCAGGTTGAAAACGCGGGCTGCCGTGTTGCGGTGTATATCGTCGCCGCGGTTAAAGGCGTCGATCAGATTTTCATCCCCGGAAAGATGCGCCAGTATACGCAGTTCGATCTGTGAATAGTCAGCGCCGACAAGGGTGCAGTCTGCACATCCCGGCACAAAGGCCTTTCTGAGCTGCCGTCCCAGCTCCTGTCGGATCGGAATGTTCTGCAGATTCGGTTCTGTACAGCTGATCCGGCCTGTTGCCGTGACCGTCTGCTGAAAATGCGCTCTGATCTTTCCGTCAAAACCGATCAGGGGTTTCAGCCCTTCGACATATGTGCTGTTTAGTTTGCTCAGCGTGCGGTACTGCAAAACCAATTCGACGATCGGATGCTTATCCCTGATTTTCTCCAGCACATCCGCGCTGGTGCTATAGCCGCGTTTTGTCTTTTTCCCTGCCGGCAGCTGCAGATCTTCAAAAAGGACGTCGCCCAGCTGCACTGGCGAATTGATATTGAATTCCTTCCCTGCCAGCGCGTAGATCTGCGTTTCCAGGCTGCCGATTTCCTCCTTCAGTGCAGCGCCGAACTGTTCCAGCGTCGCTTTATCCACACTGAACCCTTCAGCCTCCATAGAAGCCAGCACTTCGATCAGCGGCAGTTCCACCTGGAAATATACCTGCTGCAAATCACCAGCCTGCAGCAGTTTTTCCTGACACGCTTTCAGCTTTTCGACCGTAGTGCACCAGGCAAGTCCGTATTGCACGTATACGTTCCGGTCGGAGGCAAGCAGGTCGATCTGACTGTTTTCTTCCGCAAACTCTTTCTCTGTCTGAATCTCCTCGTGCAGCAGCTCAAAAGCCAGCGTCTTCAGTTCATAGCTGGATTTTGTCGGGTCGATCACATACTGTGCAATAGCGGTATCAAAAGCGGTATGGATCTCCTCAAGTCCTGCAAAAATCAGACTGTAATAATCCCGGATCAGATCGTGTCCGATAAAATGGAATTTTTTCTCGTTCAACAGACGGACAAAGGCTTCTGTGCTTCCCTCTCCCGTCAGATCGATATAATAGTACTGATTCTTATACAGTAAAGCCGCTCCGCTGCACAGCGGCTTTCGAATATGGCTGTCATCGGAGAACAGTTTCAGCACGGCCTCCGCCTGTTCCGGTATTTCATAAAGAGAGGTTATCGGCTCTCCTGCACGTATTTCTGTGATCTCACATTCCTTTTTCTTCCCGGAACCCGCAGAATCCTTCTGCTTCTGCGGATGGAGGTTCTGCAGGAAACGATTGAACTCTAATCGGCTATAGATATCTATAAGCGCATCATAATCCGGTTCTTCCCGTTTAAATCGGTCAAGATCGATGTCCAACGGTACATAGCGGTTGATAGTCGCCAGTTTTTTACTCATCATGGCCAGCTGCGCCTGATCCTCCACTTTCTGACGCAGCCGGGCATTGGCGATCTGCTCTGTATGCGTCAGCAGGTTTTCCATACTGCCAAACTGAAGAAGCAGTTTAATACCGGTTTTTTCCCCCACACCGGGAATGCCGGGGATATTATCCGACTGGTCGCCCATCAGTCCTTTTAAATCGATAAACTGTTCCGGTGTCAGCTGATAACGTTCCAGCATTTTTTCCCGATCGTACAATTCAAATTCCGAAATGCCTTTTTTGGTAATCAGCACATGGGTAATATCTGACGCAAGCTGCAGCGCATCCCGATCTCCGGTAATAATCAGAGGTTCCAGTCCTTCTTCTTCTGCGATCCGCGCTACGGTCCCCAGAATATCATCCGCTTCAAAGCCGTCAAGCTCCAGATTTTCGATACGCATGGCCTGCAGGATATCCTTCATCAGCGGGATCTCCATGGCCAGCTCCGGCGGCATTTTCCGTCTTCCGGCCTTATACTCGCTGTACGCCTCATGACGGAAGGTCGGCGCTTTGCGATCCCAGGCCACAGTCAGATAATCCGGCTGATAATCATTCTGAATCTTTGTCAGCATATTGATGAAGCCGTAAATACCCTGTGTGTATACGCCTTCTTTTGTGATCATCGGCCGCTGCATCGCATAATATGCCCGGTTGATCAAACTGTTTCCGTCAATGATAATTATCCGTTTCCCCATTTTCTTACCTTGCCTTCTATACGGTTTTTTCTCTTTATCACACAAAGAGAGACTATGCTTTCTTCCTTCTTTTCATCCCGTCCGGCCGCGCAGTTTTCTTTGCCTGGCCTTACGCAGCCCGTGAGCAGGAGCTTTCCCTCGGACTCTGTTCTTTTTTTCTTTCCCGAAGTGCGAAATAGTATGCACAGCCGGCAAATACACAGCCGCCGACCAGATTGCCCAACGTTACCGGCAGAAGATTTGCGGCGAAACCGCCCCAGCCGACAGCTGCGTCTGCTCCTCCGGCGAAAATAGTCACCGGAATAAAGTACATATTGGCAATGCTGTGCTCGAACCCCGCTGTCACAAAGAGCCAGATCGGGAAAAACAGACAGACTGCTTTAGCCGAAGCTGTCGCTGCGCCGGAGGCCATCCATACTGCGATACATACGAGGAAGTTACATAATATTCCACGAATAAACGCCTGTCCGAAAGAAAGGGAGACCTTGGAAAGCGCTATACTTGCCGTCACTTCGCCCAAAAGTCCGTCTCCTGTCGCAAGAAGTCCGCTTGCTGCGATCATCCAGGAGACAAGCAGAGAACCGGCCAGATTGCCGAAATAGACGATCAGCCAGTTTCTCAGCATGTCGACGGCCGTGATCCTTCGCGCCATGACCGCCGTGATCATCAGATTGTTTCCGGTAAACAGCTCTGCACCGGCTAAAACCACCATCATCAGCCCCGCCGGGAAAATCAAACCGGATATCATCTTTCCCAAGCCTGTAGTCGATGGTTCTGCGAGAAAAAAATACCCGGCCATATTGGCTCCGGCTCCCGCGATAGCAATAAAAGCTCCGGCAAGAACCGACAGAATGATCAGTTTCCGTAAACTGCTTCTTGCCTTAATCACCGCTGAATCCATGGTTACATTCAGTATTTCCATTGGTTTTAAGTGTGTCATATGATTGTCCTCTCTTCCTTCGCTGTGATCTGTATCATTTCCTGTTGACCGGCTTGCGCCGGAATTACTTTTCTCTACGGAACCCTCTCCACGGAATCCTATACAAGTTTACCGTATTTGCCGTCAAATAGCAACGGATTTTCTGTAAACGCCGGAAGATGAAAACGCACCGGAAAAAGAAAAAGCACGTCTGCTGTATACCGCCTGACTGGCCGCCTTTTGCACAGCGGCATAAAATTCTTTTCCGATTGGCAAAAATTTATAGTGATATTCGCCTGCAAATGATATATAATAAAATCAGCCTGGAACTTGCGTTGGGAATTCATAATTGAACCTACACTTTTGCATCGGGAACCCGGAGTCCGTGCGGCCTATGTCATGCCTCCTCTGCGTGGACGGCAGAAGCGCCGGCAGGGTACCCACCTATCGGAATGATAGGGCGTCAATTATATCCCGACGGAGCGCCGGGTTTTTTTATTTTCACAGCATAGGAAATCTGCCGGCACTTGCCGGTCTTCTGTTTTTCCACAGTGTAGCTTCTGACCGCTGGACGGGACGCCCTTCCGGGAAGGATCTGACAGAATAGAAAAAGAGTCTGCTTTTTCAAAAATGCAGACTCTCCTGTATTGCCTCTACCATTTGCCGATCACTCATAAAGATCAATGGCACAGTTGGTATGTACTTTCTGTAC
>CALXJA010000070.1 GCA_944388465.1 uncultured Emergencia sp.
TTCGTGACGGAAACGACGATGCGGTAATTCTTTTCGTCTATCCGGATCTCGATGAGACCGCCGTCAGGAGAAAACTTGATGGCATTATCGAGAAGGTTGATCCACACCTGTTTGAGGAGCTCTTCGCTGGCATCGATATTCTGCTCATCGAAATCCAGTGAAAATTCCAGATCTTTCTTTTCCCATTTTGTACTGAGAAGCAGGATGCAGGAACGAATCTGCTCCGAAAGATTGAAGGTGGAAATATCGGTCAGAATCGTCTGGCTCTCCACACGGGTCAGATTCATGACATTGGTTGCCATCTGACTGAGCCGGAGAGATTCTTCCTCAATAATGGACAGATATTCTTCCTTTTGGGCTTCCGTAAGGCTGCCGCGGCGCAGAAGGCGGGCAAATCCGGCGATAGAAACGATGGGCGTCTTAAATTCGTGGGAAAAATTATTGATAAAGTCGCTGCGCAGAAGCTCCGTATTATCCAGTTCTCCGGCCAGACGGTTGAAGCTGTCGGAAAGCTCGGCGACCGACGGCAGTCTGTACCAGAATTTTCCGGGATCGATGCGCACTTTGTAATTGCCTGCTGCCAGCGCATTCATGAGGTTGATCAGAGCGTTTACCGGTTTTAGCGGGAATTTGCTGAAAAAGCAGGTCATGAAGGAACCGACGAGAAGGCTGGCAAATCCAAAGAAAAGCACCACGCGGGTGGTAAAGGATGTATAGTAGTCAGAGCCCTGCAGCAGACCGGTATGCACGAGAATGAAGCCGGCCGCACCGACGATAAATACGGTCATTACCAGAATGCACAAGACGATAGCGGTAAAAAGCAGGGTCAGAGAAAGACGCTGCTGTTTTTTCTGTTTTTTCATATCGATCACCTCTAAAGAAAACGGTCAACGGGAAGTAAGCCGGTCTTTTTTTACGGCTTTATAGCCAAGTCCCCGGACGGAGATGATTTCAAAAGCGTTCCAGTCCTCAAACCGTTTTCGCAGTCGTCCGATGTGTACCGTGACGGTTTCCCAGCCGGTATCGCTGTCTGAACCCCAGATCTCATCCATCAGCTGGATCCGGGTAAAAATACGGCCGGGATATGAAAGCAGCTTATAGAGAAGAAGAAATTCTTTCTGCGGCAGTTCCATGATCTCTGTGCCGCGGGAAACCGTGAACGTATCGTAGTCCAGCACGGTATCGCCGATGGTTATCCGCCGTTCGCTGACGATCCTCGCACGCCGCAGCAGCGCTTTGATGCGCAGCAGCATTTCTTCCTCGTCGATGGGCTTCGTCATATAGTCGTCGGTTCCCACGAGAAAGCCGCGCTTCTTGTCCTGAGGCAGCTGCTTGGCGGAAACCATGAGTATCGGAAGGTTGTTTTGGGCTTCTCGCAGCGTTTTGGTGAAGGTATAGCCATCCATGCCGGGCATCATGATATCGAGGATGACCAGGTCGATGTGTTCCTGATCCAGGATATCCATAGCGCTTTTTCCGTTTTCCGCAGTGAAAACCGTGTAATTTTCCCGTTCTAATACGGCCTTGAACAGCCTCCTTGTATTTTTATCATCGTCAGCGACAAGAATATGAAACATGTTTTCCCCTTTCTGAAGTCCCGTGAGACCCGCCGTCCTTCGACCTTTGTTCTGTTGAGATCACACTGTTTTTATTGTATTTTTTGTTTTTCCCGCTGTCAAGTGCCGGAGGATATTTTCCGTGTAAAGGCGAAAGGATGCCGGGCGTTTTTGGGTGCAGTTTCACATGCAGTTTCGTTTCAGTTTAGATTTCTTCATTAAAATAAAACGAATAGCGTAAATTTTTGTGGCAGGAAAAGAGGCGTAATATGGGAAAAAGGGAAAATTCACTGTTTTACAAAACGGTAAAGTTTATTGTGCGTGTTTTTTACCCGGTGATCCAGGTGGAGGGCACCGGCAATCTGCCCGGAGAACCGGCGATCATCGTAGGCAACCACACCCAGATGAACGGTCCTATTGCCTGTGAGCTTTATTTTCCGGGAAAGCGGTATATCTGGTGTGCTTCGCAGATGATGCACCTCAAAGAAGTGCCGGATTATGCCTATCAGGATTTCTGGTCGCGAAAGCCCAAGGCAGTCAGGTGGGTTTTCCGCCTGCTTTCTTATCTTATTGCGCCGATATCGGTCTGCATTTTTACCCATGCGGATACCATTGAGGTCTGTCGGGACCGTCGGATCATCTCGACGTTTAAGGAAACGGAGGCAAGGCTTTCCGAAGGCGCGGATGTGATCATTTTTCCGGAATACGACAAACCCTTTAATCCTATTCTGTATGATTTTCAGGAGGGCTTTGTGGATATTGCCAGGCTGCATTACAAGAGAACAGGCAGACAGCTTTCTTTTGTGCCGCTTTACATCGCTCCGGCGTTAAAGAAAATGTATTTGGGCAGGCCGATAACCTTCTGTGCGGAAAACCCGCTGCAGGAGGAGCGGAAGAGAATCTGCGACTATTTGAAACGGGAGATCACGGAGATGGCCTGCAGTCTTCCGCCGCACAGAGTGGTTCCATACAGAAACGTCCCGAAAAAGGAGTACCCGATGAACATTTTGCACGATGCGGACGCTGAAAAGGAGGTGGGGTCTGATGAAAAAGCCGGTAGTTGATTATCGACAGTTTCGGCCTTCCCGGATTAATGAACCGCAGTACCGTCATCTGAAGCTGCTTTCGGGCTGGATAATCTACTTCGCCTTTTACTTTCTGACGGAAAATCTGATTCCGGTGGAGGACTGCTATGTGGTGCACTGCCGGCTGGACGATCTTATCCCGTTTTGTGAGGGCTTCCTGATCCCCTACGTCTTCTGGTATGTGCTGATCGTGATCTCGCTGCTGTATTTTCTGCTGTACCATGTGGAAAGCTTCCGCAGCCTTTCGGTGTTTATTATGATCACGCAGGCGGTGGCCATGACGGTCTATATTTTGTTCCCGACCTGCCAGGAGCTGCGGCCTGCGGTTTTTCCCCGCGATAACTTTCTGACGCAGTGTATCGGCCTGATCTATACTTTTGATGCCAATACCGGGGTCTGTCCTTCGCTGCATGTGGCCTATTCGCTGGGGATCGCGTCTGTCTGGCTGAAGGAAAAAGGCGTTTCCCGAATATGGAAAGGCTTTGTGCTGATCGCGGTGATCCTGATCTGTCTTTCGACGATGTTTATCAAGCAGCACTCGGCTGTGGATGTTCTGGCGGCGATACCTCTGGGACTTCTGGCGGAATGGCTGGTCTTCGGAAAATCCTACTGGCGGGAAAAATTTTCTCCTGCCTGCGGGAGAAGCGGACGAGAAAGGACGGAAAAGCGGCGCACGATACGGAAATGACCAAGGTGCGCCGGCGGTTCAGCCGTCTGCCAAATGCCACTCGCCGGCGTGTACCAGATACCTTCGGGGTTATTCACCTGTTTGCCACGAGGCTGATACCCCGCATCGGTCGAGTCGTAA
>CALXJA010000071.1 GCA_944388465.1 uncultured Emergencia sp.
AATCTGATTTTTCATCGATAGGCTGGCCGTACCGGGAAGCTGTATTGGCCTCTGTAATCAGACTGACAACCTGAGACGGAGCGTCTGTCAGAGCCGCAGAAAGCTCTGTGCCGGCATTTTTTATCTCTTCCCAGGTCATGTCCTGCATAACCATGTTCATCACTTTCTGATAGCCTGCAGAAAAGGTCTCATTTTTTATACTGCTTCCATATATGGCTACGGACGAGATGATCATGCACGCGATGATCTGTCCATATATTTTTTTTCTGTTCATAAAATCACCTCTGTATAAGCGTATTATGCAGAGGTGAAAGTTATACCGAAAATCCCAGGATCGATATCGCCCTGGGACATCCGGCATCAATATTCGTCCCAATATTCAAATTCGTAATCAAAGATCCGAATGGTATCGCCTTCCTCAAGACCCATTTCCAAAAGTTTTTCTATGGCGCCGCGCTTTTCCAGATACTTGTACAGATAACGCAGTGAACCCATGTCATTGAAATTGGTCGAGTCGAAGATCTTCTGCAGCTGTTTTCCGGAAAGAATGTAGGTATTTCCGTCTTTTTCTGCATAAACTTCCCGGTAATCCGGATCAAAATCATCGCTGTCGAAATCAAAGTATTCGTATTCTTCCTCTTCCGGCAGCAATTCTGCCTTTTGCAGTTCTTCCGCTGCCGCGGCCATCAGTTCCTGTACACCGAGATTGATCGGCGCAGATGTCGGAAACACGCGGCAGCCCTTTTCCTCGACATAGGCCTTGAATCGCAGATACTGCGGTGAATCCTCGTCGATCATATCGATCTTATTGGCGGCGACCAGCATCGGCTTTTTCGCCACCCTTTCACTATACAGCAGCAGTTCCCGGTTTATCTTTTCAAAATCATCGATGGGATCTCTGCCCTCGCTTCCGGAAACGTCTACCACGTGGATCAGAACCTTGGTTCGCTCGATGTGCTTGAGAAACTGCAGACCCAGTCCCAGTCCCTTGTGCGCGCCTTCAATGATCCCGGCGATATCTGCCATAACGAAACTGGTATCGAAAATTTCCACGACGCCCAGGTTTGGTGCGATGGTCGTGAAATGATAGTTTTCGATCTTCGGTCTGGCACTGGTAGCGGTAGCCAGCAAACTGGATTTGCCCACATTAGGAAAGCCGACCAGCCCCACGTCAGCAATCATCTTCATCTCCAGAATAACGGTTCGCTCTTTGGCAAAACCGCCGGCTTCGGCAAAATTCGGCGCCTGACGCACGGAATTTTTAAAGTTGGTATTGCCCCGGCCTCCACGGCCGCCTTTTGCGGCGACAAATCGCTGGCCGTCTTCGGTGAGATCCTTCATCACCAGTCCCGTTTCCTCATCGATGACTACCGTACCCATTGGAACCCGGATGACCAGATCCTGTCCGTTTTTCCCGAACTTTTTCTTTTTCATGCCATCCTGACCGTTTTCCGCCTCGTATTTTTTCTTGTAGCGAAAGTCCATCAGCGTCCGGAGATTTCTGTCGGCCTGAAATACGATATCTCCGCCTTTTCCCCCGTCTCCGCCGTCAGGACCGCCCTCCGGTACAAAAGGCTCTCTGCGAAAGGAAACACAGCCGTTTCCTCCTTTTCCTGATTTGATATATATCTTTGCCCGATCGACAAACATGACAGAACCTCCTTACTGTCTATCTTTTCTGCCTTTTCAGCAGACCGCGTAAAACGCATAAAAACAGAAAAGCCCCTAAACGGTTTAGGGGCTGCCAGGTCTATGCTTCTTTTGGATAAACGCTTACCTGTTTTCTTTTCTTGTCTTTTCTTTCGAATCTGACTGTACCTTCGATCTTGGCAAACAGAGTATCGTCACCGCCGATACCTACATTGTTGCCAGGATGGAACTTGGTACCTCTCTGTCTAACCAGAATGCTGCCGGCGCTTACGAACTGGCCGTCGCCTCTCTTGACGCCTAAACGTTTGGACTCGGAATCACGACCGTTCTTAGAGCTACCTACTCCCTTTTTACTTGCCATAGTCCAGACACCTCCTTGTATTCATGGCTATGAACCCTTGCTATGCGTTCTTCGTTATGGAAATTACTTTGATGCCGCTTCGATCGTCTCGATAATCACGGCCTTTGTCGCTTTCTCATCGACTTCAATGCCGTGTTCCTTGGCATAAGCGATTAATTCGTCTTTCTTCATAGAAGCGGAAATCTTCTTCTCTGCTTTCGCTTCTTCTGCATCGGCCTTTACCTCAGCTTCTGCTGCCGGCGCCGCTGCTTTCGGTGCGTTTCCGCCCAGAGACTCGATCTTTACCATTGTATACGGCTGTCTGTGCCCCTGTTTCTTTCTATAATCCTTCTTTGCCTTGTACTTGAAAATGATGACTTTTTTGCCTTTGCCATTTTCAACTACTTCTCCGGTAACCTTGGCGCCCTCTACATACGGAGTGCCTACCTTCAGGTCTCCTTCTCCGGCTAAAACCAGTACCTTGTCGAACTCGATCTTCTGTCCGGCTTCTACATTGAGTCTCTCTACAGTGACGACGTCGCCTTCCTGAACTCTGTACTGTTTTCCGCCTGTTTCAATAACTGCGTACATTCTTTTACCTCCTCTAACCAGTCTCGCCTTATGGGGCAGCGTCTGTTCTGCGCATTTAAGCCCTGTCCGTGCGGTCTAACTCAATTAGTGTAGCATAGGAAACCAGATCTGTCAAATGTTTTTGCGCTTTTCCGCGGAATTTCCCCTGCAAATTGCGCCGGTTGATGACAGGTTCATCTGTCGTTTCCGTTCCTGCGCTTCCGGACACATTCCGTCAGCAGATATTCGATCTGACCGTTGATAGAGCGAAAATCCTCTTCTGCCCATCGGGCGATTTCTTCCCACAGAGATGGCGTAATCCGCAGAATGATCTGTTTTCTCGCTTTTTCGCTTTGCTTGATCGCTTTTTCCTTTTCCCGGATCTCCTTCTCCATCTCCTGGAGCCGAGCCAGCTTTTTTTCCAGCTCCTGTTCTTTTTGCTCCAGTTTCTTTTCTTTCTCCACAACTGATCCTTTCTTTTTCACAATATCCCGTTAAATCTTAGTATATACTTCCGCTGTTGACGATCGGCTGCGTATCCTTTCCTGAGCAGAGTACAACCATCAGATTGGATACCATTGCGGCTTTTCTTTCTTCATCCAGCACGACGATTTCTTCATCACCCAGCTTATCGATGGCCATCTTCACCATGCTGACCGCGCCATC
>CALXJA010000072.1 GCA_944388465.1 uncultured Emergencia sp.
ACCGGCTTTACCCGTACCTGGCAAGCCTGGCGGATACGGAGGATATTTTTATCGAGCCTTCGGCCTGCGCCTGCTTTACCGGGCCGCAGCACGTGCTTTCTGCGGAAGGTTATCTGATAAAAAACAATCTCAAGGATAAGCTGAAGAATGCTTCGCATATTCTATGGGCAACCGGCGGGAGCATGGTTCCGGAAGAGGAAATGCAGGCTTATTACAGCATGGGAAAGTAAAGACTGAAAGACTGGAAGTTTAGATTTTTCGGGAGCCGATGCTTTATAGAGGAAAAGTCTCTATGGGGCGCCGGCTTTTTTACGGATAATGACCGGATCACAGTCAGGATCACGGATCTTTACGTTTTCAGTGAAAAGCGTCCGTCTCATCTCCGCAGAGATTGGCCGTCCGGCCGCAGAGCGAGCTGCCGGCGCAGCTGCCTGCTTCAGAAACGGTCGCTGTAATTCAGCAGTCCGCGCAGGAATCCGCCCTGTGTCCGGCCGCGGTTTGTTTTGGCACCGCATACGGTTTCGTAGTATACGATGTTGGCATAGAATTCTTTTTCGCTGCTGTGAATGATCGCATAGGAGCCGCAGCTTCCGTCCCGCGGACGGGGCAGACTGCCGGGATTGATCAGATAGATACCGTCATCTTTTTCACAGACCGGCACATGGGTATGCCCGAAGCAGACGGCGATGCACTGTGCTTCTTCGGCGGCATATTTCAGGGCAAGAGGATTATGACCGGCTCCGTCCAGATGACCGTGGGTCAGCAGGATCCGGCCTGCCGGTGTTTCGACGATTTCGCGGTCGGCGGCTGAAGCGCCGTCGCAGTTCCCTCTTACACCGATGACGGGAACGCCAAGAGCATCCTTTAGCGTCAGCGCGTCTTTTTTGTAGTCGCCGCAGTGCAGGATCAAGTCGATGTGGTTCAGCTTTTCGTAGATCTGAAAGACCTTTCGCAGGTCTCCGTGGGTATCGCTGATGACAAATATTTTCATAAATACCTCCGCAATTCTTCCTAATTATAGCACAGCTTCTCATTTTTGTGTTAGAATTCAGATATGAACAGGGCTTTTGACAGAGAAAAAATGAAGATCGAATGGATCACCATGAATATGCGCCTTTCCGGAGATCCCCTCAGAGAGGAGACCGCTGCGCGTATCGCCAGGGGCGAGTACGTTTTGGATGCCACGCTGGAGGAACATCTTCTCGTTACGAACCTGACGGCAGTGCTGCCTCTGATGGATGCGCTCTTAGATCTGCGGGAGGAGTTGTCTGCGCCGACACTGGATAAATTTTGCAGAACCATTTCCGGAGGTGAAGAAGTCAGCTACAGGCGAAGCACGCCGGTGCTCTTTCATTTGAGTTACAATCCGGTGCTGCCGTCTGAGATCGGGGAGGAGCTGCACCGGGTGTTTATCCGTCTGCATCGGGAGGAAGACTGGAGTCCGCTGCAAAGAGCCGTCTTCATCCATAATCAGATCTTTCGGATCTATCCCTATGACCGTTACAACGAGTTTGTGGCCAGAGCAGCGCTGGAGTATGAGCTTTTGTACAGCGGCGAAGACTTCTGTCCGCTGACCCTTTCTGAACAGGAGTACAACATGGCGCTGTCCGAGTATCTGCGCAGCGGCAGAGAAAGCGTGATCGAGGCGAATCTTGCCCTGAACCGGCTGATGTACGGCGGAGAGCGATGAGGGCGCGGGTCTTCTGCGCGGGAGAAGGCGGAAAACAGAAAAAGCGGCGAGAAAAGGACTGTGCTTTCAGAGAAAACGTTCTGTGAAAACCAGTCCTTTCGCGTTTACCTTATTCAGTCTGTATTGCATTAGAATGTGCTGACTGCGCCGTTATGCAGCTTCAGCGTTACTGCGCCGTTGTTCTGTCCTGTGGCTTTGACCTTGGACAGGACGTCTTCGACTTTTACGTTCACCTCTTCACAGAGATAGCCGATGACGTGCTGGATCCCTTCGTTAGTGAGTTCTTTGCCGTTAACTGTATATACTTCACCGTTCTTTAACCCTAATTCGAGATAAGTCGGGCAGTCTGTAATGATCGATTTCTGCATGGGATAGCCTCCTTGGAATATTTATTTAACGTATGAAATAATTATACGACTTTGTATGCAAAAGTCAAGAGAGAATTAATAAAAATCAGGAAAAATTAATAAAAACACGCCAGGCCGCGAAAAGAGGGAAAATGGGAGGCGGAAGTATGAATCTATGGTAAAACTATCCCCATTGTGGTAGTATAAAAGTAGAAACAGGTTTTTGCGGTAGACATGCGATACAGACGGGAGTGTTTCGTTTTGAAAGAACGGTGGGATAAAGGCTGCGTCAAGCTGGGGCTGACGCTCTTTGCGGCCGGAGCGGCGCTGATCGTGCTATACGAAGGAATCGTTCATTTTAATTATGTCAGGCAGGCCTGGTCGACGCTGAGTACGATCTTGTCGCCTTTCATCTTCGGACTGGTCATGGCATATCTTCTCTGCCCGGTTTATAACGTGACGGTTCGGCGGATATATCGGCTCATGCGGAACCGATGCAAAACCGGAAAGGGGACTTTGCGTTTTGCCCGAGTCGCCGCGACGGTTTTTTCGCTGCTCGTTCTCTTTGGCGTCGTAGGCGGCCTCTTTGCATTGGTGATTCCGGAGACCGTCCGCAGTATTCTGGGATTGATCCAGGTCATGCCGGAACGTTTCAACGATCTGACCAGCTGGGTGGAAACGACGTTTACCGCTGAGCATTATCCGGAAATGACAAGCGCTTTTGAGAATCTGGTGGGCAAGGTGAGAGATTCGTTTATGGAATGGACGGAAAGGGAATTGCTTCCGCAGATCGGTGTCTATATGACCCAGATCTCCCAGGGGCTCATCATAAC
>CALXJA010000073.1 GCA_944388465.1 uncultured Emergencia sp.
TCATCCGTCGCTTCAGCCGTTCCGCCGATTCCATAAAACGCTGAAACCGGCACCATGGTAATCACTAAAAGTGCACTGAGAAAAACGATCAGACAGCGTTTCCTCAAATCCGTTCTGTTTTTCATAAGTTTCCTCCTCTGACGTACCTTTTCGCATACATCTGCATAAAAGTCGGCGGGTAAAAAAATAATTGCTGTTTTGCCTGCTGCCCGCATCCCTACGTACTGTATCTCCTGTTAAAACGACAAAACTCATTCTCAAAAATACGATTACTATTGATTATACCTCTTTCTTCAAGAACGTGCAACATGATAGCGAAGACATCTCTTTATCTTTTTCCCTTTACACAGACAAAACCGTCTGCATTCTGCATAAAAGGGCATATTCTCAGACAAAAATGCACATTCTATCACCATGGAGGTGCAAGATGCTTGTAAGAGAACTCATGTCTGCCAATGTATGTTTTATCCGCGCTGATGCACCTGTCAGCGACGCCGCGGCACTGATGAAAAAATACGATATCGGCATGGTGCCGGTATGCGACAGCAAAGGCTGCCTGCTCGGACTGATCACAGACAGAGACATCGTGCTCCGGTTTCTGGCAGCAGAAGGCGGAAAAGATACCGCGCCCTGCGTATCCGATGTCATGTCGCAGAACGCTGTCTCTGTTTCTCCGGATATGGATATTCATGACGCTGCCTGTGTTTTTTCCAGAGCCAGGGTGCGACGGCTGCCGGTTTTGGACGACTCTCGGCTTGTGGGAATGCTTTCACTGACCGATCTGGCAAAAAAGAGAGTGTTTCTCGCAGAGGTCGGCGACATCATGGGCGCCATCGCCGGGGAGAAAAAAAGCGCTGCCAAGAAGGCAAAAGCTTAGCCTTGATCCTAATGAAGAATCATTTATCTTTTGCCCCGGCGCGGACTTTTTCCTGCAAATCAGCAAAAACCGCCGCGACAACTGCTCTCCGCTGACGGCAAAACGGACTAAAATGTAAAAATCAAAGAAAAAGTCCGCGGCAGTCGAAAAAAGGAGCCGGATGCAGGGAAAACGGCAATCCTATTTTATATTATTATATAATTTTTCTTTGCTGATTTTTTGACTTTTATTCTATTATTTTCCATTTTGCTCTTCTCGACGCGGACTTTTTTGCTTTTTTACATCCATATAGTCCGTTTTCTCCCCACAGGCAGATGCGAAGGCGGACTAATGCAGGCTTTTTTTAAATAAAGTCCGTTTTCTGCGGGTTATAAATAATACAGTCGTGTTTCGAGAAGTCTTTCATGCGCAAATCTGTTGTTTTTTCCCTTCGTCATCGATCCGCTGGCGGGAAAGTCGAAGATATAACCCTACCTTTCAACCGCGTGGCTTCAGCGAACCCCGTGCCTGACACAGGATTTTCCGTATAAAAAAATAAATGGCTGCGTCAGCCATTTATTCTCCCCTGTTCATCATGATTATCGTACCGATTAATCCGACAATCAAGAAAACGAATGCAATAAAAGACACTGTTACGGTTCTTATCATCATCTCTAAACTTCCCCTTTGCAATGAACTGATGCAACGCCCCGCAGCCGCAGCTGCAGAAGCAGACCCCTTATGTATTTATAATATTACCGATACTTCATTTGGTCAATATATCTTTCTCAAAATTAAGAAATCTTAAGAATTGATAGCCGATCAAAAAATTCACAAAATTATCACGAGATTTAATTAAATATTTATTGATTCGTCAAACTATTTGATTTAATATAATTTATAGAAAGGAATGATGCAATATGACACAAAGAAGCAAAAATAAAAGCAATTTTAAAAAAGGTTCTGTAGAGATGCTTCTCCTTCATCTCCTGAAAACAAGAGGAGACTGCTATGGGTATGAGCTGTCGCAGCTGATCAATCAGATTTCCGGCGGCGTATTGATTATCCCCGAAGGTTCTATGTATCCGACGCTTTACAAACTGATCGACAACAATTACATCACCGATTATAAAAAGGTTGTCGGCAAACGCATGACCCGCGTATACTACCATCTGGAAAAAGCCGGTGAAGACCGCCTGGAAGAACTGATCGAAGATTATCATGAAGTATCCGGTGCGATCCAAAAAATCATGGAGTACAACGGAGAAACAGAAAACGGCAATGCCGAGTAAAACGGCGATCTCTGCTTTCCGCAGAACGGAATCGCCCTTAATGAAACGCACAGAACAAAAAGAGAGCAGCCGCTCTCTTTTTATTCTATGACGTTCTTTTCCGCATACGGATCGGTTTCCCCGTTCTTTTTCTCTCTGACCAGAGCAAAGTCGATCTGCCGGTCGCCGGCGCTGGCTCTGAGCACTACAATTCTTATCTGATCGCCAAGCGCATACACCCTGTGTGTCCGGCGGCCGATTACCCGATACTTTCCTTCCTCATAATCGTAATCATCATCCTTAAGTCTGTCCAGCCTGATCATACCTTCTACCGTATTGGGCAGCTGTACGTAGATACCGAAGGAGGTCACGCCGCTGATTACGCCGTCATAAATTTCTCCAACCTTATCCTCCATATACTGGGCTTTTTTCATTTTTTCCGCATCCCGCTCCAGTTCCTGTGCCTTTCTCTCGGTCTGCGAAGATATTTCTGCGGCGGTTCCCGCCGTTTTTCTCCATTTTTTCAGCGCTCTTTCTTCTGCCTTCCCATTGACTGCCCCTTTAATCACGCGATGAATAAACAGATCCGGATAGCGGCGGATCGGTGAAGTGAAATGGCAATAGTATTTACAGGCAAGTCCGAAATGTCCTTCACACTGCGTACTGTAAAACGCCTTTTTCATCGAACGGAGCATTACCGAGCTGACGATATTCTCATAGGGTTTTCCCCTCAGTTCTTCCAGGATCGTATTCAGTACCTTCGGATGTAAATTGTCCGGATTTCCCGGAAGATTTATACCAAAGCCTGCCAGAAACGCCTTCAGCTCCATGATCTTTTCCGTATCCGGCTTTTCATGCACCCGGTAGATAAACGGATATTCCATCCAGAAAAAATGCTCGGCAACGGTCTGATTCGCGGCCAGCATAAACTCCTCGATCATCCGGTTTGCCGTGCGCCGTTCTTCGACACCGATCTTTACCGGTATGTCGTTCTCATCAAGGACGATATCCGCCTCGTCAAAATCAAAATCCAGACTGCCTTTTTCCTTTCTCCTCTCTCTGAGCCGCTCTGCCAGCTCACCCATCAGAAGCAGATCATCGTGAATACCGGCATATCGTTCGATCAGCCTGCCGTCCTGCTTTTCCAGTATATCCGAAACATCATCGTAAATCAGTCTCTCCCGTGAACAGATGATGCTCTCGTAAATCTCATGTGCCACAACCTCGCCCTGAGGAGTGATCTCCATGCTGCAGCTCAGGGTCAGTCTGTCCTCTCCCGGATTCAGGCTGCACGCGCCGTTGGAAAGGGATTTCGGCAGCATCGGGACTACCCTGGAAAGCAAATAAACGCTGTTTCCCCGTTTCATCGCCTCTTCATCCAGGCGTCCGCCTTCTCTGACATAATGACTGACGTCGGCAATATGCACACCAAGAAGGTAATGACCGTTGCCAAGCAGTTTTATCGATACGGCATCGTCCAGATCTTTTGCCGCAGGTCCGTCGATAGTAAAAACTGTTTCTGCCCGCAGATCCCGTCTTTTTCTCAATTCCTCCCTGCCGATCGCCATCCTGGCTCTCGCTTTCGCCTCTGCTTCTACGCGGCTGGGAAAGGTTTCCCGAAGCCCTGCAGAACGGATCAGCGCTTTGATCTCACCTCCCGGTTCTCCCCTGCGGGAAATGATCTCACAGATCTTCCCTTCTGCACTGATATTTTTTTCCGGATACCGGGTAATCTGTACAACGACCTTGTCCCCGCTGCGTGCGTTTTTCGAGTCGCTTTTTCGTACAAACACTTCGTCGGGATTCTTCTTGTCGTCAGGGATCACAAAGCCAAACTTCTTGTTTTTCTGGAACGTTCCCACAATTTCTGAATTTTTCCGCTCCAGAACGCAGTCAATGATCCCCTCTCTGCTTTTTTGCCACAGATATTCCGGAAGCAGATCTACCTGAACCAGATCCCCATTCATTGCACCGTTCATATTGCTGCGTGCGATAAAAATGTCCTCTCCGTCCTCCTGACGGACAAAGCCAAAACCCGCCCGGTGCTTTTCCAGGTGGCCTGACCATCTTTCGCTGTTTTCTTTTCTTTTCTTTTTTCTCATATGTATAGTATAAACGAATTGGCCTGCAGACCGCAAGAGCATGATTTATTCACTAAAAATCGGGAAAGATACCCGGATCTATCCCGATTTTCCGACACTGGCGCCTGCAGGCAGTTCTTTGCTTCATCGCGCTGACGCTGCAAACCCATGACAAACCGCTGTCCATAAAGACTACTGCTTGTCTTCGTCCGCTTTGGCACCTTGTCCGTCTGTATGGCTGTCCGTTCCTTTTTCTATATCTTCTTCAGCCTTATCGATATCCTCTTTGATATCCTCTCCCAGATCCTCGGCATCATCCTTCAGATCGTCGGCTCCGTTCTTCAGATCGTCGGCCGCATCATCAGCACCTTCTTCCACATCCTGTTCGATGGTATTCTGCTGGTCGTCTGGGATTCCATCATGATTATCGTCCTTACTTCCGCAGGCCGTAAATACAAAGACCGCGATCAGCAATAATGCCGCAAGAAAAAATCCGGTTTTCTTCATAATATCCCACTCCTTTCCTTTTCTCTGCCTTAGTATCTGACACTGCGGCAGATATTATGAAAGGAAGAAAAAGGAATTTTTTCAGCTTTCACCGTCTCTGCAATACTTGTCCTGCTGTTTTCTTCAGCTGAGTATATCCTTTCCCGTACAATAATTGTATCGTTTCGGATCGACGATCAGCGCCCGGCTGTCCATCTGCTGCAGGAGCTCTTTCGCATCATGCGTCATTTTGAAATCCATTTCTTCCCGATACAGCGGAATGACCTGATAGAAATTCACCTCACCGCCATCGGAGAGCCCGCACACGTTTTCTATATCGCCAAAAGCGGCCGGATTAATTAAAATAGAACCGCAGAGCTCTGTGCTTTCATCAAAGCAGGCGCCGTGATCGACGGTATGTCCCCAGCCCAGCCAGGTATCCTCGTGCATAGGCAATTTGGCCAGGATCTTCAATCGACGGATCGGCCAGTACCAGCGTTCATCGTCGCTGTCCAGCTTCCAGTCAGCCGGCAGACAAATCAGCAGCTCTGCTCTCTGCAGATCATATTCCAGCAGATCCTCCGGTACGTTCATCAGATGCGCGCCCATACCCAGGGTGACAAGGGTATAAAACTCGCGTCCTTCTTCTGGCGGGATCAGACAGATATCGACGTGGATATCCGGAGAAATGATTTCATGGAAAATACTGTCAAATTCGCCAAAAGTATCCGCAATAAAATCTTCCAATATATCCAGATCCTCTTCCTCGTAAACCTCCGGAGAAAACTCTTCCTGTATTTCACCCTGCTCGCGGATGAACTGTTCTCTTGCGGCGTGAATAAAGTAGATAGCGTCTTCTTCGTCAGGATCCAGTTCCAGTACCTGGGCAAACTCCGCTTCTGCCTGTTCGTAACGACCGCTGTAAAAAGCGGCGTATCCCATGCGGTAATGCCACAGCGGATCATCTCTTCCCCTATCACTCACCATCTGCAGAAGCTCAACTGCCCGGTCATAGTCGCCTTCTTCTCCGCGGTTGTTGTAGGCGCGTGCCAGATGACATATCGTTTCGTAATCTTGCTCTTCGATGTTTTCGATGGTGTCGATGATCGTCTGGAACTGATCTTCTTCATGCCACTTATTCAACTGTTCCAACAGTTTCTGTTCCATAATTCTCCTCCGGATGCTTCACAAAATCCACTTATGCTTCTTCTTTTACAATCGTCTGTACGTCCGTCTCTTCTCGCAGGCCGACAGACGCACTGTGCCGGATAATCGCTGCGGCACAGCTTTATTATACAGGACAGCGGCGAAATATACAATCTCCCGGAAAAGAGGACAGAAAAAAAGCTCTCTGCAGAGAGCTCTGTGCGCGGCAGTATACCGCGCAGCTATTCGTTCATATTTGTCCGTATATGGACCTGATTGTTCTTTGTCTTTTCCACCTCGAAGATGCAGGGATGCTCTTTCCCCCACTGGGGATCAGCTTCTGCTTTTTTCTCCCATAGTGAATATGCCTCGACGAAGCCTCCGTGAATCTGCTTTTCTGCAGCTAACCGCACGCTGACCGCCTCCTCATAGGTGTTATAGACGCCAAGGTGGAAACGTTTCCCCTTAAATCCGATGGAAACGCGGTATTTTCCGTTTTTTAACCGGTTCACACCGCGGAAACCGCTGGTATTGTCACTTCTCGTCTTGCGATGTTCCAGAATCTCCAGACAGGTTCCATCGACTAAATGCAGCTGCTTGTGTAAATTCTGCTGCCGCTCCCGTCTGAGGCAGCCACAGCTTTTGTAATTGCCGTGAACCAGACCGTCAGCTGTTACCTCGGTCTCATTTCCGCAATCGCAGCGGCAGTGCCAGTAGACGGAAAGTTTTTTGTCCCTTCGTTCTGTCGGGTAAAGTGCCGTCAGCCTTCCAAAACGGCGCCCCGTCAGATCGGATACGTTATGGCCTTTGATTTCGGTCACCCCCCTGCATCTGTTTACCACATAATTTGTGTTATGTGGTTTTCTGGTATGAATCTGATACGTATTGGGATTTTACTTTCTGCTTTCACTATAGCAAATCTTTATCCTTTTGTCAATTTACTACAAAATTCGACTGCTCATCAAAGAAAAAGGCACACAAAACAGCTTTTCACTGACGGATCTGAAAAGTTGGTACCGTGTGTCTATTTGGCATGAAATAAAAGAAAAAAACTGCAAATCAGCGGATATGTACGACTCTTTCTCCTGCATTCGTTTACCACATAACACAAATTATGTGGTTTTTTGCTAAAGAAGCAGTCCGAGGCGCTCGATATTCCGCCTGTGCTCACGTCCCGTTGACATAATATAGATTCTGGTCGTCACCAGACTGCTATGTCCGAGGACGTCGGCCAGCTTCGCTATATCTCTGTCCTGTGCATAAAATGTTCTGGCAAACAGATGGCGCAGATTGTGAGGAAATCCCTTTCTCTCATCCACGCCGGCTTTTCTGCACAGGGCTTTTATCATTTTCCATATATTGCTTCGATCCATAGGCTTTCCGCTTCTGGTCACGAACACCGGTCCTGAAGAAATTCCGCGGCGCTTTACATATCGTTTAAGTATGTGCCTGAGCTTTTCCGGTATAATAATGATCCTCGTTTTTCCCTTCAGCTGCACCACCGCTTCACCCTTTTGCACTGCCTCTGTCGTAATAAAAGCCAGTTCAGACACGCGAATGCCCGTTCCGCAAATGGTCTGCAGCAGCAGTGACATTCGCTCCTGTTTTTCCTTTTTGGCCGTTTTTACAAGACGCAGATATTCTTCTTTTGTCAGCTCCTTTTCCTGCGGACAGTAAATGCGCCTTTGAATCTTCAGCAGCTTTACTCTGTATTCATTTTTGCCGATAAAGGCAAAAAAACCGTTCAGTGCTGCCAGCTTCGTATTCACACCGGAGGGCTGACAGTATTCCTGCAGTCTCTCCTTATATTCCAGTACTTTTTCTTTTGTACAGGATTCTTTTCCCAAAAACAGACAAAAGCTCCGGATATCCCGCAAATACTGCTTTCTGGTCGAAGAACTCTTTTCTTCCTGCTCCAACTGACGAAGATATGCGTCCGCTTTTTTCTCCAGCTCTTTTCTTTTCATTACTCCGTCTCCTTCTCTTTAAATTCTTTCGCTTTTTGTTACTATGCCCCTCATCGCCGAAAGCATACGCCTCCACAAAAATAGCACAGCAGCGACATATCGCCGATACATAAGCCGGCACATCGCCGATACAGACTTGACGGTACAGACATGAAAAAAGCCGGTATAGACCGGCTTTTCCTTACCTGTTTGTTTTATCTGGCGGCGGCCTTTCTGATAATCAGTCCGATCACCGCGCCGGCTGCAGCAGGAACCAGCCAGCCTAGCCCCAACGAATAAAACGGTATCACATCCAATACTTTTTCAAAAGCGCCCAGGGACAGTCCT
>CALXJA010000074.1 GCA_944388465.1 uncultured Emergencia sp.
CTCGTTGGAGAAATCGACACCGGTGAGGCTGCCGCTCTTTTGTACAGCCTGCTGAACGGACTGGACGATTTCAGCGATTTTTTGACGGAAAGGGAGACCTTTCAGAGCGTGGCGGAAAGCAGTAAAAAATTGTATAAGACCTATTTAAAAGTAAACGATTGATAGTAAAAAGTCACAAACAGGCGCCTGTAGACGAAGTGCGTTGTGGAAAAGGACGGTAAAATGCGGCCATCGTAACAGATGTGGATATTATCCTCACTGGCGATAAAGACTTATTAAGTCTGGATGTGGAACATCCAAAGTGCATGACCGTCGCACAGTTTCTTGAAAGTGAAGGCATAGAGGATTGACCTCTGTGCCTTTTTCCTGGCATGGAAAGAGCCGGAAGCCTGTTTGAAGGTTTCCGGCTCGCTGTTTTTTTGGATTTAAGAGGGTGTTTTTATGCAGAAACCATTGACAGGTAATTTTGAATATGCTTTTATTTGAACGAACATTCATTCAAATAAAAATGCGAGGAGAAAGAATATGGATAGGAGGATTGAGAGACTATCGGCAGTGCTGACACAGTATTCCTGCCGTTTGCAGAAGAATGATAATCTTCTCATTCAGTACGATGGTGATGCGGCGGTTTTTCTGGTGCGCCAGCTGATTCGAGATGCCTATCGCCTTGGTGCAAGACCCTTTGTACAGCATCAGGACAGTATTATGCGCAGAGAAATTCTGCTGGGGGCGGAAGAGCCGCAAATAGAGCTGTACCGGGATCTGCAGCTTCAGCAGATGGAAGCGAGGCGGATGCAGTACAGGTTTAGCGGGCGGTGTTCACGATGAAAAAACAGATCAACGTCAGACGGGTATCGGATAAAGAAAAATCGGATAAAGCAAATTGGTTCAAGTTGAAACGGAGGCCAACCATGAAAAGCAATCGAAACGTGCTTAAAGACATCATAGGGTACGGCACAGGCGGTGTAGGCGAAAACATCGCGGGGAATTTATTCTATACATATTTCATTTTTTTCCTTACCAGCGTTGCGGGGATCAATCCTGCCGCTGCAGGAACTATCTCTCTTTTTGTGGTAGCCTGGGATGCCATTACCGACCCGATTATTGGCTACCTCAATGACCGTTACGAAGGGCATCTGCGTTTTTCTGCTCTTCAATAATGTAGAAATGGGAGAAACGGCGAAGGTGATTTATTTTGTCATCATCAACATCTTTTTCTGGCTGTTTTACACCATTGTAGACATTCCGTATGTGGCAGTGGCCACGGAAGTTTTCCGATGGTCAGCTCTTTCCGTCTGCGTCCGGGCATTGACAGCGCCGAAAGAGGAAGCTATGATAAACACAGGAAAAGGAGCTGAGTATCATGGATGAAGAAAAAATCTTAAAAGCGGCGGAAGCGGCCGGTATCGACAGAGCGGCTTTTGTCGATGCGGATGATCTGGTTTTTGAATATGATTTCCGAAAGTATTGCGAGATGAACAACTGCGGCAATTACGGACGGAATTACGGCTGTCCGCCGGATTGCGGAACGCCGCAGCAGATGGAGGAAAAGGCGATGCGCTATAAAAAGGCGCTGGTGCTGCAGACCGTTCAGCCGGTTGAGGACATCACCGATGCAGCAGAGACCGGGCCGCTGAAAAAGAAACATAATGCAAGAGTCCGGGCATTCATGGATGAACTGGCGGCAGAGGGGATCAGCGGTCTGCCGATCATGGCCGGCCCTTGCAGCCAATGCAGCCGGTGCGCCAAGGAAACCGGAGAGCCGTGCCGGTTTCCGGATCGGGTAGCTTCCTGCCTGTCGGCCTATGGCATCAATGTGGCAAAGCTATGCGAGACGTGCGGGATCCCGTGGGATTACGGAAAACATAAAGTTGGATTTTTCGCCATATATATGATGGGAGAAAGATAAAGAGGGTATGAAGGGGAATAGAGATTTCATCAAGGGAGCTGTAATTTTAAGCCTTTCCGGTCTTCTGGTCAAGCTTTTGGGAGCGGCGCTGCGTATTCCGCTGACGAACAAGCTGGGCGACGGAATGGCGTATTACAATGCAGCGTACAGCATATACTCCATATTTCTGGTGCTGGCGACAGCCGGAACGCCGGTAGCCATATCGCGGCTGGTGGCAGAGCGAATAGCGGCGGGCAGGCCTTCCGGCGCTCATCAGGTTTTTTCTGTGGCAATGAAGCTGATGGGCGCCGTCGGTATAGCCGCGTTTTCGATCTGTTTTTTTGGTGCAGAGATTATAGCGGAGATCATCGAAATACCGGGAGCCGCTTTTTCTCTGCGAGCCATAGCGCCGGCACTGTGCATCGTACCGCTGCTGTCTGCGTTTCGCGGCTATTTTCAGGGGCAGCAGAATATGCTGCCGACGGCGGCTTCCGAACTTTCCGAACAGACCGTGCGTGTCGCGGTGGGACTGGCGCTGGCTTTTATGCTGTTTGACCGGGGGCTTTCTGTCTCTTCTGCAGGAGCGACCTTTGGCGCTGCTGCAGGCGCCGCGGCCGGACTTGCGGTTATTTTGCTGATTTACGGATCTTACCGCAGGAGGAACGGTCTCCGAAAGCAAAAGGCCGGGAGGGAAAAGGACGGCGGCGAACCGGCCGCTTTTCTTCTGCGAAAGATTGCCTGGATTGCCGTGCCCATCGTTATCGGCGCGGAGATTATGCCGCTGATGTCGGCCATTGATACCTCACTGATCGTATCCCGTCTGCAGGCGACGGGCTGGGATTACAGAGAAGCTTTGAACCTGTACAGTCAATATGGAGCCTATTGCGATACGTTGATCTCCCTTCCGCAGACCTTTACCCAGGCTGTGGGTGTGAGTCTCGTGCCGTCAATAGCCGCATTGTTCTGGCAAAAGAGGATGGACAGAGTGAGAGGAAATATGCAGCTGAGCATGCGGCTGACGATGATCATGGCCTGTCCCTGTGCTGTCGGTCTTTTTACTCTGGCAGAGCCGATTCTGCTGCTGCTCTATCCGCAGCAGGCGGAAAGCGCTTTAGATGCGGCCTCTGTTCTGCGGGTGATGACGGCGGGGATCGTTTTGCTGGCCGTTTCGCAGACCCTGACGGGAGCGCTGCAGTCGATTGACCGGCAGCTGACGCCGGTAAAAAATCTGGCCGCCGGAGCCTGTGTAAAAGCGGTGCTCACCTATATACTGGTAGGTATTCCGGCGGTTAACGTTAAGGGTGCGGCGCTGGGAACCAATGCCGCCTATCTGACGGCGCTGCTGCTCGACCTGTTTGCGTTGAAACGGCATACGGGTATCCGTTTCCCTCTGCTGCAGATTTTTGTAAAACCTGCGGCGGCAGCGCTGCTTATGGGCGTCTGGGTCCGGGCAGTCTGCACGATCGCTGCCGGGAGCGTAGGCATCCGTATGGCTGCGGTAATCTCTATTTTTGCCGGGATTCTGATGTATGTCGTGCTGATCGTCCGGTTAAAGGTGATTTCGGGAGCGGAGCTGCGCAGCCTGCCCTGCGGGGCGTTTCTGGCGAAGGTGTTTCGCGTTTAGGGACTGCCGAAACATGCTTGTTTGTTTTGTATGGGAAAACCTTGATAAATGATGGGAATATGCTATGATTATGATAATCTTTATTTGAAATTTCTGTGGTCTGTCGAAATTTGGATGCACGGGCTGCCACGAAAGCCGATTTAAAAAAACAGGAGCAGTATGTACATGGAGGTGGATCATGACCATAGAGCAGCTTAATTATGTGATCGAAATCGTTAAAGCCGGTTCCATCAGTGCAGCGGCAAATCAGCTGTTTATTTCCAGAACGGTTTTGTCTTCGGCAGTTAGTCGTCTTGAAGAAGAACTGGGTCAAAAACTGTTTATACGTACATCAAAGGGAATTCACCTTACCCCTTTCGGTAAATTGTTTCTTGACCATATTCGTCCTCTCCATCTTCAGCTTTCTCAGCTTCAGGCATTTTCCGGAGACAGGGGAGAAAAAAAGTCTGATGTATATACTGTGGTAAGCAATGGATTTCCTCTGGTCACTGCTGTGCTCAGCCGGATGTCTGAGCATTTTGCGGAGAAGGATCTGACGGTTAATCATTATGAGACTTATGAAGTGGAAGTACCGGTGTATGTTGCGGACAATCTCGCTTCAGTCGGGGTCATCCGGGTATGGGATTGTTATCTGCACCCGCTTGAACGTCAATTTGAAACACAGGGACTGGACTTTTTTCCATTGGCGGAGCTCAATATCGGTATTACCGTAGGGAAAAACCATCCTTTTTTTTCTCGAAAAGGCGATACGATTCTCAGAGAAGAGCTTTCCGCGTTTCCCTTTGCAGGTTATCTAAGCCAGGATAAGGGGCCTTATGCGGATATATTTCATCGGATCGCTGTCGTACCGCCGGTAAGAAAAATGATTACGACTTCGCGGGCGGCTCTTTACGAGATACTAATGCAGACGGACGCGTATACCCTTGATTCTGTTTATCCAGAAGATATTATTCATACGCAGCCTGGTGGGATAAGGGATAACCTTAGAACCTTCCGCCTGGAAAACTGCGATGTCCATTCTGTTGTCGGCTGGTTGATGAAGCAGACCCATATTATGAATAAACTGGATCATTATTTCTTAGAAGAACTTCAGCGCTATTTCCGCTGACCGGATATCGAGATTTCACCTTTTACGGCTGAAGATCCCGATTCCTGCTCCTGCTGTACAAACGGCAGGAGCAGTTTTTATTGTGTAGAAAAAGCTGACAGCAGATGACCGCTTTTACGACTACCTGTGAAGTCGGAGGCGGTGATATAATTCAAGAAAATTCAGTAATAAAGTGATAAGGAGTGATGCGGAAAATGAACATTCTGGACTATCTCATCATTGTGGTGTATCTGGTCGGCGTAGTTATTGTCGGCCTGCGCTGCAAGTCAAAGACGCAGACAACAGAGGAATATGTTGTTGCGGGAAGAAAAATGGGATTATCGATTTTTATCGGCACATATATGGCTACGGCTATTGGCGGCGGTGTGCTTAACGGCTGGGTGGGCACGGTGTATGACAGCGGACTTACGCTTTTACCGTCCATCTTTGCCATTTATATTGCTACTGCGATTATCGGTCTTTTTCTGGCAGAAAGAGTAAATCGATTTCCTGGATTGACTGCACCTGAAGTTTTGGGAGAAGCCTATGGAAAACCGTCGCAGGTGTATGGCGGAATATGCAGTTTCCTCTATCTGATGGGAACCGGACCTGCGTTACAGACGGTGACGTTTGCTACCGTGCTCAATGTGGTTGCCGGGATACCTTATATTTATGGTGCGGTAATCAGTACGGTAGTGATCCTGCTTTTTACCTACTTCAGCGGTTTCTGGGGTGTAGCCGTTACGGATTACGTACAGTTCATTATTATGGGAGTAGGTGTAGCTGCTGCGGCCTTTTATGTTTTCCATCATGTGGGAGGATGGGATGGCATTGTTTCCACAGTCCCGCAGGATCATCTGCGTGTTCCGAATGATATGACCAATATTATCCGGCTGATTTTCACAACCAGTTTATCTGCTTTCATTGATGGAAACCGGTATCAGCGCTTCTACGCATGTAAAGATGCGAAAACAGCGAAGAAAGGAACGCTGCTGAGCCTCATTCCGGCGCATACCTTTTTTATGATGATTTTACTTATGGGTACCTGCGCTTATGTGCTGCTGCCTGATATTAAACCGGATTCTGTATTTTCAAGTCTGCTGCTGACATATCTTCCTACTGGATTGCGGGGGATCGTATTTGCGGCGCTGCTGGCGGCGATCCTTTCTACATCGGATTCTTATCTTCTGGTAGCAGCGACAAACTTTTCTAATGATATTTACAAAACGGTTATCAATCCTTCCGCAGATGATCAGACCATGCTGAAGGTTACGCGGGGATCGATCCTTGTACTTAGTGCAGGAGGACTGATCATGGCCATATGGATGCAGAATATCATGGATATCTGGAGCCTTGCAGCTGCGGCGTATATCGGAGGATGTTTTATTCCGATGCTCTATGCGTTTTTCAGTAAAAGGGAGAAAAAGTCTGCACTTGCAGCCAATGTTGCGATGATTGCCGGCTCGGTGATCGCTGTGTTTATGGAGATACAGGGAATGTCTGTTCTGGGTCTGCCGGGAGCAGCTGTGGGAACGTTAGTGAATCTGATTCTGTTCTTTTTCATTACCGCAGTTGATCCGAAGGCTAAACGAAAAGCCCTGAGTGAATAAAGGAGGGAAATGATGAACCTTATAATTTATCTGCATATGGGGGTACTGGTCGCCTTCCTGGTCTGGATGGTCTGGACTTTTGCCAACGAGAAAAGAAAATAAAGAAGGAGAGGAAAAAAGATGAGTGAAATGACAAAGATAGAAGAAATTATTATTGGAAATCTCCAGGACTGCTGGTCCATTCTTTATGAAGAATTAGCAGATGGGATTGTTCGTACTGCCGGAATCGAGGGCGAACAGGCGTTGCGGGAAGGAATACGAAAATATGGCATAGAAAGAGGAACGAAGATGCGCCGGCGTCATCAGGAATTGGGGATGAAGCTGAATTTGGAAAACCTGTTTACTTATTTCGATCTGCCGAGCGATCCCAGATTCAAGCGGGAAAAGATCAGTCTGAATCCGCAGCAGAGACTTTCCTATACGCTGACCTGTCCTATCGCAGATCAGTGGATCCGTGACGGAAAGAAAGCTTTAGGACGAATTTACTGTGAAGAATTCCATCATGCCTGTTTTGGAGCTTATGCGCCGAAATCGCAGACCAATCTGGCTAAGACGCTGACAGAAGACGGTGATAACTATTGCTGTTTCTCGGTATATCTGCGGCCTGGAAACATGAACGAAGTAGAGCGCGGAGAAGCCTTTGCCGAATATGATCCGCAGTACAGTCAGCCAGAAAACATGTCCTACGATCTGGGAACACACAAGGAAGGATATAACCGGCTTTCTGTATTGATTATCCGGTTTATCGCCGATCAGGCGCTGAAATCTCTGGGAGATATCGGGGAAGAGTCCGTTATCTGTGCTCTTCGAGGTGCAGCGGATCATATCAGCAGTTTCCTGAAGGGAAGAGCTGATGCGTTGGATTGCGCCTGCGATCAGGAATTTTTAGAGAAAAATATGCCTCTCAGTCTGGATTTTGAGAGAGATCTGCTCTGGCAGGAATGTGAAAACGAAAAACTTCGCGATCTGGTGAAGAAATACTACTATGAATATCTGAAGCAAAAGGTGGGTCTGTGATGGCAGATCGGCAAGAAAAGAAACCGCGGATAGGCATTGTTACCGCATTAGGGAAAACTAAACTTCCATGGGTGGATATCCCAACCGTTTGCGTCCACCGCAAATATATTGAAGCGGTTGAAAAAAACGGAGGAATACCGTTGCTTCTTTCGGTGACAGAAAATCCGGATGTATTGGCATCTCAGTGTGAATTATGCGATGGATTTCTTTTTCCCGGCGGAGAAGATGTAGATCCTCGGATGTACAATCAGGAACCGGACCCTCTGCTCGGCTCAGTAAATCTGCATATCGACCGGTTCTGGGCAGAGATCTTTGCCTTCGCATCTTTGCGGAATCTTCCGGTACTGGGAATCTGTCGCGGAATGCAGCTGATCAACGCAATTCTCGGAGGAACCTTATGCCAGGATATTTCTTATTTATCCGGCCGTCATCTCCTTCATGTGCAGAAACAGGAACGAGATTATCTGATGCATCAGGTAAAGCTGACTGAGGGAAGTCTTTTGCAAGAAATTCTGGGCGAAGCGGAAATACGAACCAATACGATGCACCATCAGTGTGTGCTTAAAGAAGGAAAAGATATGTATGTATCCGCAAGATCAAAGGATCAGATCATTGAAGCATTGGAAAATCGAGACAAGCATATCCTTCTGGTGCAGTGGCATCCAGAGGAACTGCTGGACAGCGAGCCGAAGATGAATCAGCTGTTTTGCTGGCTGATTACTGTGGCAGCGAAAAAATAGCAGTAAATCAAATGACGGAGAAGGCCGTCCGATAAAGAAAGCGTTTCTTTATCGGACGGCCTTCTCTGTTCATCAGCGATTAAACAGATGCAACTGATCAGACTGACTCTTGTTTGCAGCAATAAAATAATAGAGATAGAAAGCGGTCATAATGGCTATTTGGAAGCAAGGGGATCGATTTGCAGATCGTTAAAAGAAACGCCTGGAAACGTGTATATAGTTACGGTGCATGAAGGACTGAAAACACTGTGTTATGTTCTGAAAAAAGCGTTAAAATTATCTACACTTATTTTTAAAAAAAGCTTGCATTATTTGACTTTTTCCTTTATACTTAAAAGGCTTGCTTAAGGCGATGAAGTAGGAAGTTGCTGAGCTATCAGGTAATTTCTACGGAGAATTGTCCCCACCAGATGGGGGCGAAGGTGTTCGCCGCTTTTGCTTTGTGTAAAAAATAAAGAAACGCACGGAGCCGTGTGCAAAGTAAGCAATTCCACCGCACATGCAGAGAGGCGGCTGTTTTACCGGGTTGCAGCGAAAGCTTCCGGTAACGGAGAGAACCCCTTGTACAAGCATAGCGAAAACAGTACAAAAAATTCAGGAGGAAAAAATGAGCGAATTACAGAAAATCAGAATCAAGCTTAAGGCTTATGACCACGCATTGCTGGATCAGTCTGCAGCAAAGATCGTAGAGACAGCCAAGAAAACCGGCGCTGATGTTTCCGGCCCGATTCCGCTGCCGACCGAAAAAGAAGTCATCACGATCCTGCGCGCCGTACACAAGTACAAGGACAGCAGAGAGCAGTTCGAGCAGAGAACGCACAAGAGACTGATCGACATCACCAATGCAACGCTGCAGACCACTGACGCGCTGACCAAGCTGGATCTGCCTGCCGGCGTAGACATCGAAATCAAACTGTAAAAGACAAGCGAGGGTACTCCCCTTAGTATGATTGGAGCTGTAGCGATTTGCCAAAGACAAATCGGGTTAGGGTTTCCGCAGTAGGATTCAGCCAAAAGCAAGTTTTGGGAATCCCTTGCATGAGACCTACCAGCGATTTGCTTAGCGCAAATCGGGTTAGGGCTTCCGCAGTAGGATTCAGCCAAAAACAAGTTTTGGGAATCCCTTGCATGAGACCTACCAACGATTTGCTTAGCGCAAATCGGGTTAGGGCTTCAATCCGCTGTAAGTATCAAGGAGGAAAGAAATAATGAAAATGATTTTAGGAAAGAAAATCGGAATGACACAGATTTTCGCAGAATCAGGCGAAGTCATTCCTGTAACAGTTATCGAAGCAGGTCCTGAAGTGGTAACACAGGTCAAGACTGTAGAGACTGACGGTTACAATGCTGTTCAGGTCGGATTTGAAGATCAGAAAGCACACAGAGTAAACAAGCCGATGAACGGACACTTTGCAAAAAGCGGTGCGCCTGCGAAGAAATATCTGGCCGAATTCAGAGTTGAAGACGGCGAGACCTACGAAGTAGGTCAGGTGATCACCGTAGCCGACTTCGAACCGGGAAAGAAACTGGACATCACCGGAACGTCAAAAGGTAAAGGAACACAGGGTAACATCAAGAGACACGGACACCACAGAGGCCCGATGACGCACGGCTCCAAACACAAGAGGCTGGCCGGCGCTCTGGCTGCAGGTACCTATCCTTCCAGAGTATTCAAAGGCAATAAGGCTCCGGGCAGAATGGGTCGCGAGACCGTTACCGTTCAGAACGTAGTTTTAGTAAAAGTTGACACTGACAGAAACCTGATGCTGGTCAAAGGCGCTGTTCCGGGAGGAAAAGGCAGCCTGGTAAAGGTTCGTTACGCTGTCAAGGGTCAGGACGATAAATAAGACAGACTTCAGAAAGGAGGAAGCAGATCATGGCAAAAGTAACTATGCTTAACATGGCCGGAGAAGAAGCCGGCGTTATTGAGCTTAAAGACGAGATATTCGGCATCGAGCCAAACGAAAATGCCGTTCACGCAGTAGTCGTAAATTATCTGGCAAACCAGAGACAGGGCACACAGTCCGCGAAAACCAGAGGCGACGTCAGAGGAGGCGGAAGAAAGCCGTTCAGACAGAAGGGAACCGGCCGCCACAGACAGGGAAGCACGACCGATCCTTCACAGGTAGGAGGAGGCGTAGCTTTCGCACCGAAGCCAAGAAGCTACAGATATTCTGTTCCGAAGAAAGTAAAGAGACTGGCAATGAAGTCCGCGCTTTCTTCCAAGGTGGCGGAGAAAGAAATCATCGTATTAGACGAGCTGAAATTCGACGCACCGAAAACAAAGGAAATGATCAAAGTTCTGGCTAACATCAAGGCTGAGAAAAAAGCGCTGATTATCACGGCAAACAAAGACGAAAACGTGATGAAATCCGCAGCAAATATCCCGGGAGTAAAGACGGCTCTCGTAGGAACCATGAACGTTTACGAAATCGTAAACCACAAC
>CALXJA010000075.1 GCA_944388465.1 uncultured Emergencia sp.
CATATCCGTCACATCAAAAAGAATCAGCACCAGCAGGATCAGAAAGCCTTTGTCATAGATCTGATAATACCAGGAGTATTTCCGCAGATCGAACACTTCTGTCAGAATGCCGAAGCCGTCCAGCGGCGGAACCGGCAGAAGATTGAAGACCAGCAGCACCACGTTGATCTGCATGACATAAGACAGCACCTGAAGCACGATCTCACCCATACGTCCGTACAGCCAGGCCGGATCTGCAGCGATCAGCGCTTTAATGATGAACGCGAAGACCACGGCAATCAGAAGATTCATCACGACCCCGGCCAGTGCCACCAAGAGTTCATCTCTTCGCCTGTGCTTGTAGTAACGGGGATCGATCTGCACCGGCACACCCCAGCCGAATCCGGCAAGAAGAAGCGCCAGAAAACCGAAAGGATCCAGATGCGCTGCAGGATTTATGGTCAATCGCCCCTGTAATTTCGGCGTAGGATCACCCAGAGCATAGGAGACGGCTCCGTGTGCAAATTCGTGAAAACAGAGACCGATGAGGATCCCCGGAAGGATCAGCAGCTTATCCATGAGCCAGTCCATAGGATTGCTGAAAGAGCCGTGAAGAAAATTCAGCCCTACAAGCAGCACCAATATAAAAATAACCGTCGGGTTAAAAAAACGTTTCAATTTCGTCTATTCCTTTCTGCACATATTTCTAACATTCTATCACATTTACCGGTCATTGGAAATATTATAGTACAAAGAGACCGGGGCGGCGCAAAAGCTTCCGCAGCTTCGCATTATTTTTCTGCGCTGCTGCAGGCTCGTCTCCTGCGGTCGAGATGAAAGGTGGTTTTTTATGAATAACAAGCTTGTTTGTATCGATGTCTACACGGTTTCTGCCGGCGACACCCTCTACACGATCGCCGAAAAGTACGATCTGCCGGTCAGCCTGCTGATGCGGGTCAATCACATCACAAATCCCTATGATCTGCGGATCGGCACCAGACTCTGCATTCCCGGAGATGAGTCGCAGCTTCCGCAGCCCGGTGAAAAACCTGCGCCGACAACGAAAATGCACACGGTTTCTGCCGGCGATACCCTCTATCTGATCGCGAAAAAGTACGGTGTAAAGCTGGACGATATTATGCGCGCCAATCCCCGGATCGATCCTTACAATCTGATGATCGGCACCGAACTCTACATTCCGCAGTAAGCCTGCTCTGCCCTCCGTGGAAAAGGCCGGCTTCCTGCCATGCAGAAATATGCGCCGGCACAGGACAGCCGCTGTGCTTCCGGAGCCGGCGCAGGATACTGCTGCAGTCTCTCTTACGGCAGCAGATACAGATCATCGATGCCAAGCAGCTTCATCAGCTGCATCACCGTTTCCTTCACCTCTGCCCGGGTATTGAAATAGCCGAAACTAAAGCGCGCCATTTCTCCCTGCACACCGATGCGGATCCCCTGTTTTTCCAGATGATACTGTATTTCCTCAGCCGAAAGATCTCTGATCGTAATTGATACCAGCGGCAGCCGGTCATTGGTGCCATAGTCGCCCCATACGCTGACCGGATCCATTGCCTTGACCGATTCAAAGAACCGTTTCGCCAACCGGTGCGGCAGCATGGAAATGCCGTATATTCCCTTATCCAGAATAAACTGCAGCGAGGCGGCAAAAGCCGCAAGGCGTATTTCCTCCGGCATAGTCTGCTGATCTGCTGTCATCTTCTCAAAACGCTCCCGGTTTTCTCTTCCGCGGACGCAAACTCCGCCGGCTCCCCGAGGACCCATCAGCATGCCTTCGCCGGTAAAAACGTAAGCCGTTGTTTCCAGTTCCTCCAGATTCACGTCGATCGCTCCGGCACTGCAGCGTCCGTCGGAAATTACCGGCAGGTCGTGCTTTTTGGCCATGGCACATATCCGGGTCAGGTTCGTGACATTACCGGTCGCCGCACTGCTGTGAGCACAGATCACGGCCGCCGTATCCGGCCGGATCAGTTCTTCCAGTTCCTCATAGACCGGTCTGCCATAAACATCGGCTCGCAGCACGGAAATCTCCGCTCCCAGCTTCCGGAGGACAGTCAGTGTATCTTCTCGTTCCGATCCTGTCGCGATCACATGGCAGCCTTTCGGAACAAAGGCGGAAAGCGCCAGCTCCATGGCTTGTTCGCCGCCTCTGGTCAGAAAAACGCCGGCGGGATCCGCCGCCCCTAAAAGCCGTGCCATCATCGCTCTGACGGTTTCTGCAGGCACAGGATCAAGGCTCGCCATTGCCGGCTTATACAGAGTTCTTTCCGTGTTGTCAAAATAGATCATCGTTTCTCCTTTCCACAATCCTCTGTTTTACAAATCCATATTCTACTTTACTATTGTAAAAAAGCTTCTCCTTTTGTCAACTGTTTTCTTCTCCGTCACCAGCGCGGCACGGATGAAGCAGCCGTACATGAGATCTGCCATAACAAAAAAACAGTCTGAGCCGGGAGTATTTGCTCCCGGCTCGTTCCTGACCCGTTCTCAGCTCATTTTTCTCTGCCGCTTATTTTTTCGTATACAGATCCAGCGTTTCCTGGGTTTGCGCGATCACTTCACAGTGTGTGTCTATCCGGCGGCTGATTTCCATCGCTTCTTCCGTCAGCTCCATCTCGCCGGCCTTCATCTTTTCATAATAGATCCGGCCGATCTTTGCCATTTCCAGTTCAATGGCCTTTTTTTCACTGTTGATCTTGGATTTGAGTTTTGTCGTTTCGATCGCATCGCTGGCTTTGTCGCCAAAGGATGCCGCTGCATCTGTCAGTTTGTCTAATAGTGCCATATCGTTTCCTCCTTATCTGCTGCAGTTTGTCAGCCTTGTTTCCTTTTTCTGTATGAATTCTTTTTTCGTGGCAAAGGACGCCTGCTCCAGCGCGTCGTCATAATCAGGCTCCTCCCACGGCAGATCCCGGTTCAATGCGGCGGTTTTCACGATCTCCAAAGTCAATCTCGGGCTAAGCGCCAGCATCGGTCCCAGTGTATTGGTAAAAATCGAGTTCTTCTTCCGGAATCCCTCGCATCTGTCTTTTCCGCTGTTGCCGTAACCATAAAGCAGCGTACCGAAAGGCTTTTCGCTGTCGCCGGTCAGATCCACCATCTGGATCTGATTGCCGATGATCTCCATTTCCGCATCCCCATATCTGCAGGAAAACCAGATATCATCACCATAAACTGCTTCCTTTTCCACTGCCTCCGCCTTCAGCAGACCCATACCGGAAAATGAGGTGCCATCCGTGCGGCGCACCGTCTCACACCAGAGCGCTACCGAGGTTCCCGTAGCCAGAAGCGGTCTGCCTGCATCGACAAAGGCCGTAAGCTGCTCTTTATAGGGCTGCAGCCATGCCAGAACCACAGGGAAGGAAACGATCTCTCCCGGAGGACAGAACAGGATATCATAATCCATCGGATCAAAATCCCGGGTACGGAAATCGATCTTTTCTATCTGCGGCTCAAGACCTGCCATAGCGGCAAACCGCTTCAATGCCAGTATATTCCCTCTTTCCCCATGCAGATACAGCGTATCCGGAAAAAGCCAGCCGATTTTGATCTTCTCCATTTATTTTCCCTCCTTTTCAATATATTCTTTCATATGCACAAAGGTCTTGAGCCAGGTGATCAGGTAGATATTATCGGTCTCCGCCGCTTCGATCTCCCGGAAAATCGTCTCTACGGCCTCTGTGTCTGCAATGCTGATCATCTGCGGATCCACCCCTTCGTAGATCAGCCGGTTTGCCGTATCGTAGCAGACCCGCTCAGAAAAGCAGAAATACTTCTCCACATTCGATGCGGCCAGTCCCGAAAGATCGCAGTCGTATGCGTAGAAAGAATTGGCATAATGCGGTACAAAATCGATCAGCGGGCAGAGTCCCAGTGCGACCATTTTCTTCTGCGGATCCGATGCCATCACATTGATGCAGGTCTGCAGCGTTTCCGGATTTTCCTGCTTGATACGCATATACTTGATGGTTTTTCCTTTATAGGAAAGGATCTCAAACCGTCCGCCCACATTCTTAAATTCACCAAAAGCCTTCGCCGCCTCTGCTGCCGGTATTCCGGCCAGCTCACCGGCTGCAGCCAGCGCCGCCGCATAGTTGTAGCACATATACGGCACATCATAAGGCATAGGAAAAGAAACCCCGGACAATTTGAAGGTCTTCGCGGCAAAATCCACGTCTGTAACGATATAATCCGCTTTTTCCCCGCTGGTATGCCCGCAGTTTTCGCAGTGAAAGCGGCCTACGCCGTCATTGTTGTAGTAATCAAACACGATCTTGTGCCGGCATTTCGGGCAGGCCATGGTCGGATAAGAATCCCCCTTGACAAAGGATTCGCTGTGACGCTCCACGCCGTAGGTAACGATCCCGCCTTTCTTTTCATCAAAAGACCTGGTCCGCGGTTCTTCATTATTCAGAAACAGCCGGACATCATCGCCGATGGCGGCAAAGAGCTTCCTGTAGATAAAATCCGGATCGCCGTTACGCTGTACCTGATCCTTTTGCAGATTGGTAATTAAAATATTTTTTGCCGGCAGCTGTTCTAAAATCAGCGGCAGGAACCGCTCGTCCGTTTCAAAGACGATATAGTCCGCCTGAATTTTTCCCGTCATCGTAGAGGCCTTGGAAAGCGCCGTAGCGATACCGTAGATCAGATTCGCGCCTTCCAGATTGGCGACGACCCGTTTTCCGCTGTTCCTGAGGATATGGCAGAGCAGATTCGTCGTGGTGGATTTGCCGTTGGTGCCGGTAATAAACAGAACACGGGAATAATCGATGCCCTTGAAATGCGCCACCATATGCGGATCGATCTTCATGGCTTTCTCGCCGGAAAAATTCGAGCCCCTGCTCTTGTCCACAATGTTGATGATGACGTTAATGAGTTTCGCAAACCAAAGCGCAATGTAAAACTTCATTTTTTTCCTCCTCATATGCTATAGAATATCGGAAAGCAGTCTGGAGATCGCTTCCTTAAATTTTATCATCAGCGAACGCCGGTTATATTCTTCCATAGTCAGCTCATGACCGTGCTCTATATCGTCAAGAAAGAGCCTGTCCATATGTTCGGCGACCTTCGGGTCATAGATAAAGGCGTTGGCTTCAAAATTAAGCCGGAAGCTGCGCCGGTCAAAGTTTGCCGAACCCACGGATGCGACTTCACCGTCCACGACCAGTGTTTTGGCGTGAAGAAAGCCGTTGTCATAAATATAAACTCTGGCTCCGGAGCGGAGCAGCTCGCCGCAGTAAGCATAGGTCGCCCAGTAGACGAAAATGTGATCCGGCATACAGGGGATCATGATCCGCACATCCACACCGGACTGTGCTGCCATTTTCAGCGATTCCAGCATACTGGGGTCAGGAACGAAATACGGTGTCTGCAGATAAACGCTTTTTTCCGCAAAGGTAATCATGCGCATCATCGAGCGCTTGATCTCTTCCCTCACGGAATTCGGTCCGCTGCAGACGATCTGCATCGGCGAATTACCGCTTTCGCTTACCGGAGCAAAGAAAAAGTTCGTCAGCTCCGCGTCTTCCCTGGAGGCGACTCGCCAGTCCATAAGAAAGATGCCGTTGAGATCCAGCACCGCGCCTCCGCTGATGCGGATATGGGTATCCCGCCAGTAACCGAATTTCTTTTTATAGCCCAGATATTCATTGGCAATATTAAATCCGCCGATATAGCCGGTTTTGCCGTCGATGACGGCGATCTTGCGGTGATTTCTGTAATTCAGCTTCAGCGTCAGATATTTGAATCTGGGTTTAAAGAAAAAGGCTGCCTTGCCGCCGGCTGCCTTAAATTCCCGCAGCGTGCGTCTGGTAATGAACCGGCAGCCGATCGCATCCATCAGCAGACGGACCTCTACGCCTTCCTTCGCCTTTTCCGTCAGCACATGCAAAAGCTTTCTTCCTACCATGTCATCCCGGATAATATAGGACATGAGGTTGACGGATTTCTCTGCACGGCGTATGTCCTGCATCAGATGATGGAACATGTGCTTACCGTCATTAAAGACTTCCACATCATTGTCCTGGGTCATAAACGCGAGCCCATACACCTGGTTCAGCTTGATCATGCGCTGCCAGCGCTCTGCTGTTTCGTTGGCAAAATCAAAGCAGCCCCTGTCCATCTCGCGGATCTGGTAATCCAGCTCGTCATTGATCACCTTCTGTTCCCGTTCAGAAAGGCGGTAAATCTTCTGCCTGGATATATTTTGGGAAAGCATAATATAGAAAAATATACCCAGCACTGGAAAAAGGAAGAGCACCAGGATCCAGGCCAGCGACGCGGACGGATTCTTGCGTTCCAGAAAGATGATCGTCAGTGCGATAAGCAGATCGACGAAATAGATCATCGATGTCCAGTTGTGTTCTGTAAATAAACTGAAAAGATATCCCATAGTGTACCCCGATTCTTTTCTTTATCTTTTCCGCTAATGGGAATATTCTATCATAAAGCTGTAATTTATCAACGCAAATAAAGAAAAAAATTCCGCCTGATACAAGAAACAGGACAGACCGACCCACAGTTCCTGTAGATCATCTGTCCTGTACATCTGCGTATCCTGCGGTTTTTGCCTATAGAATAATACAGATGAAATAATCTTTACCTTCATTGCTGATCTTCTGCAGAGAACGCTGCACCTTTTCCTGCAGCGACTCCGGCATGGCCGCCAGTTTTCCGGAAAGCTGCTCCGTGACCATCTCCTGCAGGGATTTGCCAAACAGATTGGTGTCCCAAAGCTCCTGTTCGTCTCTGCCGGCAGAAAATTTTTCCAGAAGATAGCGCGCCAGATCTGCCGACTGCTGCTGCGAGCCGACGATCGGCGAGATCTCCGTGCTGATATCTGTGCGTATGATGTGCAGACATGGAGCCGAAGCCACCAGACGCACGCCGTACTTGCTCCCCTGTCGAAAAACTTCCGGTTCGCCCAGCTTCATCTGCTGCAGTTTCGGGTGAACAATGCCGTATCCTGTCCGTTCTACACTGTCCATCGCCTCACGCATATCATCGTAGGCGCTCTTTGCCTGTGCATATTCTTTCATCAGCAGAAACAGCTCCCGGTCATCGGCCACCGGATGACCCAGGATCTCTTCGAT
>CALXJA010000076.1 GCA_944388465.1 uncultured Emergencia sp.
GACGGGCATTCCAGCCAGCCGATCACGACGTCCTCTGTGATATTGCGGATATTGGTCTTTGTGGACAGTTCTTCATAATCCTCGTCGCTGAAGATTTAGATGTATTCCCACGGCAGCATATCGTACATCTGCGCCATTTCATTGTAGGTGTGATAGATCACCTTGTCCTGCCACATTCCCGACGCGGCCAGCAGAGCGTACCGCTCTACGCTTTCGCCGTACAGTTTGGTCATCGCCTCTTCGCGATAGATGCCGTAGCCGGACAGGTGATAGTTGATCTTCGCCTGGTCGGAAACCAGGATCTGCTCGTAGTGAGGCATCTGGTTGGCGCAGATGGCCAGCTTTGGCGCAGATGGCTGGCGATTGCACAGCAGGAGCTGGGATTCCACAATTCCCGCGTGCTGCCCGCCGATTCTGCGGTAGTTGTTCCTTATGTGCACATGGCTGGGATAGTAATTCAGCATGATCTTCACTCCTATTCTCCGTCAGGTGAGATTTCCACCCGCTCAATCAGTTTTTCCACAATTTCTTCCGACGAGGTATACATTTCCTCATACTGGGCTTTGGCGATATGGCCGCACGCGCTGCAGAACGGCACCCGCAGCAGATCCTGAACCTGTACCTCAAGCAGCGGCAGATAGATGTTGAACACTCTGCCCGCCAGCTTGGCCTTGTGAATGGAATTGATCAGGAAGGCCTCGAAGAGTCCCAGAGAGGAAATCATGGATAAAATAGGAGCCAGCGACGTCTGATCACTTTTTCTCAGGTGTCCCGAGGAGTTTTCCACATAGCTGCGGTAAGCCGCCATGGATTCCAGTCTTGCCATCACTCTGGTCTCGTAGCATTCGAAACAGCCGGTTTCATATCCCTTGATGGTCATCACGCTGAGGAACGGTCCGTCCAGCAGGCACACCACAAAAGGAATGGACATCCGGAGGAGAATCCGGTTTACGTTGCGCAGCAGCCTGATGTGAGGCCGTTCCATGCAGATCAGCACGCTGCTGCACTGGGCGAACAGCGGCGTCAGCTTTTCATACTGACTTTCCGTGGAAAGGGCATCCAGCTTTCCGGTCAGATCCGCTTCGGCTATCTGGCGCAGATCTTCCTCGGAGAGCACGTCCATGTGGAGGGAAATCTGCTCCGCCATGGCCTTCATCTGCTGTTCCACCGGTTTGGAATCGCAGATCAGCATGGTGTTGGCAAAGTCCGCGATATTCCCGGAAAGGCCGGTAGACGCCGTGCCTCCGATCAGATGGGTGATCAGCTGCTTTGTCCGGTCTTCTTTTCCGTCGGACAGATAGCCCTGCTCGGTCAGTTCTTCGAGGACGGAGAGGAACCGGTCCACTTCACCGCTGTCGATTTTGAACCGGGAGAACAGATCGTCCGTGCTCACCGCTTTGCCTTCTGAGATCTCGCGGAAGACGGCGAGAATCGCTTCCCCGGTGTCGTCGTCAAACTGAGAAATATCCAGAACCGCTTCTTCGTAGTTCCAGACGCCTTTACGGAAGACAACTTCTTCCTGTCCGTTGTAAAAGATCTCTGTGCTTTCGCCCAGTCTGTATTGATTTGCTATTTTCATCTTTGTGTCCTTTCTTTTATTTCTTCGTACCGATCAGCGTCAGGTGAACAATGTGCCTGGTCAGGCCGTCCAACCCCAGGAAGTCTTCGGTCAGTCCCTTCTCGTAGCCGCCGATATCCGTAGCCGCCAAATTGAGGCCTGCTGCCGTCAGCTGGATATTTTCCGCAATTTCTCCGGCTTCAATGTAGGCGAACTGCATGGCCATATCTCCGTATTTCCTCGAATTGTCGTAAAGAGAATAGACATAGTATACGGCGATGCCCAGCGTATCGTTTTCGATATTGATGCCGAAGTTGGAAATTCGATTGTAGTCTTCCAGATCCCTTTCGCTCAGTCTTCTGATCAGCTGTATGGAATGGGTCAGCGGAAGATAGGTGTACACTCCCCGTTCCAACCCCTTTACGTTGAACGCGACGAAGTACAGCGTGATGGGATAGAGACCGCCCCCGGACGGACTGCACCGCACTGTGCCGATGTACTCTTCTCCCAGCGTGGCCGTAGGCGGCATATTGTTAAAGGTGTTGAAGTCAAACCTGCCGCTCGGCCCGTCTCCGTAGTACAGCAGAGAAGAGAGCTGCTCCATGGTCAGCGGGGTCTTCCCCATCTCCCGAACGCTCCGCCTCGATCGGATTACGCTGCCGAGGGATTCCTTCAGCGGCAGGTACTTGGGCAGTTTGATCGTTTCTCCGTGCTCCTCCGCATTCTCTTCCTTCAATATGCGGTTGCTGAGGCAGCCCTTCACACCGATGGAAGACGAGTAGTGGAAAACACCCATCGGCATCCCCATCTCGAGGGAGCTGCGCTTGGCGTTGAGCAGATACTCCTCTCCGATCAGCCTGGTGGAATCCTGCGCCCATACCGCGCTTCGATAGCAGGCCTCCGGCGCCTTGACGCCGAGAGACTCGGAGTAGATGGTGACCGGCATGTTGGCCGCGGTATCGACCATCATCCAGACGATCCCTTTTTCCTGCTGATTGAAGGTCTCTGCCTTCATCTTCTTTTTTCCTTGTTTCATTTTCGCTTTACTCCTTGTTTTATAGCATTAATCCCATTTGAATGTAATTGCGGTCAATAAGGTGAACACGACGGCTATGCACAGCAGCACCAGGCTGTCTCCGGACAGATCAGAGAAGGAAAGTCCCTCCCAGATATCCCGCATCATGGAGACGCAGTAGGACAGCGGCATCACCTTTACGATCTTGTCGATGCTGTCTGGCAGCATTTCCACAGGTGTTCCCGCTCCGGAGAGAAACATCATGGGAAAACCGATGACCATGCCGACGGTCTGAGCGATCTTCGCGTTTTTGCTCAGAGAGGCGATCAGCAGTCCGATGGAAAACATGGACAGCCCCGACAGGGTAAATCCGTAGACGAACAGCAGCGGATCTCCGGTAAAATCACAG
>CALXJA010000077.1 GCA_944388465.1 uncultured Emergencia sp.
ATTACCTCCTGATTACTCTGCTTATTCAACTGTCGCCAGTATGTCGGACTGGCTCATGATTGTATACTCTTCGCCGTCGTATTTAATTTCTGTACCTGCGTACTTCGAAAATACAACTTTATCGCCTGCTTTCAGTTCCATCGGTTCGTCTTTTGTCCCCGGTCCAACGGCAACGACTTCTGCCATCTGCGGTTTCTCTTTTGCGGAGCTGGTCAAAATAATTCCGCCCTGCGTCTTTTCCTCTGCCTCCAGCTTTTTGATTACAACTCTGTTTCCAAGTGGTTTAATTCCGAAACTCATTTTCTCTACCTCCTATATTTATATTGATTTATGGTTTTACTGTTCCGAAAGCGATTTCCTCCCACTCCCTCCCGTGTTCTATCTATATAAAGGAAAGAGTGTTTCTGTTTTTCGCTTTGTTAGCACTCATTCAATTCGAGTGCTAATCATCTTCTTTATTGTAGGTCTTTATCGCTTCCTTGTCAATATATTTTTGAAAAATTTTAGAGTTTTTTCTCGACACTGACCGTGGGTTTCCCGAAAGCGGTTTCTTTGCCGGATGCACATTCGGAACAGCAGCAGCAACGGTAAAACGGTTTCTTTCCAGACAAAAACCGACGCGGAGCTGATGCGTATCTCATCTTCTCCGCGTTGGTTACATGTCTTAGCTTTTCTTTACTTTTTCACTTTTGCAAAAGCCTCGATAAAATCTGCGATATAATCGGCGACGGCATTCAGCATGTCTTCGCCCCATTTCCGGGTAGCCGCATCCGGGTGATCCGGTCCGATCCATCCGTTGGTCGTGTATTCGTCCACATAACGCGGTACAGGTATACCGATCCCCTTGAACAGGATCCGGTCAAAGCCCGCTGTAGGAAAATCCTCGCCGAAATCATTGATTAACTCCTGAGAGCGGATCTGATCCATATGTACCAGCTTTGGATCCACAGCCAGCATTGCCGCGGTTTCTTCTCCACCGCCGTGTCCGCCAGCCCAGTCCGGATTCAGCTGTCCGGCCATGATCCACCAGTTGAGCTGGACGCCGACCACGCCTTTTTTGCTGAGTTCAACACAGACCCTGTTCAGCGTCGGAATATTGCCGCCGTGTCCGTTAAGGAAAAGGATTTTTTTCGCGCCATGGCTGATCAATCCATCCGTAATCCTGGTCAGCAGCATATACATGCACTCTTCTCCGATGGAAATGCTTCCCGGATAGCCGGTCATATCGTCGCACACGCCATAAGGGATCCCCGGCGCAGCTGCGATCCGTACTTTTTCTTCAATCATGGACAGAAGTTTTTCCGGAACCAGCGTGTCAACGCCGAGAACATTGTGGCTGCCATGATTTTCCAGACAGCCCACGGTCAGCAGCGCCATATCCGATTCCTGGAAATACGTACGAACCTCTTCACAGGTCATTTGACTTAATCGCATTATTCTGTTACCTCAACATTCCGCAGACGGTGATATCCATTCGGATCTGCCGTAAAGTTCTTTACGTTCTTCGTTGCACCTACGTTGATGCTCTCATAGTAGAGCGGCACATACGGAGACAGGTCGCCCAGCAGAACCTCCAGCTGGCCGTAGTAATCCAGTCTTTCGTCAAGATCCGCGGTTTCTCTTGCTGCAATAACCAGTTTGTCTACATCGTCATCTTTCAGGAAGGCGTCATTTCCTGCATAACCTACCTGGGTGGAGTGGAACAGGGAATAATAGGTATAGTCCGCATCTCCCGTTACACAAACCCAGCCGCTGAACGACATTTCGTGAGAACCGGTTCCCAGTTCGTCGATCCAGGTACCATATTCCTTAACCTGAATCTCACATTCAATACCGATTTCCTTCAGCTGGCTCTGGATAACCTGGCAGATTTCATTCTTTACCGGGTCATCGGTTACAGAAAGCGTACAGGTGAAGCCATCTTCGTATCCGGCTTCTGCCATCAGTTCTTTCGCCTTTTCGATATTATACTCATAAGCTACTACCTGATCACTGAATCCGATCGCGTTCGGCGGGATTACCGAATCAGCCGGTTCACCTGCGCCGTAAAGCATGGTTTCTACGATCGTCGGTTTGTCAATAGCATAGCGGATCGCCTGTCTGACTCTCTTGTCAGCGAATTTTTCATTGTTCTCGTTAAGCGTCAGATATGCTACGCTCTGTGAAGGCGTTTTGAACAGCTGCAGATTGCTGTCCTCTTCCACACGTCTGGAATCGTTGGCAGAGATACCGTAAGCCAGATCTGCTTCACCGGTCTCAATAGCGATAACTCTCTGAGAAGCTTCTGGAACGACGCGCATTTCCAGGTTCTTTGTCTTCGGCTCGCCAAGGAAGTAATCCGGGTTTGCCTCCAGTTTGGTGTACTCGCCCTGTTTCCATTCAACCAGCTTGTACGGACCGGTTCCGATCGGAGCAGTCTTGAAGCCTTCTTCATCCGCTTCTACTACATGCTGCGGAACGATGGCGGTAAACGGAACAGTCAGGCTGGCCAGAAGCGGTGCATAAGGCTCCGCAGTTTTGATCACAACGGTGTAATCATCTTCTGCCGTTACTTCACTGATCGCGTCGACAACGTAGGATACATAGTTGGAATTTCTCGCTCTGTTCAGAGAGAAAACGACATCCTCAGCCGTCATCGGTTCACCGTCATGGAAAGTTACGTCCTCTCTGAGTTTGAACTTCCATGTCCGCTCGTCGATCTGCTCATAGCTCTCTGCCAGCAGCGGTGAAGGCTCGTTGTCTTCATTCATGGTCAGCAGCGTATCAAAGATCTGACAAGTTACGGTTACAGCCGGTGTCTCTTTTCCGATATGCGGGTCAAGAGAGGTGACGTCAGCGTTCTGTACCCAAACCAGGGTATCCTTTACGGCGCCTTCCGAGGAGCCTTCTCCTCCGCCTCCGCCACAGCCGGCAGCGCTTAACACCAGACAGCAGATAAGCGCCAGGGTCAACATTTTTTTCATCACTTTTTCCTCCTTAGTGTTTTATCTTCATCGCAAGACCTGCCATGGTCAGCATCCAACTCCGTCATTGATCTCACGACTGCGAACACAAGCAACAAAATGACCGGGTTCTTCTTCGGTCAGCGGAATATCCTCTCCTCTGCACGCTTCTGTGGCGTAAACACACCGGCCTGCGAAACGGCAGCCTGGCTTCGGCTCAATCGGAGAACTGATCTCGCCCTTGAGGATGATCCGATCCATCTGTACGTCCGGATCCGGAATCGGAATCGCGGACAGAAGTGCCTTCGTATACGGGTGAAGCGGTTTGGCGAAAAGCTGCTTCACGTCGCAATACTCTACCATCTTTCCCAGATACATAACCATGATCTTGTTTGCCAGATGCTTGACAACCGACAAATCATGGGTAATGAACATGTAGGTCAGTCCCATCTCCTTCTGCAGATCCTGCATCAGATTCAGAATCTGTGCCTGAATGGAAACATCCAGCGCCGATACCGGTTCATCGCAGACGATGAACTGCGGATTCAGAGACAGTGCGCGGGCGATTCCGATTCTCTGCCGTCTTCCGCCATCCAGCTCATGAGGATAGGAATTGACGAAGCGCTGAGCCAGTCCGACCAGTTCCATCATTTCCTCTACCTTTTTATTGAGAGCTTCTTTATCCTTTTTCTTATATAAGCCCTGGATCAGCAGCGGAAAAGCGATAGCCTGGCTGACCGTCATACGTGGATTCAGAGAAGAAAACGGATCCTGGAAAATCAGCTGCATATCCTTTTTCAGCTCTTTCATCTGCGCTTTATTGTATTGTAAAATATTCTCTCCGTTGAAAATAACCTCACCGGCGGTCGGATCGTTGAGCCGTAGCACCGCTCTTCCCAGAGTGGACTTACCGCAGCCCGATTCGCCTACGACTCCCAGAGTTTCACCTTTTGCAATAGAAAAAGTGACATCGTCTACCGCATGAAGCTCTCCCATGCTGGTCGGAAAATATTTTTTCAGATTCTTAACTTCAAGAAATTTTTTATCCATTGGCTTTGTCTCCTTCCGCCAGTCCGCATTTTCCGGTATAGCGATGGCAGCAGACCGTATGTCCTTCCTCGATTTCTACCATTTCCGGCTCTTCTTCACGGCATATAGCCTCTGCGTAGCGGCATCTCGGGTGGAACTTGCAGCCTTTCGGCAGATTTGCCGGATCCGGCATCAGACCATCGATCGGATGCAGCCGGTCTACTTCTTCGTTGAGCTTCGGAATGGAATCAAACAAGCCCACGGTATATGGATGAAGACTGTTCTTGAACACGTCGTGGATCTTGCCGTATTCGATAATCTCACCTGCATACATGATCGCTACATACTCGCAGTTCTGCGCTACTACGCCCAGATCGTGCGTGATCAGCAGCATCGAAGTTCCCAGCTGATCACGCAGCTGTCTGATCAGATCCAGTACCTGTGCCTGGATCGTCACATCCAGCGCCGTCGTCGGCTCGTCGGCGATCAGCAGATTTGGATTACATGCCAGAGCAATGGCGATGACTACACGCTGTTTCATACCGCCGGAAAACTGATGCGGATATTCCTCAGCCCGCTTCGGATCTATACCTACTGTGGCCAGGATCTGTCTCATCTTTTCATCCGCTTCTTCCTGGGTAATGTGCTGCTCGTGAGCGGAAATGACCTCCGAGATCTGCTTGCCTACGGTCAATACCGGGTTCAGCGCAGTCATCGGATCCTGGAAGATCATAGAAATATCATTTCCGCGGATCTTGCACATTTCCTCCTCGCTCAGCGACAGCAGATCGATACCGTTATAGAGGATCTCTCCCTCAGCAATGCGTCCCGGCGGCCATTGGATCAGCCGGAGAATGGACTTTGCCAAAGTGGTTTTTCCCGCTCCGGTTTCGCCTACAAGTCCTACAGCTGCTCCCTGACCAATGGAAAGATTCACCGAATTGACCGCTCTGACGATCCCGTCTTCCGTTTCGTACCTCACCACGAGGTCTTTCACTTCCAATATATTCTTTTCCATCTGTACTTCCTTTTCTCTTCCTTTCGGCTTAGTCCTTCAGCTTTGGATCCAAAGCGTCACGAAGTCCGTCTCCGATGATATTCAACGCCAGAATCGTAATCAGAATGATCAATCCCGGAAATACGGTGATATGCCATGCGTCGCGGATATACCCACGGGCATTGGTCAGCATTGCGCCCCACTCCGGAAGCGGCGGCTGTATTCCCAGGCCGAGGAACGAAAGGCCTGCAATGGAAAGAATCGCGCCAGCGATAGCCATCGTCACCTCTACAATGAGCGGAGCCGTAATATTAGGAAGCATCTGGCTGAAAATAATTTTTTTGTCTGATGCGCCGACAGCTCTGGCTGCTTCAATAAATTCTCTTTCCCTGATGGTCATTACCGACGCACGGGTGATACGGGCAAATTCCGGTACATAACCGATCGCGATGGAAATCAGTACGTTAACCAGTCCAGGTCCCAGTGCCGCAACGATAGCGATAGCTAAAAGCATGTACGGCAGGGAGAGAATAATATCCATACATCTCATGATGACGTTGTCCACCTTGCCGCCGTAATAACCTGCGGCCGCTCCGATCATGGTTCCGATGAAGCCGGCAGCCATGATCGCGGCAACGCTCATGAACAGGGAATAGCGTGTTCCCCAGATAATACGCAGAAGGATATCGCGACCAAACTCGTCAAGACCAAGAATATGCTCACTGTTTGGCGGAACAAACCGCTGCGTAAGATCCTGATTGATGACCAGGGTGTTATAGATCCTTTCATCCGTCACCGCGTCGATGATCAGCGTGCTGATACCGACCAGCGTAAGTAGCAGGAGGAAGATCAGACTGACCACCGCCATCTTGTTTTTCTTAAATCTTCTCCATGCGTCTGCAAAAAGCGATCTGCTTTTTACCGCCGCATTACTTTGCAAAGATTTTTCTTCCACGTTTCTTTCCTCCCATACTGCGATACTGCGCTTTGATTCTCGGATCTACATAGGCATACAGAATATCAACCAGCAGATTGACGACAGAATACATGATGGCCAGGAACAAAGCAGAACCCAGCACCATCGGCATGTCCTTCGCCTTGATCGACTCGATCATAAATCTTCCCAGTCCCGGCCAGGAGAAGATCGTTTCTGTCAGTGCGGATCCGCCAAGCAGCATACCGAACTGCAGTCCTGTAACCGTAACGATAGGAATCAGCGCATTTTTAAACATATGATAACGTGTGATGTATCTTTCTTTCAGACCTTTGGATCTGGCCGTATCGATGTAATCCTGACGCATCGCCTCCAGCATGCTGGAGCGGGTCATTCTCATGATACTGGCCGCACAGCTGGTGCCCAGCGTCAGTGCCGGCAGAACCAGGCTCGGCAGCAGTTCGATCCCCTGTCCCATTCCGGACGGCGGGAACCAGCCCAGATGCAGGGAAAACAGCATAACGAGCAGAAGTCCCAGCCAGAAGCTCGGCATGGCCACACCTACAAGACCCAGTACGCGAGTAACATTGTCGATCCAGGTATACTGTTTCTTCGCAGAAAGAATACCGATCGGCACGCCGATGCAGATCGCTACGGTAATGCCGGAAGTCGACAGAATAACGGTATTCGGAAAATATCCCAGTATCTGCGGCAGAACCTCCAGCTGGGTTTTCCAGGATGTGCCCAGATCCCCGTGCAGAGCGCCGACAATGTAGTCAAAATAACGGACAAAGAGATTATCGTTGAGTCCCAGTTCTTCCCGCATGGCTTCTATACTTTCCTGTGAGGCCTGTTGTCCCAGGATCATTCGTGTCGGATCGCCTGGGGATATGGCCAGGATGAAAAACACCAGGAAAGTGACGCCGATCAATACGGGGATCATCATCAGCAGCCGCTTTATGATGTACTTATGCATCTATATATTCCTCCTTTATGCAATAGGAATCTCCTCAAATGTACTCTTGGCAAGCAGTTTTCCGTTCTTCATCATCAGCTTGCCCTGAGCCATTACGGTGTCAATGGAAAGATCCTTGTCCAGCAGAACCATATCTGCGCTGCTGCCCGGAAGAAGCGCTCCCTTTTCCGGATAGATCTGCAGCGCCCTGGCTACGTTGGAGGTGATCAGGGAAAGCGCCGAATCAACCGGCATGTCATAGTCTCGGATCAGGTTTCGGATCAGTTGGAACAGCGGCTCCATACCGCCGACCTTGACGTCGACGATTTCCTGTTTGTCATTCCAGACCGGAATGCTGCCGTTGGAATCCGAGCTGACCGTCATTCTCTCCGTTCCGGCCTTCTGTATCGTTTCATAGAGCTCTCCGGCCTTATCCGGCTCTGCGGTAAAGTCCGCCCAGCCTCCCTTTTCCATAAACCGTATGGCCTCCTCGTGATGGCAGTCCATATGCGTCGGACGGAAATGGGTGATCGGAATATGCTCTTCTTCGACGATCTCCATAATTTCTTTCAGACCGTTGCCTGCTCGTCCCACGTGCAGATGAAGGACGCCCGGCTTTCCGGAAATCAGCGCAGCCATGCGGATGTCCGAAGCCAGACGGATCAGCTCCGCCTTTGTCGGTCTTGAACAGCGGTGATCCGAAATCGCCAGCTTGCAGCCGATAACTTCATCGATATACACGAGATCCTTATCCACAGCGCCTGTCAGCGTTACCGGCGGATACACATAAGCACCGGTAAGACAGTAGGCGCTTATTCCCTCGTTCTTCAGAGATTTTGTCTTTGCAACCAGATTCTCCACACTGCGGGTAAGGCTGTCTGTTCCCAGAAGCCCCACCAGGGTCGTCACCCCGGCTTTGATCACCGAGGAGAGCATCAGCTCCGGTGTGCGGGTGTGGAAACCGCCTTCGCCGCCGCCTCCGGTAACATGCACGTGCTGATCGATAAATCCCGGCACGGCTTTCATGCCTTCGCCGTCGATCACCTCCACATCCGGAAGATTCGGGCAAAGATCCTTGCCGATGGCAGCAATTCTGTCGTTGACGACCAGAATATCCTGTCTGCCTCTTGGCGACGGATCATACACCTCTGCATTTTTGATTAAATACATTACATTCCTCCTTTATCGCTTGATTTTTTATATTTCATACCGGTATTCATACTTTAGATTTCCCGCGTCGCAGCCGCATCGCTGTTGAAAAAATATTCATTGTGGTAAGCGGGAATCTCTGACGATTTGAAAAATTTCTCTATGGCCTTCACCTTTTCGTTGTAGGCGCGGAACCTTTCTTTGTTGTGCAGGAAATAGAGAGAAGCGACCACATCGGATACTGCCGTCATAGACGCTATGGAGTTGTGAAAAACAAGATTTGTAGAATTGCACAGCAGAACATGTCTGGCATTTTTCACGATCGGGGATGAGATCTTGTCGGTCATCGCCAGAACTGTCGCGCCGATGCTCCCCAGATAATCGGAAATGACTACCGTCTGTGCCGAATAAAACGGCATGGTAATCAGCACAAACACGTCTCTTTCTCCTGCGCGGGACAGCATATCCAATACGTCGGAATAGTTGCTCACATCGATCAGTGAAGCGTTGGCGCTGCCGTTGCTCAGCTTGTGCTGCAGATTGGCGGCAATCAAAAACGAGGCTTCATGTCCGCAGATATAGATGTGATCGGCCTCCGATAGGGTTGCAACAAACTGACGAAGCTCCCCGTTGTGCAGATTGTCAAAGGTAGCCTCGATCAGATCTCGCTGATTCTTCTGCAGATCAGCAAACATGCTGTCGTCTTCGTCGTACTGCTCGGAAGAAGTTTCCAGTTTGTTGTTCCAGAAAATCCTCTCCTGCAAGTACTGAAACAATTCATTTTTCAGCCTTACAAAACTGTCAAATCCTGTTTTTTTACAAAAATTCAGTATGGTCAGCTCTGTAACGCCGATCTCCTCCGCCAGCTTATTCAGAGAAAGAAAGCAGACGGAATCCGGATTAGCCAGAATATAGTCGGCAATTTTTGCCTGTGTCTTCGTAAGCTCTGGCTGAAACGACTTGATCCTTTGCATGAAATCCATATCTTGCCCCCTGTCGTTTGTTTCGTTATCTTCTTTTTTAAGTAATCACTATAATTTTTCCCAATTTTTATATCTCTTACTAAATTTTCTCTATTATATCACTGTGCTTATGGACTTGCAACTCTTTTCTGACAATTTTCGCAAAGAAAAAACACGGCCAGCCGGTCGGGTATTCAGAATACTGGATACCCGACCGTTCAAGCCGTGTTTTTCTATCTTTATATCAATTACAGATCCGTAAGATTCGGCGTTTCACCGATAAATTCCGCTTCCAGTCCGCGCTCTTCAAAGAACCGGCACATCGCCATCAGCGCAAACTTCTCTGTGGAATAATGACCTGCCGCGAGTATGCTGATCTTTTTCTCGCGAGCCACCGGATGAGAAGGAGCAAACCAGTCCAGCTGCGGTGAAGCTACGCCGGTAATGAAGAGTCTTACGCCTTCCTGCTCCAGTTCGTCGTACAGTTCCGTCCCTTCCGCACCTCCGGCACTGATGGCGATCTTTCCGTCAGGAAGTTCCTCACTGCCATAATCATACAGTTTGCACGGATGGCCTACTGCCTGCTGGATCCGCTCTATCACCTCTGTGCGGGTTTTCCAGTCTCCTGTACAGATAACGCCCATCACCGAGCCGCCTTCTTCAAAAAAGGAACCGTAAGGCACCGCGTCTATCGCCCGGGCAAAACTGATCCCCGGAGAATAAGGACTGATCTGATCCAGCGGCAGATGATAATTAAAATGACTGATACGGTTTTTTCTGAGAAATTCCCGGTTCTCTGCCGAGAGCTCCCGCGTTCCGTTTTCTTCTATCTGCGTCACCGGATGATGCGTAAAGAGCAGACAGTCAGATGCTTCGATCCGCCGCAGATAGTCGATGACCTCGCCGCTGATAAATGTCGCCGTATACACTTTCCCGATCATCTCCGCATTGTCTTCGAGAAGACCGTTAGGCAGCATATCGTTGTACAGCTGCGGCTTAAAAAAACGTTCCAGCTCTTCGTAGATTTCTTTGGCTTTTTTCATTTTGATCCTCCTTGTTGAAATCAGCACTAAACCTTTACATTCTCCCGCGCGTAGTAAAACAAGTACTGCTGAGCAAAACCGCTCAGTTCCCCGAAGTGTTCGCCGGCAAAACGCGCAATGCCGCTGCGATCTTTTTCTTCGAGACCGTACAACCGGTGCATCACTCTGGCAACCCATACGTCTACCGGAAAGGCATCGTACCTTCCCATTCCAAACAGACGCACGCAGCCGGCAACCTTTGGTCCGATACCGCAAAGAGACTGCAGCTGTTCATCGTTTTCCGGCAGTCCCTGCTCCGCGACCATTTTCGCCGAAGCCAGCAGGTACTTCGCCCGATAACCAAGACGCACCGGCGCCAGATCTTCTTCGGTAAGCTGCGCCAGAACGTGCGGCTCCGGCAGCGCATACCACTGTCTTCCCCGGTATTCGTCTATGAGCCGGCCGTAAAGCTCCGCCAGCTTTTCTATGCAGCCTCTGATTCGCGGAATATGATTGTTCTGCGAAATCAGAAACGAAACGATGGTTTCCCACAGATCCTGCTTCAAAATATGTATCCCGCCGCCAAAATCCACGGCCTTCCGCATCACAGGATCTGTCTCAGTCAGCTGCTTCTTCAGTGCGCCGTAATCCCTTCCGATATCCAGATACGGCTTCCATACCGTGTCCACTTCCTCCCGGCTGCGGCAGCAGATAAACAGGATCTTCTCCCGGCCGTCATATCGTATATTAGCGATCTTTCCCAGAGCCGTGCCGGTATAAGAACCGTCTTCCTCTCTGTACCAGCGGAAACACTGGCCGCATTCGAAGGTATGGCGCGGATCAAAGTCTGTTATCTGTTTTACTGCAAAGCAATCGTATCCCATTTTTTCTCCGCTCTCTCCGCCGCTTTCCGGCATGTCTATGTCTTTCATTGTGTCTCAGATATCCCTTTCCCCAGAGACTTTCCGCCTTCCCGAGCCGTTTACTCGATCCCCCGAACCTCGACGTCTACCCTGACCACGTTAAACGCCGTCATGTTTTCCACGACTTCCGCCAGGCGCCGCTGAAAGGCTTCGGCAGTCTCCCATAGGGGACTTCCGCAGCCGATGGAAATCGCCGTTTCCATAACCAGGTTGTCCGGCGAGGTATTTTCAAATACACGGATGACGTCGGTCACGCCCTCCACTTCTCCGGCTACGCATCTTGCAATATCGTTCATTACCGATTCAGAGATAAAAAAGTCTCCCATATAGCTGAACGTCGGGCGGACGACGGTTTTTTCCGAATACTGTGCTTTCCCCAGAACGCTCATTCCCCGGAATATCCGCATCGGATCCAGAAAATAGCCGGCGAAGTCCCTCTTTAGCTGCAGCGTCGGCACGGGTATAATATGCTTTCCCTGCAGGTGACGCTGCTTGTCTGCAATATCCCGTTCCTCTTCTGTCGTAATATCCTCGATATAAATACGCTCGCTGACCGGCGGCAGATGCAGACGCGCTACGATTTTATCGGTCATACGATCGCTGGTTCCGATAATCAAAAGCGACGCGGGCTGCAATTTCCGAATTCGGGCAGAGACCGCCTCCGCATGGTCATCCTGAGTAAACAGCGCCGTTTTGATCGCGCCGACCGTAGTTTTCTGGCGTTTGGCCGATATTCCGGCTTCTACCCGATTGTGATAGATAAACAGACCATCGTCGATAATGCTCTCGATCCCCTTCTCCTTGCACAGATTAATGGCCTGATAAGACTTTCCCGTTCCACTTTTACCCGTAAGAGTATACACTTTCATCTTTACTTATATTGATCCTTCTGTTATAATATACACGAATCAAGACATGTCTTAAAAGGAGGATATACATCATGGCTTACAAAATTACAGACGCCTGCATTGGTTGTGAAGCCTGCGTAGGCGAATGCCCGGTTGAAGCGATCACCGTAAATGACGGCATTGCTTCCATCGATGCTGACAAGTGCATTGACTGCGGTTCTTGCGCAAGCGCATGTCCGGTTGATGCTCCTGTTGAGGCTTAATCAGAATACATAACCAAAAAAGGCTGTTTGCAAACAGCCTTTTTTTCATGGAAAAATTTCCGCAAAGACTTGTTGCCCCGCATGAATTCGTCTTAATTCGTCTCTTCTTTTTCCTTTTCTTTATTTAACTGCTCTCGCTTCTGAATATCATTCATATGATAAGCCAGCGAGTGAAGGCTGTCCGATAAGTGCACATTTTCCAGCGCGACGTGCTTGGGCACTTCGATATCGATAGGCGCGAAATTCCAGATCCCCTTTACGCCGGCGAAGCAAAGCCTGTCTGCAACCTCCTGGGCATTTTCCTGACTCACGCAGATGATTCCGATATCGATGGCTTCTTCCTCGACAAACTCTACGATATCCTCGTAATCCATAATCTCAATACCGGCCAGCTTCTGACCGATCAGATCCTGCTTCACCTCAAATACGCCGTAAACCTTAAAGCCCTGCTTGTGAAAATGAGTGTATTTGGCGATGGCCTGTCCCAGATTGCCGGCGCCCATGATCACCATGCGGTATTCTTTGTCCAGCCCCAGGATCGCGCTGATCTCCTGATATAGTCCGTCTACGCTGTAGCCGTAGCCCTGCTGTCCGAAGCCGCCGAAGTTGTTCAGATCCTGCCGGATCTGCGAAGCCGTGTAACCGATCAGATTGCTGAATTCCTTGGAAGAGATCTTCTCCACACCTTTTTTTCTCAGCTCGATCAGATATCTCCTGTATCTGGGCAGTCTTTTGATGACGGCGTTGGAAATTTTCGCATTTTTCATCCTGTATCTCACCTCTTAAAAAGCCCGTCAAAAACTGACGGGTTTTTTATATTACTCCTGTTCGCAGTGTTCCTCTACATATTTGACCAGATCGCTGACCAGCTGGAACTTCTCTGCCTCTTCGTCAGGAATCTCAATATCAAACTCTTCTTCAATAGCCATGATAATCTCTACAGCATCGAGAGAATCTGCCTCCAGATCCTTCATCATGTTCGTATCCATCGTTACCATGGACTCTCCCACACTCAACTGCTCCATAATAATCGATCTTATTTTATCAAAAGCCATAACAAACCTCCATCTAACTTGAGTAATTCCAGAATTTATTATAGTTTACCGCTATAGGTAATGCAAGGAAAAAATTCTTTTTTTCTCTTCCTTTAGCTTATTGGTCAAGAAGCATCCATTTTTCGTAGGCTTCATCCAGCTCTTTCCGGCAGGCCTGATTCTCTTCGTTGAGCCTGTTCAGCAGCTGATGATCGGAAAGATTTTCCGGTTCGCACATCTGTTTTTCGTTTTCTGCAATCTGCTGCTCCAGCTCTCCGATGCGGTTCTCCAGCCTTTCCTTTTCCCGTTTTCTGCGCCGTTCTTCGGCCTCCTGCTGTTTTTTCCGCGCCCGTTCCTCGGCCGGGCTCAGTGCGCCCGTCTTTTTCTCTGCCCCGCCGCGTCCTGCCGTTTCTCTTTCCGACATTTCCCGGAGATACTTTTTCCCGGACTGCAGCTGGGCTTTTTTCTCGGTATAATAATCGTATCCGCCCAGATATTCCGTCAGCCCGTCTGCCGCAAGCTCCAGAATACGCGTCGGGATCTTGTTCAGGAAATAACGGTCATGGGAGACCACGATCACTGTGCCGGGATAATCCAGCAGCGCGTCTTCAAAAATTTCCTTGGAGTCGATATCCAGATGGTTGGTCGGTTCGTCCAGCAGCAGCACATTGGCGCCGCTCATCATCAGCTTCAGAAGCGACAGTCTTGCCTTTTCTCCGCCGGAAAGGGAACCTACCCGCAGAAACACCTGATCATCCTTAAACAGGAACTGTCCCAGGATCGAGCGGATCTCACTCTCTTTATACAGCCGGTAGGCGTCATGCACCTCGTCTAAAACGGTAGCCTGATCGTTGAGCAGAAGCTGCCCCTGATCGTAATACCCGAAATTGACATTGTAACCGATCTTTAAAAATCCCTCTGTCGGAGAAATCTCCTCCATCAGGATCCGCAGCAGCGTGGTCTTTCCCACGCCGTTCGGTCCTACGATACAGATGCGTTCGCCTCGTTTAATATCAAAATTGACGTGTGAAAACAGCTGCCGGCGGTTCGCACCATAGCCAAAGGATTTTCCCAGCTCTTCACCATAGAGCACATCGTTTCCGCTCTGGTATTCCTGCCGAAAACGAAGCTTTATTTTCCCCGTATCCGAAAGCGGTTTCTCCAGCCGGTCAAGATGTGCCAGGCGTTTTTCCCTCGAAGCGGCTCGTTTGGCCAGTTTTTCCGTCCCCCGCTCTTTGAAGCGGCGAATCATATCCTCCTGCCTGCGGATCTCGGTCTGCTGTTTATCATAGGCGCGCTGCTCCGCTTCTCGCAGCGCACGCTTTTTCTCCGCATACTGGGTATAATTTCCCTCATAGACGTGCACCCGGTGATGCTCCACCTCCAGGATACGGCTCACGGTCTGATTCAGAAAATACCGGTCGTGCGAAACGATGACGATCGTCCCCTTGTAGCTTTTCAGATATTGCTCCAGCCATTTCAGCGTGCCGATATCCAGATGGTTGGTCGGCTCATCCAGGAAGAGAATGTCCGGTTTTTCCAGAAGCAGGCAGGCCAGCGCCAGCCGCGTTTTCTCGCCGCCGGACAGCGTATCGATCTTCTTGTCGTAAAATTCCTCGCCGAACGCCATACTGTTCAGAATGCCCAGAATCTCACTTTTATATGTATAACCGCCGCGGTTTCGGAAATCGTCCTGCATCTGCGCATATCTATTCATCAGGCAGCCGGCTTCTGCGCCCAGCTCGCCGATCTCCAGAGAAAGACGGTTCATCTCCTGTTCCATATCCAAAATCGGCTGGAAGATCTTCTTCACTTCTTCCATGACCGTACTTTCGGAATCAAAATTATTCTTTTGTTTCAGATAGCCTACCGTCATATCCTGGGAAAGAAAATAGGTGCCGGAATCACAGGGCAGCTCGCCGGAAAGGATGTTGAGAAGCGTGGTCTTTCCCGCGCCGTTCGGCCCTACAATTCCGATCCGGTCTCCCGCGTTGATATGAAAGGACACCTTTTCCAGAATGATATCCGTACCGTAGGTTTTTCCGATATCCTTTGCTGATAAAACGATCATAGATCACTCCATTAAATCGCCAGATCCGGATAGGCATCCAGATAGAGATCATCCGGTCCTGACGCTTTATATTTATAATATGCCGCGCAGCCGATCATGGCCGCATTATCCGTACAGAGCACAGGCTGCGGAACATACAGCCGGATCCCTCTTTTCTCACACGCCTGGTGCAAATCGGCGCGCAGTCTGGAATTAGCCGCTACACCGCCGGCCAGAACCAGCTGTTTCTGTCCTGTCCGCTCCGCTGCTTTCATGGTCTTTGCCACAATAACGTCGACTACAGCGGCCTGAAAGCTGGCCGCTACGTCGGCAGTACGAATCTCCCTGCCAGCCTGCCTTTCTGTATTCAGGTAGTTCAGAACCGCTGTCTTCAACCCGCTGAAACTGAAATCCAGGCTGTCCTTTTCCAGATACACCCGCTTAAACGCAATCGCCTGCGGATCGCCTTCCGCCGCGACCCTGTCGATTTTCGGCCCGCCGGGATACCCCAGCCCGATGACACGCGCCACCTTGTCATAGGCTTCGCCTGCGGCATCGTCCCGGGTCGCGCCCAGGACTCTGCACTGTACATAATCGGTCATCTCCACCAGATTGGTGTGGCCGCCGGAAACGATCAGGCAGAGGAAAGGCGGTTCAAGTTCAGGATAAGCGATGAAATTCGCACTGATGTGACCGTACATGTGATTTACGCCCACCAGCGGGATCCCTCTGGCAAAGGAGATCGCCTTGGCTGTCGCCACGCCCATCAGCAGCGCGCCCACAAGCCCCGGGCCGCAGGTCACGCCAAGCAGATCGATCTGCGAAAAATCGACGTCCGCTTCCTTCAAGGCCTGGTCAATTACCGTATTCATGTTTTGCAGATGATGCCTGGATGCGATCTCCGGTACTACGCCGCCAAAGGCCGTATGGATCGCAATCTGCGAAGAAATGATATTGCTGAGAACCGTCCGCCCGTCAGCCACTACTGCCGCCGACGTCTCGTCACAGCTGGATTCGATTGCTAAGGTTAGAAATTTTCCGTTTTTCATCTTGTTCCTCTGCTGCTCTTGGCCAGACACTGGTCGTCCGGCCCCAAATGCCTGCAATTTTCACAGGACTGATAATCGGACATAGAGAAGGTATCAAAGTCGAAACGCCGTTCAAATCGGTTGCAATGCGTGCAGATTTCCATCAGACTTCCATACCGGTCTATATCGTCATAAGGTTTCTTTTCTTCCATGTGCATTCCCTCCCTGCGTCTATTTTTGCCTGCAGGGAAAAGGAATATTCAGTTTTATCAAAGGCGGGAAACAGATTTTGCCGCAGCGCTGTGCGCCCTGCCGCAGCCGGTCTTAAAAGCGCCACATGATTACCGCATCCTCACCGTTATCTTCATAGTAGCCTTTGCGGATCCCGGCCTCCTGAAATCCGAAATTCGCATACAGCTTCCTGGCAGCCAGATTGCCCTGGCGAACCTCCAGGGTAAAGCTGTTTATCCCTGCTGCAGCCGCCTGCTGCAGCAATTTCTCCATCATCTGTGAAGCAATATGCTGTCTGCGCAGTTCTGGTGCAACAGCTACATTATTGATATGTCCTTCGTCTAAGATGATCCACAGACCAATATAGCCTGCAGGCTTTCCATCCGCTTCTGCGACCAGATAAAACGCTCTTGGGTTTTCTGTCAGATCCTGCAGGATCGCTTCTCTGGACCAGGGCACGGCAAAGCAAAGCTGCTCCAGCGCAGCGATGTCCTCGGCATCGCCTTTTTCGGCTTTTCTTATGATCAGCTCCGCCATACTTACCTCGATCTGAATCTGGCCAGCTTAGCCGCCCGCTCCGCTGCCAGTCTGCCATCTTTCAGCTTCTGCTCTGCTTCTGTCGTCCGCATATAATCGGGCTGCAGTTCTTCCGGAGAAAGCCGCTCTCCTGCCCTGTATTTATCCAAGGCCACACGGGCAGTCATCGCCGCATTCTGGTAACGCTGCTTTTTCTCGGCCATACGGATCTCCGCACGGTCGCCATTCTGCCGGCAAAATGCCGCCAGCTGCTCCTCATATGCGTCAACCCCGTCTCCGTAAAAGGTGACCTTTATCCCGATATTCTCAGATAAATAGCCGGATACAGACGAAAGTACATCGGTCAGCATATACGGCCCGCTCTGTAAAACGTCCTCTCCGTTTTCTCCATATATACCGCCGTAGACCTGTCCCCTGCGCGCATTGAAAACCGGCACGGTCAGGGAACCGCTGCTGCACATCAGCTTAAAGCTGTCCAGCGAAGGAACGGCTAAAGCCGGAATGGACAGTGCCTGTGCAACAGCTCTTGCGGAGGCCACGCCGATCCGGATCCCCGTAAAGGAACCCGGGCCGATGGAGGCGGCCACCGCCGTCAGATCCTGCGGCTCAATCTGCAGCTGCTGCAGCAGCCGCCTGGACATGGGCATCAAATCCTTCAGATGATTCATTTCTTCAGCAGATACCGCAAGAGAAACACTGCCTTTCTCATCAATGACGGCAGCCGACCCCAGCGGACCTGTTGTTTCAATGGCTAAAATGTACATTGATAGATTCTCTCCCCTTCTTTTTCTCCGTACTCGATAAAAATACAAAGCGTATCTTCCGGCAGGATCTCCGCCGCTTTGTCTGCCCATTCCACCACACAGACGCCGCCGGCATTAAAATACTCTTCGACGCCGATCTCAAAAAAATCATCCGGCGATTCCAGGCGATAGATATCAAAATGGTACAGCGGAAGTCTTCCGGAGTGATATTCGCAAACAATGGTAAACGTTGGACTGGCGACTCGTTCCCGGACGCCCAGCCCTTCGGCTATATACCGGGTAAGGGCGGTTTTTCCGGTTCCCAGATCGCCGATCAGCGCCAGCACCGTGTTGGGCGTCAGCTTTTCCGCCAGCTCGTGTCCGAAGCGCCTTGCCTCTTCTTCATTGTTGATCTTTACCTCTCTCAACCAGCGTCACTTCCTTTGCAGTCAATAGGCGTTCCGGTGCAGAAAACGGGAAATCCGTTTGTACACCAGGAAGGTTACGATACCGTTTATTCCGCCCTTCAGCAGATTAAACGGAATGATCGCCGGCACCAGAAGCGCCGCCACAGCTTCCCTCGGTGTGCCCATATACATCGGCGTAACGATATAGTTGAACAGGCACATCATGACCGTCATGACGATGACACCGGCAACCAGGGCGATAATCGCCTCTTTCTTTGTCTTTTTCCGCCGGTAAAGATTCCCCGCTATCAACGCGAACATACCGGTGGCCAAAACGTGCATGATAAAGCCGTAAATCCCATCTCCGCCCAGGATAAAGGCCTGTATCAGGCTGACGATGACCGTTACGGTCAGACCTGCTGCCGGTCCAAAGGCAAAGGTGGTAATATAGATAGGAATATCCGCCGGATCGTATACCAGAAACGGCATCGGCGGAAACGGTATTCTGATCAGCAGCACAAGAACGCAGGAAATTGCTGCCATCATGGCTATCTTCGCCAGTCTTACCGTATTGATTCTCTTGGTCTTCATCCTTCCTCCTTGATATGAAAATCCGACTGTGAAAGTCTGTATATCGCATCGGCATATATTGCCGTCATTTGCATAAATCGCTCTAAAGATAATCTCTCTTCTTTCTGGTGCATACGGTCTTCATCTCCCGGAAACAGCGCGCCGAACGCGACCAGATTGTCCGCGGCGCGGGCATAGGTGCCGACGCCGGACACCCGGGGCAGACTTTCCCGGTCTCCCGTATGCTCCTGGTAAACCTCCCGCAGCGTCTGTATCATCGGGCTGTCCGCCGGCATAAAAACAGGACGGTGTCCGATCCCCTTGATCAATCCCATATCGTAACGGTCGATCACCGGCAGAATCGCCTCATAGACCTGTTCCTCCGTAAAGGTGACCGGATACCGCACGTTGACCGTCAGGGTCACGGAACCGCGATCATAGTCAATTTTCCCTACGTTTAAGGTCAGCCTGCCGGAGCAGTCGTCAGCAAAACCGCATCCCAGCTTCTCACCATAGAAATCAAACCCGATATACCGGTTATAGAAGTCAAGGAAATCGTTGAGACTCTCATCGGAAAAATGGAGCTCACCCAGAAAGCTCATCATCACAGAAATGGCATTGCATCCGGACTCCGGCGCTGCCGCATGGGCGGATCTGCCTTCGGCTGTGATCTCCAGAGATTTTCCCAGGCCCCGGACGTTCAGCCTGCAGCCTGTCCGCTGGCGGAATTCCTCCGCTGTCTGCCGGATCGCATCGTAAAGCTGTACGTTCTCTGCCTTGAGCAGGGCTCTGGCTTTTTCCGGCACGATGTTAGCCGCAAGGCCGCCGCTGAGACTTCGCAGTTCCAGAGCTGCCGAACGCTTCTTCTCCAGTTTCCTGGCAAGCTCAAAGTTGACCAGCCCCTTTTCCCCGTTAATGGCCGGAAAAACCGCATCAGGAGTAAAGCCGAAGTCCGGCATCTTTTCCCGGGCCGAATAGTATTTCAGACCTTCCCAGCGGAAATTTTCCTCGTCCAGTCCCAAAATCAGCCGTACTCGTTTCTTCGGTCGATATCCGGCATCCTTCAGCGCCTTCATCGCAAAGAGCACGGCTACGGCCGGTCCCTTGTCATCCTGCGTGCCTCGGCCGTATATGTATCCGTCTTCTATGACGGCATCATAAGGCGGATGCGTCCAACCGTCACCCTCTTTTACAACGTCGAGATGACAAAGTATGCCCAGGATCTCTTCTCCTTCTCCAAACTCTATATGTCCGCCGTAATTGTCGGTATTTCTGGTCGTAAAGCCCAGACTCCCGGCGGTCTTTAACGTGTACGCAAAAGCATCCTGCACACCCCGGCCAAAGGGGAAAAATTCTCCCTGCCTGGTTGTCACAGGATCCTCTACTACGCTTCTGACAGAAACAAGGCCTTGCAGCGTTTTGATCTGCAAGTCCTTGTTTTCTTCGATCTTCTGTTGATAATCGTACATTAATT
>CALXJA010000078.1 GCA_944388465.1 uncultured Emergencia sp.
GATAGGTCACCGTTTCCCTGTCAATGATCTCAGCCACCATAGCCCGGCATTCCTCCGGTGTCACCGTTTCCCAGGCGTCTTCCCGATTCAGCTTTTCCGACACCCGCATGAGACACTGATGATAAAGGTCGCCGATCTCTCTGCCGGATGCCTCGAAAACCCGACGTTCTTCGGGACGAAGACCATAAGCGATAAAGTGAGCGAACGGACAGCGGCTGAACCGTTCCAGCCGCGACGGGCTCAGAACCATCCTCTGTTCATTTTCTTTCCGATAAAGCTCCCGGACAAGACGCGGCGGCAGTGCAGCCTGTTCGTTGGTAAACGCAAGACCTCTCTCCACTCGTTCCAGATCCGACGGATGATACTGCCGGTACCAATCCTCCACCGCCTTCCAGCGGCGGTCGAGCTTTTCTCCCTTTTCCGCCTGCTGCAGCGCTTTTGTCAAATGGCGCAGCGTATTGATCCTGCCGCCGATAAGACGCTCCATACGGGAATCGTTAAGTATGTCCCTTTCTTCCTGCAGCATCGGAAAAAGACGATGGCGCTGTTCGATGATCTCCGAAGCATGAAGCTCTTTTCCCTCTTCATCGCCGGCGGCATAGCTGATCCACAGATAATCCGACGGCTTGGACAGATTGCGGTATATGGCCAGCTTCTCTTCCATAGTGCGGATACGGTCAACTTTGCACAGGTGTTTTCCGTCCTCGGCAAGAAATTCCAGCTCGTCAGAGGTGAAAAGCCCCTCCTGCGCACCGTTCGCCGGCAAAACGCCTTCGTTAGCGCCGATCACGACCAGCGCCTTCACCTGACCGCTTCGCGTTCTCTGCATCGTGCCCATCAGGATATCATCCGCCGTCGGCGGCAGCACGCCTACCTCCATCTGCGACATTCCCGCACGGAAAAGCAGAAGAAAGGTTTTCCCGTCAAAAGCCTCACCGCCGGACAATTCCTCCGCCTGATCGAGAATTTCCACGATTTTATTCCAGATCTGCAGTGTTTCCTCTGCAAGATCAAAAAATCCCTGTTCCCGCTGCTCCTCCGCAAGATGCAAAATCCTGCCGCCGAAGCCGGACTGCTGCATCAGGTAATCGTAATAGCCGCCCAAAAAATCATGTACTGTCTCTGCCTCAGCGCAAAGCCGTTCCACCGGCAAAAACAACTCCATAGCCCGGCTGCGGACAGACTCCAGTTCGGCCAGTCCTTCCTCTCCATACTCCATCACGCCCCGGACAAAGGAAGATTTCCACATACGCCCGCGGACGCGATATTTCATTCCGTAATTCTCCAGCGCCTCGATTTCCTCCGCCTCAAGACCGGAAAAGCCGCTTTTCAGCGTTCGGAAAAGATCTGCCGTCCGATATCCGCCAATTACCGTTTCCAGCAGCGAAAGTACGAATACAGCGACAGGAGAATGTATAATGCTTCTTTTCCGGTCGTCAAAAAGCGAAATGCCGTATTCTTCAAAAACACGGCTGATAATCGATCCCCGCACCTCCTGATCATTGCAGATGACGACAATATCCCGGCAGCGCATCTGCTTATCTCTAAGCAGATGCAGGATAAAGGATGCCGCCGATTCCGCCTCATTGTACATATTCGCCGCTTTGACTACGGTGATCCCACTGCAGTCTGCGGCCGGAGCGGCATTTACCGAAAACAGTTCCTTTTCCAGGGCGCCGATAGCTGCGCTCTCTTTTTTAACGGCAAATTCTGCACCGACTTTGCGTCTTGCCGCAGCAATCCCCCGGGCTGCCGCCTGTTTTTCCAGGCGCTCCATCACCAGGCCGCCCAGGACAAAGAGATCCTCGTCTGCGCAATCTCTGTCCCAGGTAAGAAAGACATTTGTCTGACGAGCCGTCGCCATGATTTCGCCCAGAACCGCTTCCGCTTTCGGTGTAAAACTGTCAAAACCGTAGACCCAGACCACCGACTCCCTGAGCAGAGATGACTGGCGCATCTTTTCTCTGTACAAGTCGATATAGTCCTCCGCATCGGTATACTTCCCTTTTATGCGTTCTTCATAAGCGCCAAAAATCAGCTGCAGATCGGCGAGCTTTCGCCGAAGCAGGCTGTCCTGCGGAAGCGTCTTGCTCATCCCGGTCAGATCTTCCGGCCTGACGTTGTACTGCTTCATCTCGGAGATGAAATCGTTTGCCATCTGGATAAAAGCCGGCTTGCGCAGGCTTCCCCGAAAGACCTGCAGCTGCTCATCATACTCGGCGGCGATTTGCGAAAGCAGCATATGTCTGCCGTATTTATCGATAAAGACTCTCCTTCCGCCTCCGGTTTCCGCCAGCACCTTAAATCCCAAACGCGACAGGCTGACGATCTCCACCTCCATCAGCGCCTCGGTCTGCAGCACGGAAAAGGCGCGTTTCTCCGCCTCCAGCGTGTACTGATCAGGAACGATGACCAGCGTGCGCTGCCTGCTTTCGGCGATCTGATGATAGATGAACGCTTCTTTATCTATTCTCTCTCTCCCGTAAAAAATGTTCAGCATGGCCGCTCCTTTACCGTCAACAACTGCTGTACGACGTTTATTCTGCCGAAGTATGCGGAAATCCCGTCTTTCTCCCTGCCTGCGCTCTTATTTCATTGCCCGCAGCACAGACAGCAGTTCCTCTGCCGATTCTGCCTGCGCATCGGGCGCATCTTCTCCCTGCTTATCCTCTTCTCCGATGGCCATAGCCCAGCCCACCAGAATCGCTCTGATGCCGGCTCCATGCGCACAGCGGATATCAAACAGACTGTCGCCTACCATTACGGTTTCTTCGGCCTTTGCGCCGAGACGAGAAAGAGCTTCCAGCGCCGGCTCCGGCTCCGGTTTATGTTTTTCCGTATCTTCGCAGGTAATGATCTCATCGATATCCTCTAAAAGCCCGAACTGCGCAAGACCGCGCACGGTCGTATTGCGCAGACGGGAGGTAACGATGCCGACCTTGCAGCCCTCCTGCCGCAGCTTACGTATCAGTTCCACCATACCCGGAAAAGGCCGGATCATTTCTTCAAAATGCTTCTCCTGAAAGCTGCGGTATACAGCGATCGCCTCAGATGCCGGAACATCCGGAAAAGCTTTTTCCATGCTGAGCGCCAGCGGCTCGCCAAAAGTTTTGAGGATGTTTTCCTCTTTTTCTTCCGCTCCCCGCAGCGTTTTGTAGGTATACTGCCAGGAATCGAGAATCATGCGGTTCGTATCCGCCAGTGTGCCGTCAAAATCAAAGATAACGGTATTAATCGCCATAGACCTTCCTCTTTCCTCTTATCTGCTTATCCGCCCGGTCAAAACTTCATGGTCAGGGAGATCTTCTGTCTCTGCGGATCGATACTGAGAATTTTGACCTTGACCGTATCGCCGACCGAAACGACATCCATCGGATGCTTCACATAATTTTTGCTCAGCTGCGAAATGTGAACCAGACCGTCCTGTTTAACGCCGATATCTACAAAAGCGCCGAAATCCACCACATTGCGCACCGTCCCCGTCAGTTCCATATCCACCTTGAGATCGTCAAAGCTCCGCACGTCGTTGCGGAAAATGACCGGCGGCGCATCTTCACGCGGATCTCTGGCCGGTTTTTTCATCTCGGCAATAATATCGTTCAGCGTCATTACGCCGATATCCAGATCACCAGCCATTTTTTTGATGCTGTCTGCCATCTTCTTCGCCGGATAGACCTCCCGGATCTTTTCATCCAGATGCCCGATGCCTCCCCGGGCGATATCCGCCTTGTCGATACCGATCTTTTTCATCATTTCCTCTGCTGCGCCGTAGGACTCCGGATGCACAGAAGTACTGTCCAGCGGTTCGCTGCCGTCGGCTATGCGCATAAACCCGGCGCACTGTTTAAACGCTTTTTCTCCCAGCTTCGGTACCTTCAGCAGTTCTTTTCTGCAGGTGAAACGGCCGTGCTCTTCACGGTAAGCGACGATATTTTTCGCGATGCCGGAATTTACGCCGGCAATATAGGAAAGCAGCGACGGCGAGGCAGTATTCAGATCTACTCCGACCCGGTTCACGCAGTCTTCGACAACATTGGTCAGCGCTGTATCCAGCTGTTTCTGGTTGATATCATGCTGGTACTGCCCCACGCCGATATGCCTGGGATCGATCTTCACCAGTTCGGCCAGCGGATCCTGCAGCCTGCGCCCCAATGACATCGCGCCTCTGGTGGTCACATCCAGATCCGGATATTCCTCTGCAGCCAGCTTAGAGGCAGAATAAACGGAAGCGCCTGCCTCGTTGACAATGGTGTACTGGATCGGATAGTCGTGCTTCCGGAGAAAATCGGCGACGACTTCTTCTGTCTCTCTGGAAGCCGTGCCGTTGCCGATGACAATGACGTCAATGCCGTATTTTTCAATGATCTTTGTCAGCACTCTTTCCGTTCCTGCAATATCCTTCTTCGGCTCGGTCGGATAGATCGTCGTATAGGCCAGCAGCTTTCCGGTCTCACCCAGCACGGCCACTTTGCACCCTGTCCGGTATCCCGGATCGATGGCGATGACCTTTTTCCCTTTTACCGGCGGAACCATCAGCAGTTTTTCCGTATTTTTAGCGAAAACTTTGACGGCATCCGTCTCGGCTCTCTCGGTAAGCAGGCTTCGCATTTCTCTTTCTACAGAAGGGGCAATGAGCCGTTTGTACGCATCTTCCACCGTGTCCTGCAGGAGTCCGGTGAAAATGGAATTTCCGCGGATCACCTGCTTCTCGATGAGAGAAATGATCTCTTCGCTGTCTATATGCACTTTGACTTTCAGTTTTTTCTCTTTTTCCCCGCGGTTTACTGCCAGCACCCGGTGATTCGGCATCTTGGAGATAGGCTCGCTGCTGCCGTAATACATGTCGTATACGGTGCTTTCCTCCGGGTCAGCCTCTTCTGTGGCGATCTGTCCTCTGGCATAGGTTTTTTCCCGGATAGTCTTGGTCAGGTCGGCATCATCGGCAATCATCTCCGCAATGATATCCATAGCCCCCTGCAAAGCTTCCTCCGCTGTTTCCACGCCTTTTTCTGCATCGATAAACGAAAGCGCCGCATCTTGCGGCGTGCCGTCTTTCTTCTGCTGCGCGTAGATGATCATGGCCAGAGGCTCCAGCCCTTTCTCTCTGGCTTTGGACGCCCTGGTTGCCTTTTTCTGCTTATACGGTTTATACAGATCCTCTACCCGCTGCAGAACCTCCGCTTTTTCGATCTCCGCCTGCAGTGTTTCCGTCAGCTTTCCCTGTTCGTCGATCAGGCGGATAACCTCTTCTTTTCTTTCCTGCAGGTTCCGCAGATAACGCAGCCGTTCATCCAGCTCCCGGAGCGTTACATCGGTAAGTCCGCCTGTTGCTTCTTTCCGGTAACGGGCGATGAAGGGGATCGTATTCCCTTCATCGATGAGATCCACGGTATTTTCTATCTGTGCCGGTCTGAGCCTGAACTCACCGGCTAATGTTTCGATTATATTCATGTAGTTCTTTTCCGTACTTTCTTCTTTTCTCTGCTTTTTCTTTTTTTGGCCGGCTGCCGTATCAATCTCTCTGTTTCAGCTTTTCATTGATGAAATAGTCGATATCCCCATCCATAACGGCGTTGACATTGCCCACCTCTGCACCGGTTCGGTGATCCTTGACCATCGTATAAGGCTGGAAGACATAGGAACGGATCTGCGAACCCCAGGTAATCATCGAAAAATCGCCTTTCAATTCTTTCAGATTCTCCTTGTGTTCCTGCTCTTTCAGCTCCATCAGCTTGGATGCCAGAATCTTCATGGCGACCTCCCGGTTCTGGTGCTGACTGCGCTCATTCTGACAGGTAACGACAATATGGGTCGGGATATGGGTGATCCGTATCGCCGAATCCGTCTTATTTACATGCTGTCCGCCGGCACCGCTGCTCCTGTAGGTATCGATCCGCAGATCTTCCGGATCGATCTCGACCGTCATATCGTCTTCGATCTCCGGCATGACCTCCACAGCCGCAAAGGATGTCTGCCGCTTTCCCGCAGAATTAAACGGAGAGATCCGCACCAGACGGTGAACGCCTTTTTCGTTTTTCAAATAGCCGTAAGCGTTCTCTCCGCCGACGATAATTGTCGCGCTTTTGATCCCGGCTTCGGTATCATCCTGCAGATCCACCAGGGTGACTCTGTAACCCTTTTTATCCGCCCACCGCGTGTACATACGCAGGAGCATCTGCGCCCAGTCCATGGCGTCGACCCCGCCGGTTCCCGCATGAATGGAGACGATAGCATTGTTGTGGTCGTATTTGCCGTCCAGCAGCGTATCCAGCTTCAGCTCATCCAGCCTCTCCTGCAGTTCGGCAAAGGAAGAAGCGATTTCTTTGGCCTCTTCTTCGTCTTCCATCTCCTCGGCTAACGGAATAAGTTCTTCAATATCCGAAAGCCCGGTTTCCAGGCTCTCATATTTCTCTATCTTTGTTTCCAGACTTTTTTTCTTTTTTAACAGTTCCTGGGCTTTTTCCGGGTCATCCCAGAATCCGCTCTTCTCTGTTTCCTTTTCGATTTCTTCTAATTTTCCCTTCAGACCGGCCAGGTCAAAGGGACTCACCTACCTCTTTGAGTTTTGCCATGACTTCCGGCAGATCGATCTTTATCTGATCCAGCTGAATCATCTCTTTCTCACTCCTATCTCTCTGAAATCTCGAATATCTGCGCCGGGACTCCTTTGACGGACCCCTTGACGGGACGCCGCTTAGCGCAACTCCCCTTGACAGAACTTTGCTTGACGGGACGTCGCCCGCCAGCGTCCGGCTGAATATCCGACGTATATTCTACCATAGTTCTGCTTCTCCGTAAAGACAGACCGCTTTCGTTTCCTCCCGGCAGCACGCCGTTCCGCCGAAAGGAAAAGGTCTGCGCGTTTATCCGCGCAGACCCTGCTCCAGCATCTGTAAAATTAATCGATTTGATTTTTTCCGCAGCAGTTCTTGTATTTCTTGCCGCTGCCGCATGGGCAAGGATCATTTCTTCCGATTTTCGGATGATCTCTGCGCACCGTTTCCTGTTTTCTCTCCCGGTCAGGAATCTGCGCTTCATCAGGCAGCTGGCCTTCGCCCTGCATTGCGCGCATCTCGCCCTCGTCCACATACTCCGATTTTGTGGCGCTCTCGGCTTCCATGATCGCTCTTCGTTCCGCCTTGGTCTCCACCGTAACATTGTAGCAATACTTCACGGTGTCTTCCTGGATCGCGCTGATCATCTGCTCGAACATATCGAAACCTTCTTTGGCATAAGCCGCCGCCGGATCCTGCTGTCCCAGAGCCCGCAGACCGATACCGGATTTCAGCTGATCCATGGCGTCGATATGATCCATCCACAGATTGTCGACTACCCGCAGCAGAATCATGCGCTCCACTTCACGCATCTGCTCCGTGCCGATCTCCTTTTCCTTCTCTTCATACAGACGGTCGAACTCATCGCAGACAGACTGACGCAGAGAAGCCTCGGTCATCGCATTGAGTTCCTCATTGGAATAGGACGTTTTCCCCCGATATTTTACGGAGATCTTCCTCAGGTTTTTGGTCAGCGTTGCGAAATCCCATTCCTCCGGGAACTTGGACTCCACGACGATCGGATCGATAATGGCGTTGATGATGGTATGCGCCATATTGATGATATATTCGCGCAGATCTTCACCGAACAGCACCTTGCGCCGTTCATCGTAAATGACCTCACGCTGCTTGTTCATGACGTTGTCGTACTGCAACACGTATTTTCGAATACCGAAGTTTTTGCCCTCGACTTTTTTCTGCGCACCCTCGATGGATTTGGAAAGCATACCGGCTTCGATAGCCTCGTCCTCTTCAAGCCCCATCTTGTCGACGATCCTTTTCATACGGTCGCCGCCAAACAGACGCATCAGTTCATCTTCCAGCGAAATATAGAACTGGGTCTGCCCCGGGTCTCCCTGACGTCCGGAACGTCCGCGCAGCTGATTGTCGATACGTCTGGATTCGTGGCGCTCTGTACCGATGATGCACAGACCGCCCAGCTCAACGACTTTCTTCTGTTCTTCCCGGCGCTCGAGCTTCAGCTTTTCATGGAGCTGGTTAAAGACCCGGCGCGCCTCGTTCAGCTCCGGATCGTCGGATTTGACAAAGCTGGTGGCAAAGGAAATCGCTTCGTCACTGTAGCCCTGTTTCTTCATCTCGCGGCGGGCTTCAAATTCAGGATTACCGCCCAGGATAATATCGGTACCACGTCCGGCCATATTGGTGGCGATGGTCACCATGCCCAGACGTCCTGCGTCTGCCACGATTTCCGCTTCTTTCTCGTGCTGCTTTGCGTTGAGTACATTGTGCTTGACGCCGCGTTTTTTCAAAAGATCGCTGATCAGCTCAGATTTTTCAATGGAGATCGTACCCACCAGTACCGGCTGTCCGGTCTTGTGCACCTCCGTTACCCGGTCTGCAATGGCTTTGAACTTGCCTCTTTCCGTCTGATAGACGGAATCCTGCAGATCGTCTCTGATGACCGGCTTGTTGGTCGGAATGACCACAACATCCATATTGTAAATGTCCCGGAACTCATCCTCTTCGGTTTTCGCCGTACCGGTCATACCTGCCAGCTTCTTGTACATACGGAAATAATTCTGCAGGGTAATGGTCGCCAGCGTCTTGGACTCGGATCTTACCTTTACCCGCTCCTTCGCCTCGATGGCCTGGTGCAGACCGTTGCTGTATCTTCTGCCGAACATCAGACGTCCGGTAAATTCATCGACAATGACGATCTCGCCATCCTTGACGATATAGTCCACATCCCGCTCCATCAGGTTTCTCGCTTTCAGCGCCTGCTGAACGTGATGGTTGATCTCCATGTTTTCCGGATCGCCGTAGTTGTCTACCTTGAAAAAGGCTTCCGCCTTGGCCACGCCTTCGTCAGTCAGAGATACCTGCTGATCCTTTTCCTCTACGGTGAAATCCACATCTTTCGTCAGTGTCGTGACGAAGCGGTCGGCAATTCTATAGAGATCCGTAGACTTGGAACCTCTCCCGGAAATGATCAGCGGCGTTCTCGCTTCATCGATCAGGATAGAGTCCACCTCGTCGATGATGGCGTAGTTCAGTTCCCGCTGCATCAGCTCTTCTTCATAGATGACCATATTGTCCCGCAGATAGTCAAAACCGAATTCGTTGTTGGTTCCATAGGTGATATCCGCGTTGTAAGCCGCTTTTCTCTCTTCGTTGGTGATGCCGTGGATCACACAGCCCACCGTGAGTCCCAGGAAGGTGTACAGCTTGCCCATCCACTCCGCGTCACGTCTGGCCAGGTAATCGTTGACCGTAACGACGTGGACGCCTTTTCCTTCCAGAGCATTCAGGTATACCGCCAGCGTCGCCACCAGGGTTTTACCTTCACCGGTTTTCATTTCCGCAATACGTCCCTGATGCAGGGCGATACCGCCGATCAGCTGGACGCGGAAATGCTTCATGCCCAGGCTTCTGAATGCTCCCTCCCGACAGACGGCAAAAGCCTCCGGCAGGATGTCATCCAGTGTTTCTCCGTTTTTCAAACGCTCCCTGAAGGCAGGCGTCTTTGCCTGCAGCTCTTCATCAGACAGAGCCTGCATCTGCTCATCCAGCGCTTCTATCTGATCTGCGATCTTACTCAGTTTTTTGACTTCTTTTTCGTTAAGATCTCCAAAGATCTTTTCCATTAGTCCCATACGTATCAGTTCCCCTTTCCATTATTGCTCTCTTCCGGTATCTCTTCCACCCGGAGGTTGATTTCGATGGCTTTTCTTTCATCGGCCTTGATCACCCGGCCTTTAAACAGCTTGTCTCCCGCTTTGTAGGTGAAGGTATCTCCCGCAGAAGGCAGCTTGTCCAGCTGCAGGACGACCCAGCCGTTGACGGTTGTCGCATCCAGCTCGACCTCTTCGTCAAAGTAATCGAACATTTTCTCCACATTGGTGCTGCAGAGAACGCGGTAGCTTCCATCCTGCAGAAGGGTGATCTCCTGGGATTCTACTTCGTCGTGCTCATCGTAAATGTCGCCGACCAGCTCTTCGATGATATCCTCCATGGTGACAAGACCCTCTGTTCCGCCATATTCGTCAACGATAATGGCAATATGACTCTTATTGGCCTGCAGCCTTTTCAGCAGATCGGATACCTTCATGGAGCCTGCCACAAAAACGACCGGTTTGATATAATCCGATATGGTTTTCTTTGAGCGGTAGATATAATTGTGAAAATCCTTTTGGTTCAGTACGCCCAATATTTTGTCCAGATCGTCCTCATAAACCGGCAGACGGGAAAATCCTGTCTCGCGGAAAATTCTCGCGACTTCTTCTTCGTCGGTATCGATCTGGATGGCTTCCACATCGACTCTCGGCGTAAGCACATCCCACGCCTCCAGCTCGTTGAATTCGATGGCATTCTGAATCAGCTCGCTCTGTCCGGCTTCAATACCGCCTTCTGTTTCTGCCTCTTCTACGATGGTCAGCAGCTCATCCTCTGTGATCGCACGGCTGTCCGAGACCTTGAAGATCTTCGTTAAAAGCTTTTTCCACTGGCTGAACAGAAAATTAAACGGCGTCAGCAGGATCATGATGACGTTGATGATCGGCGCGGAAAAAGCCGCAAAACCTTCCGGATGTTCTTTTGCCAGGCTCTTAGGTGAAATCTCGCCGAAGATCAGCACAACGATGGTGGTAACGATCGTCGAAAGTGTCGCTCCGTATTCTGCGGCGATCTGCACAAAGAGAACGGTCGCTACAGAGCTGCAGGCGATGTTGACCAGATTATTACCGATCAGGATCGTCGAAAGCAGGTTGTCGTATCTGTCTTCCAGCTCCAGCACCTTCTTCGCCCGCTGATTGCCCTCGTTCGCCAGATTCTTCATACGGATCCGGTTCAGCGAAGTAAACGCAGTCTCTGTGGCGGAAAAGTAAGCAGAGAAAACAAGACAGACCACGATAATCCCTAAAGAATATCCTAAATGACTGTCCATAATCTATTCTATTTTCCTCCTAAAAATGATCGATTTCCATGCAATTATGTTATTTTAGCATATTTCCATGAAAAAATAAAGGGATTTGACCCATGCCGCCTGTGGAAATTATTATGTTTGCCGCACAAAGAAGGCAAAAAGAGGATTTCCTTTTTTCCCGTTGTCATTGTATAATCTACCTGTAAGGTTTGTGCGATTTTGTGGTATAAACCCGGTAATACTGTCCTAATCCGGCAGGATCCTCACTTTATCACATTTCCGCCGTTACCGGACAGACAAAAATCAGCTCAAAGAGGTAAAACTAATGGTTTCCATTTCATCATTTTTAGAACTGATCTTTCTCATCGAGATCCTGCTTTTCAATCTGATGGCGTTTAACCGGTGCTGCCACAGGAAATATTCTCCACTGTTTGTGGTATTGGGGATCATGATCTTCACCATTCTGTTCCTGCCGTTAAGCCTGACGATCCGCAACCGTTTTTTCTCCGATGCGGACGGAGACGGTGCATTTATCGCCGCAGGATTCATCTATATCATCCCGCTGTATCTTCTCTATCGGGAAAAAATTTCCACGGTCTTCATCGTTATGTGCATGATCTGGAGCTATACCTGCAGCGTCATGGCGCTTTCCATTCAAATTGCAAATTTTTCCCCTGCGAAAGACTTTCTTTCCATCGCTGTACTCATGGAGACATTGATTTTTGCGGCAACGATTTTTCCTTTTTATCATTTTATCCTGCCGAAATTCAATTTTATCCTGAAAAATATTTACCGTTTTTCCCCTCAGTCGGTAAAATATCTCGGCATACACAGTTTTCTGTATTTCCTCGTTATAACGACAATCAACAATGTGTTCAATGCCAGCGAAAGTTCCTTTGGAAAAATCGGCATCATTCTGCTGCTGATCTGTTTCGTCATCATTTCTTATATCACCATCTACCAGATGGTCTACGGAAAGATCCACCTCAGCAAGATGGAACACGAAATCAAATATGATCCGCTTACCGGAGCGGCTAACCGTGTCCGTTTATATGACGACCTGAATGATCTCATCTGTCAGCAGACCAGTTTTTCTCTGTTGTTCATGGATCTGGATCATTTCAAGCAAATTAACGACCAGTTCGGTCATATAACAGGCGACCAGTATCTGCAGCACTTTGTCCGAATCTGCTCGGAAATGTTCGCAGAAAAAGCGACCCTCTACCGCTTTGGCGGAGACGAATTTGTCCTGCTTTATCCCGGCCGGATAGCACCGGAGGAAATACAGCTGATCCGTCAGTGCCCGCAGTGGGAAAACAATGCGCCCTGTCCTTTTCACAACGTGAGCATCGGCTGTCTGCACTGCCGTCCTCCACACAAGAGCGCCGAAGAAATTTTACGGAAAGCAGACCGAAAGATGTACCAGCAAAAGCTTGCACAGCGAAAAGAAATGCCGGCAAAAACCGTGCAGGAGCAGCTTTCACCGGATCTGCCGCCAGATCACAAAATAAAGGAGTAATGTATATTGTCTACAAGAACTGAACTTTTAAAACTATTAAGCGAAAACAGCGGAATCTATCTTTCCGGCCAGAAGATCGGAGAGTCTCTGGGTGTCTCCCGAAACGCCGTCTGGAAAGCCATGCAGCAGCTGCGCGACGAGGGCTACCAGATCGAGAGCCGCTCCCGCGTCGGCTACAGACTGAAGGCAAAAAGCAATATGCTTTCGCAGGACTCCGTCGCCGGCGACTTGCGGTTTCCATGCGAGCTGAAAATTTTTGACACCGTAGATTCGACCAACGCTGTCGCCAAAACGCTCCGCCCCGGGAACAGACCGATTCTCGTTATAGCAAACAAGCAAACGGCCGGCCGGGGCAGGCTGGGCAGAAGCTTCGCGTCCCCCGCCGGAACAGGCCTGTATATGACCGTCGCTCTGCGTCCCGATTTTGCACTGGACAAAGCGCTGTACGTCACCATGGCTGCGGCGGTGGCAGTCTGTCATGCCGTGGAAAGCGTAGCCGGCGTCAAGGCGCGCATCAAATGGGTCAACGATATTTTCTGCAGCGGCAAAAAAGTCTGCGGCATACTGACAGAAGCGCAGAGCAACTTTGAAACGGGGCGGATCGATACCCTGATCATCGGTATCGGCGTCAACTGTTTCCCGGGCAATCTCCCCGAAGAGCTGCAGGATATCGCCGGTTGTCTTTCGCCGCGGCGCAACTCTTTTTCCCGGGGAAAGCTGGCTGCAGAAATTTACAACGAGCTGATGGAAAGTCTCTCTGCTCTGCAGAGCAAATCCTTCCTGCGGGAGTATCGAAACCGCTGCTTTATTCTGGGCAAAAATATTCTTGTCCATCCAAATCTGAACGGCGTCTCCATCCGTGCCAGAGCCATCGATATCGATGATAACGGCGGTCTTGTAGTAGAGTACATGGAAGGACGCAAATCCCGCCAGATCGAAACGCTGACTACCGGAGAAGTTTCCGTCCGGATAGAACCGTGATACAGCAGGCTCTTGTTTTCGGGTTATAGGGCAAAAGTGTCGGAAAGGCCGTCTGTCCGTATTGAAACTTCAGCGCAACTAAGAGTATATCTTCGACTTCCGACGGCAGCTGATCTATAACGAATGAGAAAACGGAAGGCCTGCGCAGGAAAGACTTCCTGAAGATTTCTTGAAGTACAACGTTTCTATCATAATCCGCAGAAACGGACTTTATTTCAAAAAAAGCAGGCATTAGTCCGCCTTCGCATTTGCCTGTGGGGAGAAAACGGACTATATGGACGTAAAGAAGCAAAAAAGTCCGCGCTGAGAAGAACGAAATCACAGAAAATGGAAGAAAAGTCAAAAAATTATCAGAAGTAAATTATGTAATAATATAAAATAGGATTGCCGTTTTCCCTGCATCCGGCTCGATTTTCCTGCTGCCGCGGACTTTTTTGTGCTTTTTTATATTTTTGTCCGTTTTACCATCAGCAGAGAACAGCTGCTGCGGCGGTTTTTGCTGATTTGCAGGAAAAAGTCCGCACCGGGCAATTTGCCGAGCCTTGCCCGCGGCGCCCGCGAAGTTCGCGAGTCTCTGGAGCCTGCGAAGATCCGGCGGCGCCGCTCGATGCTGCTGAATTAAAGAAAGGATGTCCATGTTGACAAAAAACAGAAAAAATGGAATTTCAGTCAACAAAATAACAAAAAAGAAGAGCCGCGGGGATAAAAGTGCGGCTGAATGTTGACCAAAGCAAAGGGAAAATGCGATTTCTGTCAACATAATTTCCAGAAATATCCAGATCAGAAGAAAAAAGAGCGGGCAATGTTGACCGATTCTGCTGTTTTCGCAAATTCAGTCAACATTGCTTTTATGCATATGCGAGGTTTTATGCGACGTTGCCAACTTTTTGCCCTATGACCCTCAGCCGCCGCACATAAACGTGCGGGCAACGGCCAGATCAAAAGGCGCAGAGGCGCAGAAGCGAACCGTAAACGGATCTGCTGCTTCTGCTCCCGGATACCAGGAAGCATTCCTTGCCCGCTGATGATCTTTGAAGTTGATCTCCATGACGTATTCTTTTGCCAGAGGACGTACCGCGATGTCCGCCGCAAGAGCGCGGCGCACACCCTCCTCGATCTGCTCCACGGCCTCCTGCGGGTGAATACTGCAGGTAGAATTACCCACGCCCGTCTTCGTCGCTACCGTGACGATCCCCGGATAAAGACTTTCCGCCTCCCGGCAGATCCCCTGGTCGCCGGACAGAAACAGGGACGGTACGTGCAGCTGATCCGCCAGCAGCGAATTGAGACCGAACTCCGACATCAGGACGCCGTTTACGCGGATCCAGTTAAACAGATAATCTTCAACCGTATGCTTCAGCGGACTGGTATCGGTGCCGGCAGCAGAATGATAGCCGATATAGACGGCTCCGGCAAAAGACTCGTCGAGGCCGCTCATCATTGCCATCGGGCTCGACGCCCAGCCCCGAATCAGTCTGACTCCTCGAGGCAGTAAATCAGGATCGATATTCAGCGCATCCTCATGCCCGTCTTTGACCACGACCTCATAACCGGCTTCCACGGCCGCCCGGCAGGCAGCTGCGGTTTCCAGCGACATCTGACGGCAGGCCTCCGCGTAGCCCTGTCCGCCGTACCTGGTCTCGCACCAGCTGGTTACCCCGGTTACGCCTTCGATGTCCGCACTGATAAATATTTTTTTCATTTTGCCTCCTATATGTAACGCTGCAGCGCGTAAACCGTCTTGTTGCGGATCCCGGTAACCGTTTCAGCATGATAAAGCGAACTGATCACCGCTTCCTCCACGACCTCCGCCGTAGCTTCAAAGACTTTATCCAGCGCGCTGTCATGAAACATCTTCACCGGCAGAATATTTTCCTTACTGTAATGAGGAATGATGTTGCCGGTGGAAAAAGCAATGGCAATATCCCCGCTGCCGTTCCCCAGGAAGGAGCCGGTTCTGCCCAGACCGATCACAGCACGTCTTGCGATCCGTTTCAGCTGTCTGGCGCTGAACGGGATATCTGTACCGATGACGATGATGACCGAACCCTTTTCCACCGCTTCCGGCGCCGGCTCTGTCGTATCGATCCGTTTGCCGTCGATACGCAGATTTCCGGCCATTCCGAAGTTCGACATCAGGATCGCACCGATCGTATATTTTTTGCCGTTACATTCTAAAATGCGGGAAGCCGAACCTATGCCGCCCTTCAAGCCCATGCAGCACATGCCGGTGCCGGCGCCTACCGCACCTTCTTCAAAAGAATCCGAAGCATTTTCCAACGCTTCAAATACGTGCTTTTCTTCTACGTGCATCCCTCGTATATCGTTGATATCGCCGTCGTTGCACTCGGTGACGATGCAGTTGACCGTTCCCGTGGAAACGCCGATATCCTCGTTTGCCGCCAACATGTGTTTGATCGTGGCGTTCAGTGCCGTACCGATAGAAAACGTATTCGTCATGACGATCGGCGATTCAATGGTTCCCAGCTCTTCGACCTGCACCAGGCCGGCGCTTTTTCCGAACCCGTTGATCACCGCTACGCCGCCCACGACCTTTTCCTGGAAAAGATTCCTCTCATGCGGCAGAACGGCCGTCACTCCGGTATGGATATTTTTTTCCTGATCCTGCAGCGTGACCTGACCGACCTTGACGCCAGGCACATCTGTAATCAGATTTTTTTCTCCTCTGGGGAATTTGCTTTTTATGCTGATTTCACACTTATCCGGTAAACCCATTTTCTGTCCTCCTGCAGGCTGTATTTCCTGCTGCCCTGTTGTATTATTTTCCTGCCAGCCGATAAGGATGCCTTAATGCACACCTCCGCCTCGGCGATGCGGCTTCCCGGTCTTTACACTTCCGATATGCAGCCGCCTGGTAAAACTATAGAACCACTCATTATCCTTATGATGTCATATAATGCTGATGCAAAATCAATGCCAAATGCGAAAGACGATCGATCTTCCCGCACGGAACATCGATACCCAACGGAAACCAAAGCAGAGAAAACGACCGTTTCTCTTCGGCAGGAAAAGATTCTTTCAATTTTGAAAATACTTATTTGCACAAAAAAACAACGAGACGGTTTCTGTGCAGCCAGCGAAGAAACCGTCGTTTTTCTCCGTTTAAATCTTATTTAATCCTATTATTTGCCTCATTTTTATTTTTTTACGTGTTTTCCGGCAAAAGCGATCACTTTTTCCGCCAGAACTTCCATCGGATCAACATAGAAGTCCGACAGGCCGTTGTCCGCCTTGATCACGGAAAGCTCCGTACAGGCCATGATGGCTCGCTGGCAGCCGGCTTTCCGCACCTCTTCCTCAATGCTGTCCCAGGATGCGGCATCCCACTCCCGGCCTTTTTTGATACGGTCGTAGATCTGATACATGACCTGCTTTTGTGTTTCCGCATCCGGTATGTATGGTTCCACCCCTACCTCTTCAAGGCGCTTTTGATACAGACCGGTCCGGATCGTTCCGTCGGTGGCCAGAATCGCTACTCTCGCGCCGGGATTCTCCCCGGCTATTTTTTTCGCCGTTTCCCGTATCATATGGATCAGCTCAATGTCTACCTCACCGGCCACCTGATCGGCAAAATAATGCGCCGTATTGCAGGTGATGCAGGCCGCCTGACAGCCGCAGCGGGAAAGCAGTTCCAGATCCGCCCGCAGTTTTTCTCTGACCTCCTGCTCTTCGCCGCTGAGGACCGCCGCTGTACGATCCGGCATCGACGTGTCGCTGAGAATGATCATATTCAGATGATCCTGATCTCTGTCGGCCTCCGTCATTTCCGTTACCATCTTATAAAACAGCTGCGAAGCCATAGGCCCCATTCCGCCGACTACACCAATTTTTCTGTCCATTCTTCCTCCTGTCTCTATTCTTTCCGCATTTCCACAACCGCAAAGGCATCCGCCTGCACAGGAAAATCCCGTTTTTATGCGGCGCATACAAATCCGGTGCGGTAATATGTGTTTTTTTCTACCTCATAAAATAATTAAGCAATTTCTGTGCCACCTGTTTTCCCATTATTTCTGTAAATTTTTTCATAATGCGTGGCACAGAGCTTGCTTGTATTATATACTATTTCCAGGATTTGTGGGTCTTTCCAGGCCAATTCCACAAAAATGTGCAGCAAGAGGCTTGTTTTGTACATAAGTCTTCCCATTTATGAGCAGGAAAGGAGTTTAACTGTATGAATTTTAATACCAGGCTCAAGTCCCATTTAGACGAAATCATAGGGTTCCGCCGTCATCTCCATATGTATCCGGAGCTTTCCGAGCAGGAAAGCGAAACCTGCGATTACATTGCATCCATTCTCCGGCGTTACGACATCCCCTTCCGCCGGATGCACACGGCAGAAGGCATTATCGCGCAGCTGGGCAAAGGCGGAAACAAATGCGTGGGTCTCCGCGCGGATATCGACGCGCTTCCGGTAACCGAAGAAACCGGCCTTTCCTACGCTTCAAAAAAGGCAGGTATCATGCACGCCTGCGGGCACGATGTCCATACCGCCATCCTGCTGGGCGTCGCCATCCTGCTGAAAGAACAGGAAGAAAGCCTCCCCGGCACGATCAAATTCTTCTTCCAGCCTGCAGAAGAAACCGTCGGCGGCGCAAAAGCGATGATCGAGGAAGGCTGCCTTGAAAACCCCAGAGTCACAGAGGTCATCGCCCTCCATGTCGACCCGGCCGCCGATACCGGCAACGTTTCTGTCAAATACGGACCGATGAACGCCGCTTCCAACGAATTTACCATTGAAGTGGAAGGCCGGAGCTGCCACGGCGCTCACCCCGAGCAGGGCGTCGACGCCATCGTCATCGCCGCGCAGCTCGTTACGGCGCTGCAGACCGTCTCCAGCCGTTCCTTTGCTCCGACCACTCCGGTCATCGTCACAGTCGGGCAAATTCACGGCGGCACAAAAAACAACATCATCTGCGGAAAAGTTGCACTGCAGGGAACGGTTCGCGCACTGGACAGCGGTGTCATGGACAGGATCGTACAGCTGGTAGAAGAAATTTCTGTCGGAACCGCCCGCAGTATGGGCGGAAACGCGGCGGTTCTCTGGGATGAGAACCCTTATCCGCCACTGATCAACGACCATCGGGTAAGTCTCGTCCTGGAACAGACGGCGCGCCGTATTCTCGGAGACGACCATGTTCATCTGCGAGACGCAGCCAGTCTCGGCGCCGATGATTTCGCCTTTTTCACCCAGGCTGTGCCCGGCGTCTACTTCGATCTGGGTGTCAACACGCCGGGGCATCCCGTTTATCCTCTTCACAGCGAAAAGATGTCGCCTGACGAGGACGCTATTTCCTACGGTATACAGATCATGACCTCGGCCGCTTTAACTCTGCTGGAGCAATAATCCTATTTAATCTCTTTTATTGTGTTTTCTTGACGGATGTACTATACTATAACGTAGTAAAGTACATCCTTTTTGTTTTTCCTGCGGCGGATCCATACCGCCTGCAGATACAGGAGCACAAGATGAAACACGTTATCATTATCTTTCGCAACCACGACAATCAAAATGTCATCCGCTTTATCAGCAACAATCTGGAAGAGACCTTCGGCGAACACGTCGCCTTTACCCATTATTTTCTGTGCGATGCAAACCCGGATGAGAAACTGAAGGCCGACGCCTATCTTGTTCTGGAGGACAGCGTTTTCGAAAGTGTCAGAGACCGCGTCGACGATTTTTCCCGGGTCATCAAGATCAACCGCAGCCCGGACAGCAGCGCCCTGCAGAAAATCTCCAGGATCCCGCCCGGCAGCAACGTGCTGGTCGTCAATGATTCCTACGACACCTCACTGAGCACCATTTATTCTTTTTACGAGGTAGGGATCGGACATATCAATATGACCCCTTACGACAGCTCCCTGCGCCATACGGGAATCTACGACCGTTTTGAAATTGCCATTACTCCGGCAGAGGCGCATCTGGTGCCCGAACATATCCGGGAGGTTATCGATATCGGTTACCGCAAAGTCAGCTTCGATACCATGTTCAAGCTGATGAAACTCTTGAACCTGGATATCAGTGCCGTCAACCGCAACCTGTTCCGGCACATCCACTCTGTGGTGGAATCCGATACCGCGTTCCACGCCAATTACATCTACGGCTATCTGAAAAGCGAAATGCTCAGTCACGTGGTCAACAAGAGCAAGATCGGCATGATCCTGGTGGACAGTGATTTTCAGCCCGTTTACGTCAACGCCAAGGCTTCCGCCATTTTTCAGATCGACGACACCAACGATCTGGATATCACAAACTATATCGACCCGGCGGTGCTCAGCAGCGCCGACAGCATAGACTATCCGCTGGAAATCCTGGATGCCCGCTATTATTTCGATTGTTTTCCCATCAAACTGATGGATGAAATTGCCGGATACTACATTACGCTGCAGGATGAGTCCGACGTCGCGGTATCCACCAAATCCATGCGGCAAAAAGGCTACTTCGCCAAACACCAGTTCAAGGACATCGTACACCGTTCCACAGAGATGGAAAAGGTCATCAGCACCGCCAAGCAGATCGCGCTGACCGACTATACCGTACTGATCCGCGGCGAAAGCGGAACCGGAAAAGAGCTGCTGGCGCAGTCCATACACAATGCCTCCTACCGCAAAAAGGCGCCGTTTATCGCCATAAACTGCGCAGCGCTTCCCGATAATCTGCTGGAAAGCGAACTGTTCGGCTATGAGCCCGGCGCTTTCACCGGTGCGCATAATAAAGGAAAAATCGGACTTTTCGAGCAGGCGAACCACGGCACTCTCTTTCTCGATGAGATCGGCGATATCTCCCCGAAGCTGCAGTCCCGTCTGCTCCGCACCATCCAGGAGAAGCAGATCATGCGTATCGGCAGCGACCGCGTCATCGATGTGGATATCCGGCTGATCACGGCAACCAACAAAGATCTGGAAAAAGCTGTCGCCGACGGTTCCTTCCGGAGCGATCTGTTTTTCCGGCTCAACGTTCTGCCCGTCGTCGTCCCGCCTCTGCGCAGGAGAAAGGATGACATCCTTGAGCTTTTGAAGCATTTCCTCGGCGCAGAATACAAGAATATCACCCAGGAAGAAAAAAACATGCTGCTGCAGTACAACTGGCCCGGCAACGTCAGAGAACTGGAAAATCTCTCTGTATTCTACAGATCGCTGTCGGCTCTGCCGGATTATATCTATCAGCATACCGGCAAAGAACTGCAGTGCACGGCGCCTTATCTGGGAGAAGACCGCATCGATATGCAGCTGCTGCAGATCATCCAGGCAGGCAGTACCCTTTCCCACGGTATCGGCCGTTCCTCCCTGCTGTATTCGCTGAAAGAAAAAAATATCCCTGTAAGCGACGGCAAACTGCGCGATCTTCTGGCGCAGCTGCAGGAGAAGGGGTATATCGATGTCGGCAAAGGACGCTGCGGTACCCGGATCACCGGCAAGGGACTCGATTATCTCCGGGAAAAAGAAACCGAACGGTAACCCGAGAAGGTGACCCGAGAAAGAAAAAACCGGATGTCTTCCCCGATCGGAAGTCTCCGGTTTTTTATCTGCAGAAAACGAAAAACTGACGCTGCCGCCGGATGCGGCGGCAGGCAGAGTGCATTACTCAAACAGTTCTCTGGCTTTTTTCAGCTCTTTGATGATCGAAATGTGCTGCGGACAAACGTCCTCACAGTTTCCACATTCGATACATTTCGACGCCACGCCGCCTTCGCGGGTCTCCCAGGAATAATTTCCCTCGGCGCCTTCTTTATGACCATAGATCATATATGTATTCATGGCTCGGAAAATGCCCGGGATCGCAACGCTCTGCGGACATCCCTTTTCGCAGTAGCGGCAGGCCGTACACGGAATGTGCGGCATCGCGTTCAGCGCTTTCACCGCCTCGGAAATCACCTGCTGTTCGCTTTCGCTCAGCGGCCGGAAATCCTCCATGGTACGCAGATTGTCTTCCATCTGTTCTGTGTTGCTCATACCGCTGAGCACCGTCAGTACGCCGTCTAAAGACGCGGCGTAGCGAATCGCCCACGAGGAGAGCGAGGCGTCCGGATCAGCCTCTTTGAAAATACGGCTGACCTTATCCGGAAGCTCTGCAAGAGAGCCGCCTTTTACCGGTTCCATGATGACGACCGGTTTTCCGTATTTTCTCGCCGTCTCATAGCACTTCTTCGCCTCTACCGTAGGACTTTCCCAGTCTGCATAATTGATCTGCAGCTGCACAAAGTCCATCTCCGGATGCGCCTTTAAGACCTCTTCCAGCTTTTCCGCTTTGTCGTGCATGGAGAAGCCCAGATTGCGGATCAGTCCCTCTTCCTTTTTCTTCGCGAGGAAATCCCAGATATGGTAATCGTCAAAGGCCTGTGTCCGCTTATCTCCCAGATTGTGCAGCAGGAAGAAATCAAAATAACCGGCTCCGGTTCTCTTCAGAGAAGTCTCGAACATGGCTTCCGCTTCTTCCTTCGAGGACGCGTTCCAGGCAGGCAGTTTCGTCGCCAGCAGAAAACTCTCCCGCGGATAGCGATCCACCAGCGCCGTTTTTACCGCTTCCTCTGATTTACCGTCCAGGTAGCCGTAAGCCGTGTCAAAATAGGTGAAGCCTCTGGAAAGAAACATGTCCACCATTTCCTTGGTCTGCTCTATATCTACATCTTTCCCGTTCATCGGAAGACGCATCAGACCGAAGCCCAGCTTTTTGATATCCGAAATTTTTGTATACATTTTCGCTTCTCCTTTCTCAAAGTCAATCACATATCCGAATCCCGGATCCGGAATCCAGTCCCACATGTTTTTCTTCACTTCGGGAAACAGCATCTGCATCATGGCGGAAATCACGCCGCCGTGGCAAACCACTGCCGAAACCGCATCGAGGCCGCTGTGTCTGTGCGAAAGCTCTTTCAACCGATGGTAGCCTAAAAGCTCCTTCAGACCCTTTGCTATTCTTTCGGCAAACGCATTGCGGGACTCTCCGCCGGGAAGCTGCGCGTCTCCCGTCTCATCCCAGCACCACCGGACAAAATCCTCGTATCCTTTTAGCTGATCGTAGGTACGGCATTCATATTCGCCGAATTCCATCTCCCGAAGCAGCGGAAGCGTCCTGTGCGGTCTCTCGCCGAACAGAATGGAAAAGGTCTGCTCTGTCCGCAAAAGCCCGGTCGTATAGCAATCCGCATCATCGCTCAAAGTCGGGTAAATCCGCTTTTCCACCAGCTGCCGCAAATTTTGCTTTCCCTCTTCGGCAAGAGGCAGATCCGCCTTTCCATAGAACCATTTCTTCTGGTTTCCTTCGGTAATTCCGTGACGGATCAGAATGATTCTGGACGCCATTTACTTCACCCTGCTCCCTATTCCGCAGAAAACACGAATGACTTCCTCCGCTTCCTGCCCCAGATAGGTCATACATCTTCCGGTCATTTCCCTCCAGGCGCGTTCAGTTTTGTCCACAGGAACGACACCCTGGGAAATATCATCGCAAATCACGATTTTATCCTGCAGCCGGTGTAAATTGTCCTCCAGACACTCCTTGGCATCCAGTCCCTCTTTTATACAGGCAAGGACGAATTTGTCCAGATCGGCGATAACTCTGCGGTCAAAATTGATGACCATAGTCTCCATATCGCAGTGATAGACATCTTTCTCCGTGAGCCTGTAGGTTTTCAGGACGTAATCCAGTTTTCCCTGATAGGCTCCCCCAAACACTAATATCATACTCCACCTCATCTGTTGTGTGCGCTTTGCTTTTTCGCTGTTCGCCGCTGCCGGTTATCCGCCTGCCGCATGGCTCTGCCACTTGCATGACCGCCTCGGCTTTTCTCTCCGCAGCGCCGCATCCTCCGGTCATTTTCCGGCGGAAAAAGCACGCGCCTGTATTATCTTCTTCATTTATGTTCCTGCAGCCTGCATGTCCGTACACCTTCAGACAAAGCCGCAATAAAAGCTGCAGCCTCTACAGCACCGCCAGCGTGATGATGCCGGCCAGTTCGCCGACGCATATGGTATATCCGGCGATATCGCCGCTCATTCCCCCCAGCTGTTTTCTGGCGTAAGCACAGGCCACAAAAGCAGCAGCAGCCGTCACCCCCGCGCAGATCAGCGTCCGCCATGGCGTCTCACTCAGAAGTGCAGCCGCTGCAGCGGCTGCCGCCATCTGCAGAAAAAGACCCGCTCTGTATTTTGCCCTTTCCGGCTGTTTGTAATCTTCCACATACTGACTGTGTCCGATCGGCTTGTAGGACAGTACGCCGAAACCACCCATGCCCCGGCTGATCACCGGAAGCAGAAAAAGCTCTGCATAGCTGAGCTGATAAAAAGCGGTATTCATTGCGGAAAACCAGCCCAGCAACAGGAACGCCACGGTGACCACGGCAAAGGCGCCGACGGTGGAATCCTTGAGTATACGCTGCCGCTCTTCCAGCGGACGTCTGGAAAGTATGGCGTCATTGCAGTCCATAAAACCATCCATGTGCATAAATCCGCATACCGCAAAGATGTAAAACATCATTACGAACCCGCTCAACAGCAGCGGGATATCCAGCTGCAACAGGAGCCAGTACAGCGCCGCCCAAAGCAGGCCGATCACAGCGCCGGCCGCCGGCAGAAGCGCCAGCATCAGATTCTTCAGTTTTCCGTCCCATTTTTTATGGGGACAGGGCAATACCATAAAATTGCCCCACGTCATAAAAAAAGCGGTAATGAATTTCATTTTTTCTCTCTTTTTTCTTTTTCGCTTTGGCAGTCAGGGCTCTCATGCCCGGTCATAGCAGAAGGTATGGCCGAAAGCGACCTCTATGACTCTGTCGCAGGTCTGCGCCAGACTTCGGTCTGTCAAAGCCAGACCTCTGCGGTAATTCTCTGTATAGCTGTCAAAAAGACGGCCGTCTGAATAGATGTAATCCGATACGAAAACGGTATTTCCTGTTTGCCGGGCAAAGGCGCACAGCTCTTCCGCAACTCGTTTTCCGGCATCGGGATCATACACGCCGCCCGGCCTGAACATCTCGTTGGAAAGCAGCGCGGTCACACTGTCCAGGAGAAAAACGCCGTCAGGATCGGCTTCTCCCTGTAAAATCCCGCAAATATCTCTGCCCCGTTCCAGGGTTGTAAAACCCCACCCTGCCCGGTCGTCGATATGCCGCCGGATACGCTGCCTGTCCTCTTCATCCTGCGGGATCATCGTCGCCAGGTAATACAGCGGGACGTTTTTTTCCAACGCCATTTCCCTGGCCAGTCTTTGCGCGTGCATGGACTTGCCGTTTTTGCATCCGCCGCTGATAAAAATATTCATCAGAACAGATTATCCCTCCTGATTTCCTCCAGATAATCTCCGTCGATGGAGGCTTCTTCCAGTGTTTTCATCAGGTTCATCGATGCAACAGCCGCCTCGATGATTTTGAACGCCGCCGGACATCCGCTTCCTTCGCCCAGACGCATGCGCAGATCGAACATCGGCTCAAGCCCCAGACGGTCGAGCGCGATCTGATAGCCGATCTCGTAAGACTTGTGAGAAGCAAACATATAGTCGGTGATCCGCGGGTTCAGCTCTTTTGCCACACAGGCCGCCACTACGGAGATGAATCCGTCGATCACGACAGGCAGGCGGAAAATACCGGCTCCCAGGAATGCCCCGGTCATGGCGCAGATATCAAAGCCGCCGACCTTGGCCAGCTTTTCAATAGGATCGTTCATACACCAGCTGTTCACCGCATCGTTTACGATTTTTATCTTTTTTGCCAGTCCTTCGTCGTTGAGTCCGCCGCCTCTTCCGACCACATCTTCGGCTTTTGCTCCGGTCAGCGCGCTGAGCACGGCTGAGCTTGTGGTGGTGTTTCCGATACCCATCTCGCCGACGCCAAACAGCTGTGCGCCGGAATCCTTGACCGCTTTGGCCGCTTCCAGACCGATAAAGATGGCCTGCACCGCTTCAGCGCGAGTCATGGCAGCTTCCTTCGCCAGGTTTCTCGTTCCGTTCGCGATCCGGCGGTTAACGATCCTGACCGGTATTTTCCCTTCTCCGTCCAGCATGGAATCGGTATAGAGCTCCTGCGGGATCTCCATGGCAACACCCACGTCAGTTACCAGCAGATCGATATCAAAGTACTTGGCCATGGAGCTGACGCCGGTATATCTTCTGGTGAAGTTTATCGTCTGCGAAAGCGTAACGGACTGGGGCGCTGATGCCACGCCCTCTGCTACTACGCCGTTATCCGCACACATGATGACGATACACTGTTTACGCACATCATTGCCCGTCGGTTTTCCGGTGATGCCGGCCAGCTTGATGGACATATCCTCCAGTCTTCCCAGACTTCCCGGCGGTTTGGCCAGATAATCCTGACGTTCTTTGGCGGCTTTCATGGCCTCCTGATCCGCTGCTTTTATTTCTCCGATCATTTCAAACAGTTTTTTTTCATCGTTCATTGTATCGTCCTCTTTTCTCGTTTTGTACACCAATACAACCATCTTATCATATTTTTGTCTGAAAAAAAAGTTTCTTACCTTGTAAACTTTTATCGATTTTACTATAATTGTGGTATCAGAAAACATTATTATTGTAGGAAAAGGATTGATTGTATGAACAAAAAACTACAGAGCGATATTATGCTGCTCATCACCGCTATCATCTGGGGTTCAGCCTTTGTCGCACAGAAGGCGGGCGCTACGCTGGAGCCCTTCACCTACAACGGTATCCGTATGCTGATCGGCGGTCTGGTACTGATCCCGGTAATCTTTCTCTTCCAGAAGCTCGGAAGCAAAAGCGACAGCACAACGATACGGAAATCCGATGAGGAAAAGCAGGCGGAGAAGAAAACGCTGCTGATCGGCGGGATCTGCTGCGGTCTGGTGCTGTGCACCGCGTCAACACTGCAGCAGTTCGGTCTTTACTTTGAAACCGACGCAGGCAAGGCCGGTTTCATCACTTCACTGTACATCGTTATCGTACCGGTGCTGGGACTCTTTTTCCATAAAAAAGTCCGGCCGCTGGTCTGGGGCTGTGTCGCCCTGGGCGCTGTAGGTTTCTACCTGCTGACCATGGCCGGAAAAGGCTCCGGAAGCCTTGCCCTTTCTACAGGAGATCTGTTCGTCCTGATCTGTGCTGTTGCATTTTCCTGCCATATTCTGGTCGTGGATCACTTTTCCCCGAAATGCGACGGCATCAAGCTCTCCTGTATTCAATTCCTCACTGCCGGTATCGTCGGTATCGTCTGCATGTTTATCTTTGAAAACCCGGTATGGGCGGATATCGTAGACTGCTGGCTGCCGATTCTGTACTGCGGTGTGGTTTCCTCCGGTGTAGGCTATACGCTGCAGGTTCTGGGACAGAAGCACGCCGAACCTACGGTTGCTTCGCTGATCATGAGTCTGGAATCCGTATTCTCGGTACTCTTCGGCGCGCTGATCCTGCACGAAAGACTGACCCTGGTCGAAGGCATCGGCTGCATCGTCATCTTTATCGCGGTGGTCATCCCGCAGCTTCCTTCCAAAGAGGCGCGTTTAAAGGCATAAAAACAGCAAAGTATACTGAGCAGGGAACGATTCGAAAGGATCGTTCCTTTTTTGGTACAGGGCAAAAGAATCTGGTAAAAATCGCGAAAAAAAGCAATGTTGACTAAATTCGCCAAAACAGCGAAACCGGTCAACATTGCCCGCTTCTTTTTCTTCTGATCTGGAATTTTTTGGAAAATTTGTTGACAAAAACTTCATTTTCTCCGTTTTTTGTCAACATGGCATCCTTCACCGTCCGAAAATCAGAGCAGGCGATGCGCCGGACTATGGCTCTGCCTGCCGAAATTACCGCATGATGATATAGCAGGTATACGCCGCATACAAGGCTACCATGACAAAGCCCTTTCCACGGCCTACCTTGTCGCCGAACTTTCCGAAAACAAACATCAGCACGCAGACGCCGATCAAAATCAGCGTATCCACGATGTTCTCCGCCGCAACGGCTATCGGCCGCAGGGCAGAAGACATGCCCAGGATAAAGAGAATATTGAAGATATTGGAGCCGATGGCGTTGCCCAGCGCCAGGCCGCTTTCGCCTTTTCTCGAGGCGACAATGCTGGTCACCAGCTCCGGCAGACTGGTTCCGATCGCCACGATAGTCAGTCCGATCAGCGTTTCACTGAGACCCAGTGCGGCCGCGATTGCCGAAGCGCTTTCCACTACTGTATCTCCGCCAAAAACCACGGCTGCCAGTCCCAAGATAATATATACCGCGCTCTTAGAAAGAGAAATCTCCTCGATCTCTTCCTCGGTACGGTTCTGCAGCGCAGAGCGGATCATGATCACCAGGTAAGTGACGATGCCGCAGAGCAGTATCGCCCCCTCCCAGCGGAGCAGCAGACCATCCATAACAAAGAAATACAGCACCACCGTTACCAGAAAATTAACCGGAAGGTCACGTTTTACGATCTGCCGGTCGGCAACAAACGGTTTGATCAGCGCACAGGCGCCCACCACGATCAGCGTATTGAAAATATTCGAGCCGACGATATTGCTGACCGCGATCTCGTTGTTTCCGGCAATACCCGCCGATATGCTCACTGCGGCTTCCGGCAGACTGGTTCCGATCGCCACAATGGTCAGACCGATGATCACAGACGGCACCTTCAGATATTTTGCTAAAGATGCGCTGCCTTCCACAAAAAAATCCGCGCCCTTGATCAGCAGGACAAAACCGATAAGAAGCAGTAAATAGTCCATGTTTTCCTCCATTTATTTCATGTATATAAAAATCCTCAACAAGAATACCAGAAAATGGAGAAAAAGTAAATACGAAGTACGCTCTGCAGCGAGGAAGCGCCCTCTTCGGGATTGTCAGCGCCGAAAAATTGGAGTATACTGATTACGGGAAATTTCACAGAAAAGACAGGAGTGATAGACATGATCAACCGGGAAGAAGCCCTTGCGCTTCTGAAAAAATACAATAAAGACGAATTCCACCTCCGTCACGGCATCACCGTAGGCTGCGTAATGCGCCACCTGGCAGAGAAGCTGGGTTATGGAGAAGAAGCGGATTTCTGGCAGATCTGCGGTATACTGCATGATATCGATTTTGAAATGTGGCCGGAGGAACACTGCAAAAAAGCGCCGGAGCTGCTGCAGGAGGCCGGTCTTGACGAGCGGCTTATCCATGCCGTTGTCTCCCACGGGTACGGCGAATGCTGCGATGTGGCGCCGGAACACGAAATGGAAAAAGTACTTTTTGCCGTGGACGAGCTGACTGGTCTGATCGGTGCAGCCGCACTGATGCGGCCTTCCAAAAGCTGCAAGGATATGGAGCTGAAGTCACTGAAAAAGAAATTCAAGGACAAGCGTTTTGCCGCCGGCTGCAACAGAGATATCATCACCCGCGGAGCCGAACAGCTGGGCTGGGATCTGGAAAAGCTGCAGCAGGAAACGCTGGAGGCCATGCAGGCCTGTGAAGACGAGATCGAAAAGACGGCGGCAGAAGCAGCCGTACAATAGGCATGCGAAATCAAGAAAGGAACTTTACTTATGTTTTACGAAATGACCATCGCGGGACTTAAACGCCGGCTTCCGCTCTGCAAGATTACCGACGATCTCTATATCGGCGCCTTTATCATGTTCAGCGATGTAGAGATCACGAAAAAATGCGCGGAGGAACTGCTGAAAAAAGCGCCGGACTTCGACGTCATTATTACTGCAGAATCCAAGGGCATCCCTTTAGCCTATGAAATGGCGCGCCAGTCCGGTACAGACGATTATGTGGTCGCCAGAAAAGGCCCTAAGCTGTACATGAAAAACATTATCACCACTGAGGTCGATTCCATTACCACCGATCATATCCAGACCCTCTGCCTCGGCGATAAGGAAACACAGATGCTCAAGGGGCGCCGGGTACTCATCGTCGACGACGTCATCAGCACCGGTCAGTCTCTGCTCTCTCTGGAAAAACTGGTCGATCAGGTCGGTGGAAATATCGTCGGCAAGATGGCTGTCCTGGCAGAAGGCGAGGCGGCAAACCGGGACGACATCCTCTTTTTAGAAAAGCTTCCGGTATTCAATGCCGACGGCAGCATAAAATAAAAAATGTTGACCAGGATCCAGGATCACCTGGTTTTGGTCAACTTTTTTATTTCTTCACTTTTTTCTTTACTTCACACTTACAGCGCGGTGATCTCTCTGGTTACCTTTAAGAACTCTTCCATTTCTGCGATCGTGTTGCAGTGCAGCGGAGAAACGCGGACAAATCCATCTGTGCCGAATTCGGCCACCTGCTTGGAATAATAATGCTTCGCCTCTCTGTTGTACACGATGATCCCCCGCTTTCCATACTCCTGAACGGCCGTCCTGCAATCCATATTGTGCAGGTGAATGCCCAGAATCAGGTCGCGGTTCTGCAGATCCGCAAAGTCAAAGAACGTCTCTACGCCGTCCATATCCACCAGTCCGGATCTGCCGTCTGCGCCGTAAAGCAGATAGTACAGCAGGGCCTGCTCCTGCAGATGGATTCGATTCATCCCTTCTTCTACCAGTTCTCTTTTGTCTGTAGAATCGATAAACTGCGCGCCGATCCAGGCGATATATTCCACGATCTCCGATACAGACGCATACTGTGCCGGAGCCTGACTGCCCAGCTCCCACTGTGCAAAACCGCCGTCCAGAACCCTTGCATGAGGAAGATACTTCACCCGCTCAGATACATAAGCGATACCCAGACCTCTTGTGCCGAAAAATTTATACGGAGCAATGTTAACGGCATCTACAGGGATTTCCTCGACGTCGATCAGGCCATGCGGCGCGTGCTGCACCGCATCCGTAATGATGTAAACTTCCGGGTTGATTTTTCTCGCTTCTTCTACGATAGTCTTCAGATCGGTCATTGCGCCTGTCATATTCGACGCGGCGATGACACTGATTGCCGCCGTATCTTTATCCACCAAATTCAACAGCGCCTGTGTATCCACACCGCCGGTTTTCTTGTCTGCCGGAGCAATTCTTACTTCTTTGCCGTATTTTGCGGCATAGTACCTGCAGGCGTCCGATGCGGACGGATGCTCCAAAACGGTGGTGACGACATTGGTTCCCATGCTGTGCTCGATGATCGGCTCTGTGATTTTAAACATGACTGCCGAAGCCGTGAGTGCGGTAGCGATCGCGCCGGATTTTGCGTTGAGCAGGATCCGAAAATCCTCGCGGCCTTTCTTTACATAGCTGTTGAGCTTTACCGAGGCGTCGTGCTCCCTCATGAAACAGTCCGGAAATTCATCCAGCTCGTCGCCGATCTGGTATGCGCTTTTCAGACGCAGCGATCCGCCGGCATTTTCAAAGAAAAGCCTCCGGCTTCCGTCATAATCCGTATCGATGCGGCAGAATTTTTCACGAATCTTTCCAAGCAGCTCATCGCTGAAAAGTAAACCTTTTTTTTCGATCTCCTTTGTCATTTCCATGCTATTCCTCCTGATTTTTACACCTTCATGCCATATGCAGCGTATAACGTCCTGCCTTCCCCGCGAAAAGGGAAATGACCTGCCCTTTCCCGTCTAAGACAGCGATTTGTTTACTCTATTGTATTTGCTTGTTCTCCCTGCGTCCAACGAAAAATCCGCATAGCAAATATCAGTATTTTCGATAAGACAGCGTTTCTGTAGACGGCGAATCCTTTTCCCTTCAAATTTGTGCAGACAGCGGACAGAAAAGGGAGCTGCCGCTTCACAGAAGATCTTTCCTCTATGCTGCAACAGCTCCCTGCCGTTTTTATGTTTATTTTCCGACGGATCTTCCTGCACAGAGACCGCAGCTTTCGGCGAGGAATCTGCCGATCCGCTCCCTGCGCTCCACCTCATCTGCCGGCCAGGTAAAGAGATCGACGCCCTTCCAGCTGGCGTGATCTACACTGAACGTAGGAATTTCATTTTCATAGATCGCTTCGCTGGCATCTACACGGAAGCCGTTGGGCTGCGTCTTATGCGGGCCGCCGTTCAGAATAAAGCCTCTGATATCTCCTAACGCTGCAAGATATGCCTCATCCGCATCGTGGGGACAAATGACCGCCTGCACGCCGAAGCTCTCTACATCCTCTTTAATCAACTGACAATCTTCATGTCCCAGATCTACGATGACAATAATTCCTTCCGCCATTTTACTCTTCCTCCGTTTCTACAAGCTTTCCATAGACGACAAGTCTGGCGTCTTCAAATTCATAGGTGCAGGTGCTCAGCATGACGATGCGATCCTCTGCCGTAACGGAAACCTCTGTATCAAGCTCGCTGTTTTCCCGGATACGATCAAGATAGTCTTCTTTTTCTTCTTGATCCGCAAAGGAAAACTGATACATATCACTGTCGGCATCGATGGTCAGAACGCCGAAGATCAGCAGCTCATACTCTGCTTCCGGCGTGATCAGCAGCATACGCCTGTGTGCCTCGTAATACTCTTTTTCCCGATACTCCGCCAGGGAACAGAACATGCTGCCGTCCTTCATCCGGTGTCCATACAGAATCGTATTAAAGTCCGAAAAAGGATGCGCACAGCGGTAATCGATGAAAATCGAACCTTTTCCATTCCATTCTTTATTAAACATGCGGTACAGATAGAACTGATTGTCTTCTCCCTGCACCACAGGATAATTGATCACGGTATTTTCGGAATAGATCCAGGCCCGTATGTCTGCGTTTTCTTTTTTCAGCGCGGCAAAATCCACCTTGTATGAAGATTCTCGGGACAGGTCCTCAGTTCCGGCCAGCTTCTGCGTTCGCTCGTATTCGACGGTTCCTTTGTGATATTCGTAAAGGATCCCGCCGATCTTATACAGACTGAACGCGATGACGGCCAGAAGAATCACGATGATGACCAGATACGCCGCACCGCCGCGTTTTCTGTTTTTTGTTTTCATGGATCTTTTCTCCGTTTTTAAACATCCGTCTTGGTCATGATTATACCTCTTTTTTTCACGAATATCTACCATACTTTTCTTTTTCTTCCGTGTATAAAATTCCGTCTGTCTCCGATATTAAGATTATGGAACTGATTATTTTTATCTTAGGCGGAATCTTTTACGGGCTCACGGAACTGCTTTATCGCGGATATACACACTGGACCATGGTTCTGACCGGCGGCGCCATAGCGTTTACGTTCTATCTTTTGCTGCCCTATCTCTTTGAACTGAATATTTTTCTGGCGGCGCTGGCCGGAGCGCTGATCATCACCTGTTACGAATTTGCCATGGGTTCGGTGGTCAACCTCTGGCTCCATTGGGATGTCTGGGATTATTCGGGACGCCCCGGCAACATCCTCGGACAGATCTGCCCCCTCTTCACCTGGTACTGGTTTGTATTATGTCTTGCCTTCTTTGCGTTGGTAAAATATAATAAAATTATATTTTTCTGATGACACACATGAACAGGAGATGATATCATGCCACAATACGATTACAGCGGGCTGCAAAACGGCAGCGATATCCGGGGTATAGCCCTTGAGGGTGTTCCCGGCGAACCGGTAAACCTCGATGCACAGGCTGCAGGCCGTCTGGCCAGAGGCTTCCTCTACTGGCTGCAGATCCAGACCGGAAAACAGGCACAGGAACTGACCATATCCGTAGGCCGGGATCCCCGTCTTTCCGGCTCCGCTTTAGCCGAAAGCTTCTGCCAGGCTCTCGTCCCATATGGCTGCCGTATCCTGAACGCGGGTCTGGCATCTACACCGGCCATGTTTATGTCTACGGTCTTTCCGGAATACCAGTGCGACGGCGCAGTCATGATCACGGCCAGCCATCTGCCTTTTAACCGCAACGGTCTGAAATTCTTTGACCAGACAGGCGGTCTGGACAAAGGCGATATCACCGATATCATCGCCTTTGCGGAATCCGATATGATCCTGAATTCCCTGCGTCCTGCCGGCGGCAAAGAGCCGGAAGAGATCCCTCTTCTGGATACATACGCGGCATATCTGCGCGATCTGATCACAGAAGGCGTCGGCGCAGGCGACACGCCTCTTGCCGGCATGAAGATCACAGTCGATGCCGGCAACGGTTCCGGCGGTTTTTTTGCCGATCAGGTGCTGGCGCCTCTGGGCGCGGATATTTCTTCCTCACAATTCCTCGAACCGGACGGCCGTTTCCCCAATCATGCGCCGAATCCAGAGGATAAGGCGGCCATGGCATCCATATGCAGCCGGGTACGGGAAGCCTCTGCTGATCTGGGACTGATCTTTGACACGGATGTGGATCGTTCTTCGGCGGTAGACGAAAACGGAAAAGAGATCAGCCGAAACGGCATCGTCGCTTTAGCCGCCGCTCTGATCGCCGGACAGCACCCGGGTACAACGGTGGTCACCGACAGCATTACCAGCCGCCAGCTGACGGAATTTCTGGAGGACGAGCTTCATTTGCAGCATCTGCGTTTTAAACGCGGGTACAAAAATGTCATCAACAAGGCCCGGGAACTCAACAAGGCCGGAACGGACTGCCAGCTGGCCATTGAGACCTCCGGTCATGCCGCTTATAAAGAAAACTATTTCCTGGATGACGGCGCGTATCTGGCGGTAAAGATCGTCATCCGGGCTGCACAGCTTCACCGGGAAGGCGCAGGTATCTCTTCTCTGCTTCGCGGCCTTGCGTCGCCGGCAGAAGCCGTGGAAATCCGCCTGCCGCTGACGGCAGAAGACTTTTCTGCCTGCGGCGAACGCATTCTGAGCGAGCTGCAGACGCTGTTCGGAAGCGGCCAGATCAAGGGCGCGACGCTGGCAGAACCCAATTATGAAGGTATCCGGGTCAATTTCTCCACACCGGCAGTGCATGGCTGGATGCTGCTGCGTAAATCGCTGCACGATCCAATCATGCCGCTGAACATCGAATCTGATGACGAAGGCGGTGTGGAAGAGATCCGCAAAGTTCTCCGCCCGCTGCTCTGCGGACAGGAAGGTCTGAATGCAGGCAGCCTGTAAGGGCTGCTCTCTCCTGCCAGCCGCCCGGTTCCTTTCTACTGCCGCAGGTCATAGGGGCATAGGGTTATAGAGGCATAGGGTTATAGGAGCATAAGGACATAAGGACATAGGACAAAAAGCAGAACTGCCGCATGCAGATGCGGCAGTTCTTTCTTTTGATATACTCATTATTCGAAACCATCTTCCGCGGCGGCAGCGATCTCGCACCGGCTCCGTCACGATCAGTATTCCCTGGCCTCTTCTTCCCCTCGCAGCATTCGGCAGGTACCCTGCGCCAACGCTTCCATCTCACTTTCGCCCGGCATGACTTCGATCTTGCCGATATGCCCGCAGAACGCTTTGATCCTGTCCGTCAGCATTTTGGAATGTGCCACGCCGCCGGTAAGAATGATGACATCCGTCTTTCCCTCCAGCGTACAGGAAAGGCCGGCAATCGCCTTTGCCACCTGCAGCGCCATAGCCTCATAAACCACACGAGCCCGCTCGTTTCCGTCTGCGATCATCTTTTCCACCTCGCGGCAGTCCTTGGTTCCCAGATAGGAATACACTCCCCCCTTGCCGCTGACCAGCTTGTCCATATCTGCCCGGGTATGTTTGCCGTCAAAACAGAGCTGGTTAAAAAGAAGCAGCGGTACGCCGCCGGAACGTTCCGGCCCCATCGGGCCGTCGTCGTAAGACGCTACGTCGATGACTTTTCCATCCCGCCACGCGTTGGCGGTGATCCCGCCGCCCATGTGGCAGACGATGATCTGCATATCCCGATAGTCACGGCCTATGGAATCTGCATACTTTATGGCCTGCGCCCGGGAATTGAGCAGATGAGTAGCGCCGTATTTCTCGATCTCTGCAATGCCGGTTATCTTGACGATATCCAGCAGGTCGCAGCCCATCGTGGAATCGTAAATATAAGACGGGATACCCAGCTCCTGTGCGATCGGGTAGGCAACCAGAGCGCCCAGGCTGGAAGCGTGCTGCGGAAGCTCAGGACTTGCCATCTTTTCAAAAAGCTTCTCGTTTATGATGTAGCCGCCGCCCTTGAGGCCGATAATCATGCCGCCTCTGCCGACTACAGCCGACAGCGCCGACAGATCATATCCCTGTTCCTTTAAGTATGCCAGCACCGTCTCCCGGCGATAATCCTTCTGCGATGCCACATCAGGAAAAGAAAGGATCTTTTCTTCGTCGTGAACGATATTGGTCTCGAAAAGGAGCCGGCTTGCGCCTTCTGTAAAAATTGCGATCTTTGTCGATGTCGATCCCGGATTGATGACCAGGATATCCTTGATGCTCTTAATCTCCTTCATTTCCATAATGCTTTTCCCATTCCTTTCTTAACAATTCGATTTCTCGTTTATAACCGCTGAGATTTTCCTGCGGCGTTTCTAAAATACATGGCAGGCTCTGCAGCGCCGGGTGGCAGATCACCGATTTTATTCCGGCAAGCCCCAGTGTGCCCTCGCCGATGGGGGCATGACGATCCTTGCGCGCTCCCACCGGATTCCGGCTGTCGTTGATATGCAGCGCTTTCAGTTTGTCCAAGCCGATCACCCGGTCAAATTCTTCCAGCACCTCGTCTGTCTTCGCCGCTATATCATAGCCGCCGTCACTGACATGACAGGTATCCAGACATACGCCGACCTTGTCCGGGCAGCGCAGCCGGGAGAGGATCTCCGCCAGATCTTCAAAACGTCCGCCGATTTCACTGCCTTTTCCCGCCATCGTCTCCAGCAGAACCACCGTCGACTGCTGCGGCTGTATGACTCGGTTAAGCAGCTCGCTGATCAGACGGATCCCGGTCTCACGTCCCTGACCCACATGGCTCCCCGGGTGAAAATTGTAATAGTTTCCCGGCAGGTACTCCATGCGCGCCAGATCCTCCGTCATGGCCATATAAGCAAACTCCCTGGTTTTTTCCGCAGCCGAGCAGGGATTCAGTGTATAAGGCGCATGCGCCACCAATTTCCCGAAGTGATGCTGGCGCAGAAGCTGCCGCAGCGCCTCTGCGTCTTCCTCGCAGACCGGCTTTGCTCTGCCGCCCCGGGGATTACGGGTAAAAAAGGCAAAGGTGTCGGCTCCGATTTCCAGAGCCGTCTTTCCCATGGCTGCAAATCCTCCGGCCGAGGAAAGATGACAGCCGATATAAAGATGTTCTTTTTTCTTTTCGTCCATGTTTCTATTGTACTACTGCTGCCTGAAAATTTCCATACCCGGAAACAATTCTGCCGAACGGGCAACTTCCCGCGCCACAGACACGAAGGCGCAGACACGAAGGCGCAGACAACAAAACGCCGGGAGGGTGTCTGCAATTCCAGCCGCAGACGCCCTCCCGGCGCGAAACCCTTCAATCCCGGGAAAACAGCTCGGAAAGTTTCGGCGCGTTCTCCAGATCCTCAAAAGTTCCCAGATCGTACAAGTTTATATCGGAAGCATCGACATAGCTGCCGGAAAAGCTTTCCCGCTCCGCATAAGTAGACGGCAGCCTGCCGGCAAGCTGCGCCCGCGCGCTGCGGGCTCTGATCAGGCAGATCTTTCGCAATGTGTCCGCCGCCAGTTCAAAATCCGCCGCGCTGCAAAAAGCGGTGGGATCCTTTTCCGCATACGGCGCGATCAGCTGCATCGTATCCTCCAATTTTTTTTCAAAGGCTCCGCTCTCGAAATATTCGCTGAGAAACTGCGAAAAATACTGATGGTAAAGGTTAAAATACTCGTCTTCCTGCATCAGCTGGTGATAAAGCGGCCGCTTCTGCATCACTGCTCCCGGAGCCGGCGTATCGATAGGATGATTGAGCAAAAATTCCGCATCGTCTATCGGCTCGGGCATACCCAGCGCATAAGTGCCAAAGGCCAGATTATAATCCCATGGCACTATGGAGAGCCGCCCCTCTTCTTCGTAAAGGAAATAATTGTGACCCGTATAACCCAGATAACTGTCCCAATTCATGACAAAAACCTGAACGACAAAGTAGCGCAGAATTTCAGGAACATCAAAATACTTTTCCAATTCTCTTCGCTCATCCAGCGCTTTTAGAGCCTCGATCACCCGGCTCTGATCCCCGCCGTCGATTTTAAATTTGGCGTTGCGGAAAATATTATCGTAAGCCCCGGGATCTTCCCCGGTATAACGCAGAGCGACGTCGCGGTTTTCTTCTTCCAGCGAACGGTAGTCCGGTTTGTACAGCTGTCCGTGATCCTTTCCGAAACTGCGGCGGGCAAAAGCCTCTTCCGGTTCCTCCACGGCGAGAAAAAGGCCCCAGTCTTTTCCGTTGACCTTCACCCATACATAGCTGCAAAGAGGCGCCGGCACCTCCATGGCGCGCATCATATCGCAGGTCAAAAAAGCCTTCATATAGCTGTTGTCCTGAAAAGACGCGTCCAAAGAGAGCTTATCCAGTCCGTAATAACTTCCCCCGGCCGCATAATGATCAAATTCCACCTTGAGGCTGTACCGAGCAAGTCCGTACTCCTTTGTCAGGTGAAGAGAGTTGTTGCCCTTCGTCCTGATGCCCACCTGCCGAAAGGTTTCTCCATTGATGATCATATCGCAGAGCGCATATTCCTCTTTCTCCGCCTCGCGCAAAAATCCCTCCCAGTCTTCCATGCGAATATCGATTTCATGTACCCGGCTGCTGTCAAAAAGCCTGTTCATATATTCGGGAGCAGCGCTGGCTCTGCGGATCCCCAGCGATTCGCCCTGCATCAGCAGAAGAACCAGCAGCACCGCGGCTGCCATGGCCGCAATGCAGATCCTGTCGGTATACCTGGATTTCAGCATATCTCTATCCCATATAGTCTCCGTTGTAAGACACCAGCACCACATGGCTGACGCCCTCCATCTCGTCCAGAGTGTTGACAAATCCGCTTTCGCCTTCCGCAAGCCGCACCTCATAGTTGAGCTCGATCCGACCGGCTTCCACGGTTTTACTCTTCAGATTCAGCTTCCGCACCCGGGTGGAAAGAAACGCCTTCGCTCTTTCTTCCGCTTCCTCATCCGCAAGCTGCAGCATGAGGATATACGGCGTGTCAGCCGGCCTTCTTCCAGCAAAAACCAGCAGAACGATCCCGATGAACCCGCTGCCGAAGACCGCCAGATTCAAAAGTCCCGCTGCCAAAACAATACCTACGGCGATGCTCCAGAAAAGAAAGACAATATCCAGCGGATCCTTTACCGCTGTCCGGAAGCGAACGATGGAAAGGGCACCAACCATGCCCAGAGAAAGCACCACGTTGCTGACCACCGTCATAATCAGCAGCGCTGTAATCATGGTCATGGCCACCAGGCTGATCCCGAAGCTGGCCGAGTACATCACGCCGCTGTAGCTTTTTTTATAGATAAAAAAAATGAACAGCCCCAGCAGAAAAGCCAGGGTCAGCGCCGCCGCCATATCCAGCATGGAAACCGCCGCCATGTTCTCCAAAAAGTCCGATTTGAAAATGTCCTGAAAGGTCATCTGTTTCTCCTTTCGCTGTTCAGTCAAACCTGCGGCACAGCGCGTATTTGGAGCAGGCCTCGGCTCGTCTTCCCGGCACCTGCACCACTGCCCGCACCAGATTCGGTAAAAACTCATCGTATTTGACTTCCAGCACGCTGATTCCCCGGTTGACAGAAAGCCGTACACCGTCGGGTCTAAGGAAATCGATCCCATGAAGGCCGCTGCGAATATTGCGGTCTATAGTCACGCGCACGTTGGCCGGACGAAAGACAAAGGCTTCCCGATCATAGCAGACAATGGTCTTCGGTGCCAGCGCCTGTCCCCTGATCTTGCTGTAAAACTCTTTAAACAGTGTACCGCCGCAGGCTAAGAAGCGAAAATCGCCCGCCAGCAGGCGCAGAACCTGTTCCTCACTTATGGATTCGCTGCGCTTGCCGCAAAGGCCGTTGATCTTGATTTTCTTCTCCAGACGGATATAGTGCAGATCATCGCCGTAGTAACGCAGACGAAACTTTTCCCGCCGGTCGGTACCGTTTATCTTTTCTGTCAGCGCCCGATCGTAGGGATCGTCAAAGTAAAGGCTGACGACCCGATACGTCCCGTCGTCGCCTGCATGGCCGTCATGGGCAAACATCCTTCTCAGTCTTTGGGAAAGCACCAGATCCTCCGCAAGGCTGATCTGGTGCTTCTGTTCGTGACGCAGCGCTATAGGCTTTCTGCAGTCAGTCGTCATATCCACTGTCGCCATCGTCATAATTACTTCCGCCGTCATCGTAGTTGGTATTGCCGCCATAATTGGAGTTGCCGCCGTCATCATAATTGGTATTGCCGCCATAGTTGGAGTTACCGCCATTGTCGTAGTTGGTATTGCCGCCATAGTTGGAATAGTTGGTATTGCTGCCGCCGGTACTGCTTCCGGTGCCGCTTCCATAATTCGTATTGCCGTAATTGGTATTGCCATAGTCGGTATTTCCATAACCTGCGCTGTCGCCGCTGCTTCCGGAGCTACCGCTTGTCTGCGGCTTCTTTACCGTCTGTGTTTTGATCTTACTGCGTTCCGCCTCCAGAATTCTTCCGGTCAGCGCGTCGATATCGTACTCGTATTTAACTCCGCCGGCTCTGAATTCCAGTTCATACACCGCTTTGCCGTCGTCGAAGTCGAATTCCCGCTCTTTGAATACCGCGTCAGCGGCTTTTACGTTGGCCTGAGACAGGGCGATCTGCTTCGCCTTGGCCAGAGTGATATAGTGAGACCTCTGCTTCTCCGTCGTGTAGCTCTCATCGTAATCGTCGTCGTCGATCAGAAATACGTCGGAGGTCAGTTTCAGATTATCTGCCGTATAGTCGCATTCATCCTTGAGTTCCGTCAGAAAACCATCGTACGGTATAGACGAACCCGGTTCCAGTTGAATGACAATCGGTCTGGCGTTTCCGTCGATCTTACCCTCAAAGAATCCCTCTTCATAGATTTCCTCAATAAGATCTTCCAGTACGTCGTCGCATTCCTTCCCGATATAATCCGGATAAGCCGCTACGACCTTCTCTCCGTCCTGATTTACACCGATAAGCTCGGTGACCTTTCCCTCGCGGTCATAGCCGATCTGAATCTGCGGGTTGACGCTCAGTGTGATTACGCCTGCGTTTTCTGCGGGTTCTGCTGCTCCGCCTGTACTTTCTGTATTTCCGCACCCGGTAAAGAGCAGCATGGTCATCATTGCCAGGGAAATAACCGCTGTACCGATCTTCTTTCTTCTCATGATTTCATCTCCCTTCTTTCTTCGCTTTCTGCGTTCTATACTGACAGATTACGGAACACTTTTTTATAAAACGGGGCAGGACGAGATTTTTTTTATTTTTTTAATCGTCGTCGTCATCATAACCTGAGTCTCCCGATTCATAGCCCGAATCGCCCGATTCATAACCCGAGTTTCCTGGCTCGTAGGACGAATCCCCGTAATCTGAAGAAGACGGGTAATCCGAAGCGCCGATATCTGCCGATCCCGACGGCACGGAAGACGCCGGCTTTTTATTCCCGCTTCCGGAAGAGGAATTTCCGGCGTTCTGGCTGGAACCGGCTGCGCCGGCAGAGCCGGAGGAGCCGGAAGACGGCGCCTTATAATCTGAATTCCCATAGTCGGATTCCTTCTTAGAACTGCTCTTCGGCTTTTTCTTCGTTTGCGGCGATTTCTCCTTGCTTTCGCTCTTTTCTGCCGCCGGAACCTCTCCGCCCGTCTCGTGGTAATCCAGAATGAGCACCGCCACGGTCAGCTTATCCTTCAGGTGGGCGTTTACCTCATCCCGCAGTTCCCTGCCGTATTCTCGGAAAAGGTTTTCGTCCGGAGCATCGATGGAAAAGGCGATCTGTCCTCCTTCCTGAAGAAAGCCCATGGCGATGGCCCGGTCGATCAGCTCATCGGATACGGTCAGCTTATCCTTGCCGTTGCAGTCATAATCTTCGATCAGCGCTTCTCCATCGTCGTTTTCTCCTTCCAGATGCACGACGTCCCCGTGCCGGTTCAGCTCCATCCGTACCTCGGGATTGATGGAGAGAAAAATTGAGGAATAGACCGTCATGTATTCCCGGTAGTAGCCAAAACCCAGCGCCAGCACAAGGCAGGCTGCCAGCGCGGCTATGCTGCCGACCCATCTGCGCCGGTGCGCCGTCGTCCTTTCCGCCGATGGCTCCTGCATCAGCATCGGATTTTCCACGGTTTCGCCTACTGTGTAATGAAAATTCGCCGCTTTGCGAAACACCCCCTGCTCATCCAGAAGTACTGCGTAGCCGGGATGACATTCCATGACAAGATATTTCATTTTGCAGTCCCTCCTTTCATCACCTGCTTCAGGTGACCGCGGATGATTTCAAAGCCGTTGGAATAAATCAGCAGCAGGGCGATTATATACTTCCGGTGGCGTTCCAGCGTCTTGCGTTCGAGACCGCCCAGTTCGCAAAGGCGGGCTGACGGCAGCCGCTTCGTGCGCAAAAGTTCTTCAATGATCTCCGGATTCCCGGCGGCACAGTCCAATACCCGCTGGCACGCCGCAATCGTACGTTTCTGCCGTGGACAGTCATCGGCGACATCCGTCAGCGTAATACCAAACTCCGCCAGCTTTCGGGTCAGCTCCATAATTTCCACCCGGGTTCCGTCGCGCAAAGCAAGCTTTTCACCGTGATCCTCGTCTCCGACGAGGGTCTCCGCCGCGCTCCGATCATCTTCTTCCGCCGTCGATGCGTCCAGCGACAAATTTCCTCGATGCCGCTTTTCCCTTCGCTGATGATCGATGAGCCGGCTGCGAATCAGCACCGCCGCATAGGAAAGAAATGCGCCGCGGTTTTTCGCATAGCCGGTAATCGCTTCGTGAAATGCCATCATGGCGACGGATAACTCGTCGTCGCTTTCGGCGGGAGGACGCTGCAGAAATCCGGCCGTCTCCGCGCGGATAAACGGCATATAGTCCCGGATCAGCCGATCTGCTGCATCCGGATCGTCCTTAGCCTGATATACTCTGCGGACGATTTCATATTCGTTGCTCATACCGATGCTTCCCCTTACATATAGAATACGGTTTCTTTTTTACAAAAATGGGGTCATATGCAAAGAAAGCAAAAAAAGAAACGCTATAAGTATCAGCATTATACCGGAATAAAGCAAAATCTACATGATATGAAAGTTAAATATAAGTAAAATCGAGCGCATAAAAACCGCCTCCTGCCGGGGTCTTTTCCCGCAGAAGACGGTTTTCTCATGTTTTTTCTATGAAAGCAGCTGCCGGAGCATAAGCGCGGTCTCCCGCCCTGCTTCCGTACCAAAAGCCCCGGGCGCGGCAGCCAATCTTTGCAGACTGGCGGAGAGTCATTTCTCGTCGATCATCGTCTTCTCCTTTTCGGCGCGGCGCCATTTCCGGCAGGCTCAGTGCCTTTCCAATACCGTAGAAAAGACCACCTGTGTCTCCGTTTTTCCGAAGACCTGCAGCTTGCCCAGGAATTTATCCAAAAGTCCGGTAGAGGAGAAGGCAACTTTCAGGATCATGGAATACGGACCGGTAATATGGCTGCATTCCAGGACGCATTGTTCCTTTTTGACAAAATCATAGAACTTGCCGCTGTCCTCGGGTTCAACCGTGATCAAAATAAAGGCGCGGATGCCGTAGCCCAGCTTTTCCAGATCCAAGTCGGCGTGATAACCCTTTATATAGCCTTCGTTCTCCAGCTTTTCGATTCGGGCAGAAACCGCCGGAGTCGTCAAAAAGACGTCTGCCGATAATTCCTTCAGCGGTGTCCGTGCGTTCTCCCGCAGCCGCTGCAGAAGCTTTACGTCTGTCTGATCAAGATTTTTCATGCTGTCCCTCCTCTTTGTTCCATCCAAATAATAGCACAAGAGGGAAAAAAACAAAACCCAAAAAAATTGGGTTTTGTTTCAGAGGTATTTATATCCTTCTGTATGCCATGAGCAGCTGGCCTGCATACTGCGCCCGCACCATACGGAGACGAGCACAGATGTAAGCCGCCAAATCGCGGCTGCCACATGTACAGAAGGTCTGTCAGAAGCTTTTCAACATATTTATTCCATGGCCGCTTTTAGAATCGCCGGGATTCTGCGCAGCTGATCATCCGTATTGGATGCCGCGGAAATACGGATCCCCTTGCCCAGCGCTACCGCAAAGAGATTGCTCTCCTGCAGTTTCTCCCCGATCTCATCAGGCTGATCACATGGCACAGTGATAAAAAATCCGGAGTCAAACGGGCAGGTGGAAAGCCCGATCCTGTGCGCTTCTTCCATAAAGATGGCGCTGCGGTGATTGAGCACCTGCAGATACGCCTCCCGTTCTGCGCGCACCTCAGCGAAAAGCTCGTCATCCTGGATGATATTGGCCAGCGCTGTCATCGCCGCCCGGTTTCCATTGGACCAGGAAGCCCGGCACTCCACGCTCATCACATCGATAAACTCCCTGGCGATAGCCTCCGTCGGCGCCATGCAGAGCAGCGCTCCGCAGCGCATTCCGTACATGGTATAGCCTTTTGATGCGCTGAACGCAATCAGCGGCAGGAGATTCTCCGGAAGTCCGACGAGTTTTTTCAGGAAAGCCCGGTATTCTTTGGCGTCGCCGGAAAAGTCCAGATAAGCGATATCCACAACAATAGCAATTTTTTTATCCGTATATCTGCCCAATACGGTCAGCACGCCATTCCAATCCTCATCGGTCATGGTATAACCGGTCGGATTGTGCGCCGGCGTATTCAGGATGATCACCGTTTCTTCCTGTTCCCTCAGGATCGCCGCCAGTTCTTCCTCAAAAGATGCGATATTCAGCCGGCCGGCTTCATCAAACATGGTATAAGTTCTGACGCTCCGTCCCAACTCTGCGGCGATCAGGTTGTACGGATTCCAGTGCCAGCTGGAAACCAGGATCTGATCTCCCGGCTTTGTATAAGCCGAAACCGCGTTGCGCAGTGCGCCGGTACCGCCCGGCGTATAGCAGCTTTCTATAAAGCAGTCCTGCGGCAGATCATCCAGAAAAACAGCTTTTTTTACCGCTTCACGATACTGCGGCAGGCCGAGGATTGGCGCATATGCCGCATAATCAGCCGGCTGCAGCGCCCGTATGCTTTTCATTACGGAATCCAGCACCACCAGCTGCCCGTTATCATCAAGAAGAACGCCGATGGTGGAATCGATCACCTTGTCGCTGCCCAGCTCCGCGATCCTTTCTTTCGCCTTCGCCGATACGCCGAACAGCTTATCCGGCGCACCTATGGTATTTCTGCCGTTTTTCTGTGCTATGATCATCTTGTATTACTCCCCTCTGAACCGAACGTCCGCAGACGGATACTTTTCTGTCTGCAAAGCTGCAGCGCGCAAACGGAACCGTTCGGCATTGAATTGCTGTTGTTTTTTACTTCTTTCGGGACTTCAGCTGCCGGCCGGCTTTCCTACAGAGAATGGGAAAAGATAGGATATCTACGGGAAAGCCCCGTTTTTTTCCGGGCGGGCGGAGTACCCGCACCGTATTATCCTTAAACAGGAAATCCGAATAAAGGTTCCGCACCCTTTATCCGATACCGGCCGCAGCAGGAGCAAACAGACACACCGCAGTTCTGACACAGGCCGGATCACCCACATCGCTCCCGTCCGCCGCCGGAAACGACCGTCATCCGATGTAAAGGCGTATATTCCGTATACTGCAGTACCGCGCCGCTGCCCCTATGAAATCTTTTCGGTATCATTCTATCGGCCGCGGCTTCCTTTTTCAACGATTTCACGGAAGTACTAAATTATTTAAGAATTTTCCCTGTAAAAATTTAAAATTAAAAAAAACAGATACAGAAAAGTTTAAAATCTGTATCCCTATGAGCCGTGTGGTTGTATACCCTGCTTTGAATTGCTATAATGAAGAAAAGAAAACTCGCTGCCAGGCCACGGATCTGCCGGCAGCATCGTACCGAGGAGGAGCCATGAATACAGATCGTACAAAAAAACTGCTTTTGATCACAAGCAGCGCCAGTGCAGAAGCCCCGCTGCTAAAACAGCTGCAGCAGGCCTTCCCTGATATCCGCATCTATTTCTGTCCGGCTGCAGAAGGCCGGATCCCTCCCGAGGCTGCAGAAAGCCTTGTCGTCTTTTCCGATCCGGAAAGCCGCACACTTTTCATGGCAAACGCACAGGAGCAGCTCCCGCCCCGCTGTGTCACCGGTATCAGCCTCTTTACCCCCGATACCCTTTTTCATATTCTGGAAAAGCTGCAGCCCGGCGCCGAAAACAGCCATTTCTGCGCCCGCTATACCTTCGCCGATATTATCGGCAAGTCTGCGGAGCTGCTTCGTCTGAAAGCTGCAGCGGAAAAAATGGCCGATACGGAGCTTTCTATCCTCATCGAAGGCGCTACGGGCACCGGCAAGACTCTTTTTGCCCATGCCATTCATAACGCTTCTTCCCGTGCCGACCTGCCATTCGTCACCGTCAACCTGGCGGCTGCCGACGCCCAGCAGCAGCTCTGCTGGCTTCGCCGGGGCATCGGAGGCGGTACGGTTTTCCTGGATCATGTCGACGATGCTTCCGCTGAGATGCAGACGGAGCTGCTTTCTATTTTAGAGACCCGGTGCCGGTCTGCCAGAGTGCGGCTGCTGGCTGCCTCTTCCTCCGACCTTGCACAGCGCTGCCAGGAAAATACTTTCCGCAGCGACCTTTATTTCCGTCTGCGGGAAGGCTACCTCTACCTGCCGCCTTTGTCCGAACGCCGGGAAGATATTCCCCTGCTTGCTGATTACTGGGCAAAAACGATTTTTCACTGCGACAAGCCTTTCAGTCCTGATGTGCTTGAACTCCTGACTGCCGCATACTGGCCGGGAAACGTCCGGGAGCTGCGCAGTCTGGTCAAATTCGCCGTGGCGGTCAGCGAACGGGAAATGATCATCAAAGCCGATCTGCCCTATGAAGATCTGCAGCAGGCTATCAGCCGCAAAAAAGCAGAAAAAGAAGCTGCGCCCGAAACCGACGAAGTAACGCTGTCCATCCTCTCCGCCATTCATCAGCTCAACGAGAGAGGGGAGATCGCCGGGCGCAGCCGGATCTACTGGTATCTGAAGGATCATGGTTCCTCCATATCCGAGTACCGGATCCGCAAAATGATTCCGCAGATGGCCATACAGGGACTGCTTTCTTCCGGCCACGGAAAGTACGGCCTGTCCCTGACGGACAAGGGCGTCATGATCCTGGAAATGTACCGTCAAGAAGGATAATCGGCGAAAAGACCGCTTTCTCCCTTAAAAACAAATCGATATATCCGCGTAAATCCTCCGCTTAGCCGCAGGGGCTGTCTGGTTTAATCGGTTTGACTCCGGCATTTTCAGAATTTGCTTTCCGTCCCTTTTCTGAGCAGATAGATGCGGACGGCTGCAGACAGCTCCGCATAAAACTCCGCTTCCGTCTTCCCCGCTGCGCCAGTCAGTTCCTTCACCTTTGCCAGCCGGTATCTTATGGTATTGTCATGACAGCCGCAAGCGCAAGCCGTTTGATGAACGTCCCCGCCATGGAGCACAAAATCTATCCCGGTATGAAGCAGTTCCTCTTTATTCAGCAGCGGTTCCATAATGGCATCCGAAAATTCCCGCAGCGCCACATTGTCCTTTTGCGGAATCAGGTAACGGAACATGCCGATCTGATCATAAGAAGCATAATCTCTGCCTTCGGCGGCACTGGCCATATAGGTATGATAACTTTCACGAAAACAGCGATCCAGTTCCTCATGCGGCGGATGTATGCCGCTTCGGGAAAAGATCTGCGCAGACGCATCAATCCCCAGAGCATTTACGATCTCTTCCAGGATCAGCGTAAATTTTTCTTCTTCGTCATAGGGACTGGTCAGGATCAAAAATAATCCCCGGTTATACCTGCAGAGAAGGCTCTTGTGCTTCAGCCTTTTATTCATATAGAAATTTCGGAAGATCCTGCCGG
>CALXJA010000079.1 GCA_944388465.1 uncultured Emergencia sp.
GTCAAAGATAAGGCGGAGATCGAAGAACGGGTCATGTATATCCTGAAGCGGGTAGGCATTGAACGTTACCGCAACCGGCCGGCGAAAATGCTGTCCGGAGGAGAAAGGCAGAGAGACGGCATTGCCAGAGCCATTGTCAAAAATCCAAAGATCATCATTGCCGCCGAGCCGACGGGAAATCTGGACAGCAGAAACACCATCGAGATCATGAACATCATCAAGGCGATTTCCCGGGAAAAGCTGGTCATCCTGGTCACCCACGAAAAAGAAATCGCAGAATTTTATGCGTCAAGGATACTGGAAATCGTAGACGGAAAGATCGTAAGCGACAGAGAAAACCAGCACAGCGACGCTCTGGACTACCGGCTGGAAAATAAGATCTATCTCAAAGATATGCCGGTGCAGAAGGAGCTTGCAGCGGATAACGTCAGAATCCAATATTACAGCGACAGGCCGGATGAAGAACTTGCGATCAAGGTTGTCATCCGGAACAACAACATCTACATCGAAGCGCCGGAGAAAATGCGGGCAGGATCTGATGCGGTCGAACTGGTAGACGATCACTACCGGAAAATATCCAGGGACATTTACGAGGACTACGAATTCGACTACGGGAAACTGATCGACAAAAGCTTTACGCCAAAATACACCTCGGTGTTCAATCTGGGTTCGCTTCTGGCTTCCGGGTACAGAAAGATTTTTTCCTATTCCATGATCAAAAAAATCCTTCTGATCGGTTTTATTCTGGCTTCCATGTTCGCGATCTACGCGGTCAGCAATATTGCGGGCATTACCCATATCACCGACGATAAGTTCGTGCAGGTGAACAAGAACTATCTGACCATTACCGCGGCGAAGATGACGCCGGAAATCTATGAGAAGTACGAAGCCATGGACGGGATCGACTATGTACTGCCGGGAACTTCGCGGGTCAGCTTTATCTTGCCGCTGGATGATTATTACCAGTCGGCTGACGCCATGACTACGGTCAGCGGCTCCCTGTCCGACCGGAAGATGTTGGAAAAAAACGCGCTGATCGCCGGCACCATGCCGAAAGACAGCCGCAGCATCGTCATCGATAAGCTTACGGCAGACGATCTTTTTTCACAGAACATGACGCAAATGATCGGTATCGCATCATACAGCGATCTGATTGGCCGCCGCCTGGAACTGCCGGTAATGGGCGAGTTCACCATAGCAGGCGTCACCGACCAGGGCAGTCCGTCCATCTATGCGGATCGCAGCTTATTCACCGACATTCTGTGCTGTCAGCCGGCAGAGGAAAGCGCAGAAGCGGGACTGGCGGATTCGGAGGAGAACACGGAGATTTCTCTGGTCAACTATGATTTGGTCAGAGACAGCGAGCAGATCGAAATTGTCGGCGGCAGCAGGCCTGACGGCGATTACGAAGCGCTGGTCAACGAAGAGCTCCGCTACGATACGGCCATCGGCAGCACGCTGGACACGAAAATAAACGGAAAAAGCCTGACCGTATGCGGATACTATGCAGACGAGCGGCAGAACAATACCGTCTATGTCAACGAAAATACCGCCCGGTACAGCTTTCTGCAAGGGCAGAACACCATCGTGCTTTCTCCTTCAGACAAGGAAAAAACCTTTGCGCAGCTGTCCGCGCAGAACGTAAAGGTAACAGACAACTATGAAAACGACAGACAGCAATATGTAGACAGCATTAGAAAACAGGCCATGGCGACTGTGCTGGTATCCGGCATCATTCTGCTGATCTCTCTGATTGAGATCTATCTGATGCTGCGTTCTTCCTTCCTGTCACGGATCAAGGAGGTCGGCGTTCTGCGGGCAATCGGTCTGAAGAAAAAGGATATCTACAAAATGTTCCTTGGCGAGATTCTTGCTTTGACCACGCTGACTACGCTCCCTGCCATGGCGGTCATGGCCTATATTCTCCACGGGATATCAAAGCTGCCGCTGATCGGATCCCAGTATCTGATGAATCCTCTCGTATTCCTGATCAGCTTTGCCATTGTTGCCGGCTTTAACCTGCTTGCAGGCCTTCTTCCGGTATTCAGCACCATGAGAAAAACACCGGCAGAAATCCTGAGCCGAAACGACGTCAACTGATAACGACCAACGAAAAACTGCCGCTGCCGGCTTGTGCCGGGCGGCAGTTTTTCGCTAAGAATAATAATATGGTATTGGTATTTGGTTAGAACGCACATTTACTGGTATTTTTCCAGATTCCGTTTCTTTCCGCCGCCTTGATCAGGTCTTCGCGGAAATCAGGGTGAGCGATATTGATCAGAAGCTCTGCCCGCTCCCAGGTGGACTTGCCCTTGAGATTGGCGGCGCCGTACTCGGTAACGATGAAGTTTGTCGCCGTTCTCGGCGTCGTGACGATGGCGCCGGGTGTCAGTACCGGAGAGATCAGTGATTCCTTCGTACCGTCTCTCAGCGTCCTTGTGGAAGGCGTACAGATAAAGCTCTGGCCTCCTTTAGAGAGGAAAGAACCCATAACGAAGTCCAGTTGGCCGCCGGTACCGCTGATCTGCTGGTGACCTGCGGATTCGGAACATACCTGGCCGTAGAGGTCGACCTGAATACAGCTGTTGACCGATACAAAGTTATCTATGCTGGAAATGATGTTCACGTTGTTGACGTAGTTTACCGGGGCGCTGCAGCAGATCGGGTTGTTGTCGATAAAGTCGTAAAGCTTTTTCGTGCCGCCGGCAAAGGTATAGAGGGCTTTGCCCTTGTCAACCGGTTTATTGCCCGTAAGCTTTCCGGCGTCGTAAAGATCGACATAGGCGTCGACGAACATTTCAGTATGGGCATTGATATTGCGGACGTCAGAATCGGCCAGCATCTGTCCGATGCAGTTGGGAAGACTTCCGATTCCCAGC
>CALXJA010000080.1 GCA_944388465.1 uncultured Emergencia sp.
GAACCAGCGACAGAATGGAATAGGCAATATCCGTTATTGCAAACAGACGACCCTGTTCATTATCGTCACCCAGCATTTTGACAATTTTCAGATAGGCGCTCCAGTTCAGTGTAATCGCGGTAATTCCGAAACAGAAAAAGAGAAAAACAAGCGCTGCAAAAGAGGAACATACCGCCACTGCAAAAGATACGATGCCAGTTAACACACAGGAGGCGATCACCAATCGCTTGGGATTAAAAATATCCGCAATTTCTGCCGCAGCAACAGAGACTGTATCTGCAATGCGTTAAAGGAAAATCAAGATATACCCTACGACTTTGCATTGCCAAAGGGCGGCACATCATTATGGTGCCGCATCGACGAGGATATAAATCCCAAAACACTGCTGTACAAGGCGCACAGTCTGGGTGTATCTTATATGCCGGGAAACCTTTTCTTTCCTTTCCGGAGCAAAGGCGATCAGTCTGTCCGTCTCTGCTTTGGAAATGCGACCCATGAAGAGCTGATCGAAGGAGTGAACCGGCTTTCAGAGGCTGTCCGGCAAATCCGCCTGCCAAACAGCCAATAAAAAAACGGAAAGCCATCCTCACTTTGCAAGGTGCTTTCCGTCTGCAGACTAAAGCGCTTCTATGGTTTCGATCAGAAGATCCGCCTGGGTGATCTGATTGACTTTTCCCCGAAAAGCCGCACCGCCGGGCATGCCTTTCATATACCAGCCCAGATGCTTGCGCATTTCCCGTACTGCGGCATACTCGCCCTTGAGATCGGTCAGATCGCGGAGATGACGGATCATCATCTGTTTTTTTTCTTCCATGGAAGGCGGATCGGGGACAGGTCTTCCCTCCCAGGCGGCAGCCAGCTGGCGGAAAATCCAGGGATTGCCGAGAGCGGCCCGGCCTACCATCACAAAATCACAGCCGGTTTCCTCCAGCATGGCCATGGCGGAATCGACGTCCACCACGTCGCCATTGCCGATGACCGGTATGGAAACAGCCTGTTTGACCGCGGCGATCTGACTCCAGTCGGCTTTTCCGCTATAGTATTGCTCCCTGGTTCTGCCATGAACCGCGATCGCCGCGGCTCCCGCCGCTTCGGCGATTCTCGCGATCTCCACCGCGTTAATATGGTCAGAATCAAAGCCGATGCGAATCTTTGCCGTAACCGGTTTCGACGTGTGCTTCACCATGGCGCTGATCAGCGCATATACCAGCGGCGGATCCTTTAACAGCGCCGAGCCTTCGCCGTTTTTTACGATCTTTGGTACCGGACAGCCCATGTTGATGTCCAGGGCGGCATTGGGACAGCCGTCCAGAGCTTCGGCCGCATAGGCGAGGATCGCCGGTTCACTGCCAAAGATCTGATAAGCTGCAGGCCGCTCTTCCTCATAGAGAAAAAGAAGCTGATCCGTCTTCTTGTCGCCATAATACAGCCCCTTGGCACTGACCATTTCCGAATAGACAAAAGCCGCTCCCATTTCGCGGCAGATTCTGCGAGTGGGAGCGTCAGTAATTCCGGCCAGCGGCGCCAGGAAAAAAGGATTATCAAGTCGCAGATCGCCGATCTGCAGGTTTCTATTCATCATCGTGTGATTCATGTGGCTTTTTCCCCTTGCACGGCCGGTTCACTTTTTTATTTTTTTCATATATGATCTCCAGACCCTCCAGGGTCAGCAGCTTGTCCACACAGTCAATGCAGTCAACTCCACCGTCTATAAGGGTTGACAATCCGCCTGTAGCGATGACCTTTACCGGCTTTCCGGAAGGTGTCAGCTCCTCCAGCTCTTTCTTCATCCGTTTCACGATATAATCCACCATGCCCATATGCCCGTAAACCAGACCGGACTGCATGCTCTGGATGGTATTCTTACAGATGGTCTGCCCCGGTTCCTCCAGCTCGACCTTCGGCAGCTTCGAGGTCTTCTCGAAAAGGGCTTCCGAAGAGATCTTCAGACCCGGCGCAATGGAGCCGCCCAGATATTCGGCTCTTTCTGTCACCGCGCAAAATGTGGTGGCCGTACCAAAGTCGATAATAATCAGCGGCCCGCCGTATTTCTGATAGGCGGCCACCGCGTTGACGATACGGTCGGCGCCCACCTGTTTCGGATTGTCGTACTTGACGATCAGTCCGGTCTTTACGCCGGATTCCACAACGATAGCCCGCTTCTGAAAATATTTCATTGCCAGATGCTGCAGGGTGTAAAGCACCGAAGGGACAACGGTGGAGATGATCACGTCGTCCACATCGCTGATCTTCAGACCCTCGTACATAAACAGCTGGTTGACGATCATGCCGTATTCATCGGCACTCTTGTTGGTATCGGTTTCGATTCTCCAGTTGGTCAGCAGATTTCCGTCTCGAAACACGCCGAGTACGATATTGCTGTTGCCAACATCAAAAGCTAAAAGCATTGTTCTTTCTCCCGTCTTCATGGATTTTCACAGCCGCCTTCCGTCGCCGGTCTGTCTGCATGAGCTGCCGGAAAACCGGAAGCATACGGCCTGCTCTTTTCCCATCCCCGAATTGTCTTTTATTTCACTACACGATCCAGCCGTTTCAACGCAAGAGCCATGGTCAATCCCGGAATGACCCGATTTCCGGTGATCTCCGCTCCCAGAACCTCGTTGATCCTCTTGAGTCTGTACTGTACCGTATTCGTATGGATACCCATAAATTCTGAGGTTTTTCCACTGTTCATACCTGCATCAAGGACAAAGGTTTCCAGCGTCTCCAGCAGCTGCTTCGCCTTATTTTCGCCCATTTCTTTCCAAAACGGTTCCAGAAGATCCATATAGTTTTTCTTCAGATAGCCGCCCTGAACCTGCAAATTGATGCAGTTGGATACCAGCGCCAGCTCGTACTTGGTAAACACCCTCTTATAAGGGAATACGCTTTCCACAAACGTCCAGGTCTCGCTGATCAGCCGGAACGCATCGCCGGCTCCCTCAATGCCGTCTATGCCTGTAGCGTGAAAGATCCGTACCGTCTTGCTGCCTTCTTTCAGCTTGTCAAAAAGCTGCAGACAGCTGGTCTTCTGACTGATCTCTTCGTCGCTTGCTTTTTCCCCGTTTTTGAGAATCATACCATAGGTCTCTTCTCCTTCGGTGATCCGCAGGACTTCGATCTTCTCGCGCTTTTCAAACTCGCTGATCACTGCGTTCCCCTGATTCGTCTCGATCCCCTTGGCATAGAAAACACTGAGAATATTGTCGGATTTGATTTCCATCTCGTCCTTGAGGGAATAGGCCAGAGATTTGTTGCCGCGGATCAGCGCCTTGATCAGCTCCGCGCGGACATCCCTCTCCGGCGTGTATTTCCACATCCCCATGGCCAGCTCGATGATCTCCGCCAGCTTGGTGATTTCGCCTGCCGAGTAATTGTCTTCGTTATCCACAATAAACAGGAAATATTTTTCCTTGTTGATCGTGATCGGCCCCCAATAGGTCAGCACGCCGTTGACGTCGATAAAGGTGTAGATTCCGGCTTTTTCTACGTCCCGCTCCTTGCCCATGCGGATCGCATCGGCAATAGTCGTCTTTTGCCGCGTCTCGATGGTCAGAATCGGATTGAAGTCCTTGGACAGTAAAACGACCTGGAAATCATTGCTGACAGCGGCCTCCCGCAGGGCTCCCTGAAAAGTCTTGTGCTTTTCAAAATTAAGCAGATGATAAATGGTGTTGTTGATCAGGCTGTTTTTAAAGTTGTCTCCATACAGCAGCTTATCCATGATCTGCTCGATGGCATTGGCATATTCCGCCTGGTTGTTTTTCGGAATAACGATCAGCGGCAGACCGACCTGCTCAGCAGTTTCGATCACTTCGCTGTCTGTGCTGGTCAGACCTTTTTCCACGTGAAAGATCACCAGCGCGCTGACCCCTTCTTTCGCCAGGCCTTTTACCACCTCGCACTGCATCTTCTCTTTGCCGGACATTCCGTAAAATGATGTTAGAACGATCTGCTCTCTCACTCCGTTGTTTTTCAGAGCGGTTTCCACAGACGTAGCGTCCATCACGGAAACAGAACGCACCCGGTTACCGATGTTCCGTTTTCCGGCTGCCAGAATGCTCGGCGTGAACGCTTCCAAACTCAAACAATCATTTACCGTTATTTTCATAACATACCTCTACTCTTCCTTTCGTTCCTCCTTATCGTCCTCGCGAGACGGTTTCTCGCAGGATTCGTCTTCGGAACTGCCTTCACCAATCGCTTCTTTCCCCTCTCCGCTTTCGGTGTCGTCTTTGGAATTCGATGGACTGTCTTCAGCCATATAGTCTGTATCGTATTTCGCCAGCTCTGCCGCTAACTTTTCTTCCTCTTCTTTGCGGATGCGCTCATATTCGGCAGCTTCTTCCTCGTTGATCCTCTGGATCTCCGCTTCTTTTTCACGAACCTGCTCCGCCAGCTCAGATGCGCTCATTTCGCCGGTATAAAGAATTTCGAACTGCTCGCCGTCAAGAGTTTCGACCTCCAGCAGCGCCTGCGCCACCCGCTCCAGCTTATCCATGTTCTCCGTCAGAATCTGTACCGTCTCTTCGTAAGCTTCTTCAATGATCTTCTTTACCTCATGGTCGATCTCGGAAGCTACTCCCTCAGAGAAATTCTTTCTGGTCGAAAAATCCTTCCCCAGAAAGACTTCGTCAGAGTCGCTGTAATTGACCGGTCCGATTCTGTCGCTGAAGCCGTATTTGGTCACCATGCCTCTGGCGATCTCTGTTGCCCGCATGATATCATTGCTGGCTCCTGTGCTGATATCGTCTAAGGTCAGCTGTTCGGCAACACGGCCGCCCAGCAGATGCTTGATGGTATTGAGCATACCCTTTTTCGTCTCGTAAGCCTTATCCTTTTCCGGCAGAGACATGGTAAAGCCGCCTGCGCTGCCGCGCGGAATAATGGTGATCTGGTGTACCGGATCAGAATCCGGAAGACTGCGCATAACGATAGCGTGACCCGCCTCATGATAAGCCGTCAGTTTCTTTTCCTCCGGACTGATCACCCGGCTCTTCTTCGCCGGTCCGGCCATGACCTTTGTCGCCGCTTCTTCGATCTCCGCCATGCGGATCTTTCGTCCGTTTCTTCTGGCGGTAATCAGTGCCGCTTCATTGAGCAGGTTTTCCAGATCGGCAGGCGTAAAGCCCGGCGTTCTCCGTGCAAGGATCTTCGGCGACACCTCCGGAGAAAGCGGTTTATTCTTGGAGTGCACCTTGATGATCTCTTCTCTGCCCTTGACATCCGGTATGCCGATTACGATCTGACGGTCAAAACGTCCCGGCCGCAGCAGCGCCGGATCCAGTACATCCGGCCTGTTGGTCGCCGCCAGGATGATAATGCCGGAGTTCTCTCCGAAACCATCCATCTCAACCAGCAGCTGGTTCAGCGTCTGCTCTCTTTCATCATTGCCGCCGCCCAGACCGGCTCCTCTCTTACGGCCTACGGCGTCGATCTCATCAATAAAAACGATACACGGCGCATTTTTCTTTGCTTGGTCAAACAGATCTCTGACCCGGGAAGCACCGACGCCGACAAACATCTCTACGAAGTCCGAACCGCTGATCGTAAAGAACGGCACGCCGGCTTCTCCGGCCGTCGCCTTGGATACATACGTCTTACCGGTTCCCGGAGGCCCTACAAGCAGAATTCCCTTTGGGATTCTCGCGCCCACGTCATTGTACTTGCGCGGATCTTTCAGGAAATCGACGACCTCCTCGAGTTCTTCCTTCTCTTCGTCCAGACCGGCCACATCGGCAAAGGTGATCTTTTTCCCTTCGCCCTTATACAGCCGCGCTTTGCTCTTTCCGAAGGAAAAGGCCTTGCCGTTTCCGCCCTGATTCATCATCAGATAGAACAGGAAGCCCAGCGCTATCACCATGATCAGCGTCGGCAGCAAACTGAGGATCGTAGATCCGGAAGACGGCTTCGGCGTCTCCAGAGAAAGCTTCTTTTCCTGCATCTGCGGATAAATATACGTCTCTTCCAGCCAGCTGATCTCCGTGATATACGGCGCATAAGCATAGATATACTCATTGTCGCCGATCTTTCCGGTCAGCTTTGTATCCTCAATGGTAATCTCCGTGATCCGCTCCTGCTCCAGGTAGTTGGCAAAAGTCGAAAACTTGACCTGCCGGTACTCCGAACCGTCGTCGCCCCGGTAAAAAAAGGCGGCGGCCAGAACGATCGCGAAGATCACTAAGTAAATACTGATATTCTTTGCGAATTTCCTCAATTTTGTGCTTCTCCTCCCCTAATCTATCCATAAAATCTGTTAAAAAATTTGTTCTTTCTTAACAAAACAGTTCTATAATTTTAGCATATTCACTAAATTATTTCAACACATATCACCTTTTTTGTTTCTGCAGACAGTTTGAAATCTGCCGAATATCTGCACTTTCCATCGGGAAAAATCACCCAAAGCACCTGGCTGCCCAGCTTTAGCAGTCTGACGCTGCTGCGCTGCTCTCTCGGCACTTTGCAGTCCACAAAGAGATCCTGGATTTTTTTATGTTTTCCGCCGGCGATGGCGATTACGTCTCCCTCCTGCCGGAAATCCAGCCGCAGTCTGTCCGGAAAGCCCTCTCCGAAGGTCTTTTCCATCTGATCGTAATCGAAGACCGCGCATTTACTCTTTTCCCGCCGGACGGCAGAAAAAGTCTCTGCCGTCATGACTTCTGTGCGAAAACGGCAGTCCCTTTCCCTTTGCACCGCTGACGGCGCCGAAACGCAGACATCTTCATAGATCCGGCTAAGGCGGTATCCCCGCGGTAGATCGCAGCGCGCCGACGGTTCCCCGTGAAAAATAATCTTTTCACACTGTTCGTAATGGACAAACGACAGATCGTCACGCAGACCAATCTCCCCAAAGGCCAGAGACAGGATCCGCTGGCGAACTGCCCGGTGAAGCTGCCGCAGTTCCGCTCCCCGCAAAAGCAGACGATCCTCTTTGCGCTCAAGCAAAAGTCCGGGGTAAAGCCGCTGCGCCTGCCGGCGCAGGTAATCGGCATCCATGGCTGCAGAAGCGCCCATCCTGATCAGTGTATCCTTTATCTCCGGGTTATATTCCTGTTCCAGATACGGAATCAGCTGCAGCCGTATCCGATTTCGGGTATAAACAGGCTGCCCATTGGTCTGATCGATTCTGGGCTGAAGTCCGTTTTCCCTGCAGTAGGCCAGGATCTCTCTGCGGCTGACCGTAAGCAGCGGGCGCACGATGATATTTCCGTGCTCATCTGTGCGCTTACTGCGAATTCCGGAAAGGCCTTCGGTTCCCGCGCCCCGCAGCAGCCGGAACAGGATCGTCTCCGCCTGATCATCCGCATTCTGCGCTACAGCTATGCGAATATCTCCTGGCGGAACACCCTTTTTCTTCAGTCCTTCGACCGTTTCCGCAAAAGCGCCGTACCGCAGCTTTCTCCCCGCTTCCTCGTCCGTGATCCGTTCCTGCCGGGCAAAAGCCGCGCAATCAAAAACATAAGACTGACAGGTACAGCCTGCGGCCTTGCAGAGCGCTTCCGTATAGCGCTGATCTTCGTCGGCAGCTCCGGGTCTGAGTCCGTGGTTTACATGGACAGGATGAATGGTCAGACTCATCTCATGAGACAACTGCAGCAAAAGATGAAAAAGACATACCGAATCCGGCCCGCCCGACAGTCCGAGGACAATATGCTGATTTTCTCTGATCAGATCCTGCTCTCTGATGATCTCGCGTATTTTCTTTATCATAATATAGGATTATACCATGGCTGGGTTGAATTTAAAACCGAAACCGCGAGAAAAGAAACGCAGAGCCTGCGCGGCGGCCGCCGCGCAGGCTCTACGTTTCTTTCACAGTTTATCATTTTATTACAAATACATATTGCTTATAGAATATTGTCTGCCTGCTTTCCGCCGCCTACAGGCTGCTGATGTACTCCTCCAGCTGACCCAGGCTCTTTGGCAGCGGCAGATCCGGCGGTAAGATGCCTTTTTCCGCCAGCCTCTCGAAAAGCTCGATGGCCGCAGGTTTTTTCAGATTCGTTTTCT
>CALXJA010000081.1 GCA_944388465.1 uncultured Emergencia sp.
TGATCGAGGATCGGGTAGCGGCGGTCAGAGAAGCCATTGGCGCAGAAAGAGCGATGTTTATGGAATGTCACGGCTATACAGATACCGTTTCTTTTTTACGGATCGCCCGGCGTATAGCAGACTATGATATTGTTTACGCGGAAGAACCGGCAGCAACGGCATTTCCTGTGCTGCACAAGTTGGAGGAAAAAAGCGGGATCCCGCTCAGTATGGGAGAACGTCTGCATTCGCTGCGGGAATTTCAGCCTTTTATTTCTGCACAGACAGTCCGGTTTGTGCAGCCGGATATCGGCAACTGCCGCGGACTGACGGAAGCAAAAAAAATTGCGCAGCTGTGTACCCTCTATGATGTGGGGATCCAGTTCCACTGCGCCAATTCACATCTCAATGTGGCGGCAACGCTGCAGATGGAAGCCGCCATGCCAAATTTTGTTATTCATGAGCATTGCTGTGTACACGAACGGGATTATGTATGTAAGCTGACAAAGCGCAGCTTTCAGCCGCAGAACGGCTGCCTCTGCGTTCCGGAGGAACCGGGGATCGGCAACGAACTGTCCGATTATACCCTGCAGCGTTGTGAAATGATCACCGTCCGCTGACGGAAAAAAGGAATAAGGCAAAAAAACGCGGCGGCACTTCCGGGGGTTTCCCAGGTGCCGCCGCGTTTTCATCTGTTATTTCAGCTGTGCTTCGACTTCGTGATAATATTTATAGATCGTGTAGCGCGATACCTGCAGCTGCTCGGCAACATAGGTGATGGACTTCTGGAAGCTGAAGGCATTTCTCTGCATTAACAGGGCGATCAACTGCAGACGGTCGTTTTTTTTCATCGCCTCCACCGGCTTGCCTACGATGGATAAGCAGTCTTTGAAGATCTCTTCCAGCTGAACGTTGGAAGAATCACTGATTGCCGTATGCAGATCGTCGTCGATACTGACCAGTCCTTCGAGGGTGGACATGGCGCTGTTGAGGAAGGTGTAGTCGAAGTTGATTCCCAGTGCATAGTGGTAATTTTCGCCGATATAGTTGATCGTGGTGGATTTGACGTAACGGCCATTTTTGGTTATAGCCAGAGAATTGATAATATCACATTCCAGTTTAAAGTGCTCGGCGTTGCCCTGTGAAACCGGATCGTCTCCGAAGATGTCGGTAGTGGAGCCTGCCTGGCGTCCGCTGACGTGGCCGTTGTAAATCGCGATGATGGGATGGCCGGGACGGCTCATATCGTGTATCAGCGTCTCGCAGGAATGACCGAACATCTTTGCCAGTCCTTCGGCCGTGCGCATCAAGAAATCCAGAACCTCTTTTTGTGTTTTTTCCATAACCGGTATCATCCTCCATTTTTATGTTTACTATTTTACCACATTTTGTCAAACGGTACAATGCAGAAAATTAACCACATATTATGCGGCTCGCCCTTTACTAAGCCGTTTTTGCTTCGCATGGACGAGGGGCAAATATTTGCACATTGCCTGCAAATATGGTAAAATATTTTTATATGTCTTGATGGGAGGATACAAGCATGAGAATTCTGATAGATGGTATGGGCGGAGATCATGCCCCTGATGAGATCGTATCCGGCGTACTGGATGCGGCACGTGAAATTGACGAAGAGCTTTTCATTATAGGCAGACGGGCAGAGATCGAAGCCTGTCTTGAAAAAAAAGGCGGAAACGGAAGACATATCGAAGTGATCGATGCCTCGACGGTCATTACCAACGATGAAGCGCCGGTGAAGGCTGTCCGCACGAAGAAGGATTCTTCCATCGTCAAAGGCTTGAACATGGTCAAAAATGGCGAAGCTGATGTATTTCTTTCTGCAGGCAGCACAGGAGCACTGCTGGCCGGAGGCCTGTTTATTCTGGGAAGGATCCAGGGAATCGACCGGCCGACGCTGGCAACGGTATATCCGGTGATCGGCAAACAGCCATCCATGCTGGTGGATACCGGAGCCAACGCGGAATGTAAGCCGAATAACCTGTTGGAATTCGCCACAATGGGCAGTATATATATGGAGCGGGTCATCGGCAGAAAGAATCCTACGGTGGGACTGGTCAACAACGGCACCGAAGAAGGAAAAGGAACGGCTCTGACGAAGGCGGCTTATGAGCTTCTGGAGAAAAGCGATCTGAATTTTATCGGCAGCGTGGAGGCCAGAGATCTGCCTGACGGAATCTGCGATGTCATTGTGACCGACGGCTTTACAGGTAACGCCATCATCAAACTGACAGAAGGCATGGGACTGATGGTACTGCGGGAAATGAAACGGAGGTTTCTGGCAGACACCCGTTCGAAGCTGGGCGCAGTATTGTTAAAGAACCAGCTGATGGGCATAAAGAAAGAATTCAACTATGCGGAGTACGGCGGAGCGCCGTTTCTGGGCGTAAAAGGAGCGATGCTGAAGATGCACGGCTCTTCCGACGCTTTAGCCGTAAAGCAGACCATCATCAAGGCGATACCTTATGTCAGGGAAAACGTTGTCGATACCATACAAAATTCTGTATTGGATATTGAGGAGATCTTAATCAGTGAATAACAGTGCGTTTGAAAAAAAGACAGGCTATACATTTAAACATAAAGAGCTTCTGGACAAGGCGCTGACCCACAGTTCCTACTGCAGAGAACATGCTGTGGATATGTGCGGCAACAATGAGCGTCTCGAGTTCTTAGGCGACGCCTTTTTCGATGCGGTGATCAGCGTTGAACTGTACAAGAGGCTGGAACATGTAGACGAAGGCAAGCTGACGAAGACCAGAGCGCTGATCGTCTGCGAAAAATCCCTGGCGGCAGCAGGGAGCAGACTGAATATCGGTGAGCACCTCAACATGGGCAAGGGAGAAGAGCACTCCGGCGGCAGACAGCGGGAATCCATCATTGCCGACGCCATGGAAGCGGTGATCGGCGCTATCTATCTGGATGGCGGATATGACGAGGTCGTCCGCTTTGTTTCCCGTGAATTTGCCGGCACGATCGAAGATGCTCTGGCAGGCAAGCTGTTTGCCGATTACAAGACCCAGGTGCAGGAGGCGCTGCAGAAACGCGGACAAAAGACGGTGATCAGTTATAAGCTGGATCGTGAAGAGGGTCCGGATCACGATAAGACGTTTTACGTTCATCTGGTCTGCAATGGAAAAACACTGGGAAGCGGCAGCGGCAAAAGTAAAAAAGAAGCAGAGCAGAACGCGGCCAAAGCCACCTTAGAGGGAGGAATCGAATAGCATGTATTTTAAACGATTGGAAATGCACGGATTCAAATCCTTTGCAGAGCCTGTCGTCATTGAGTTCCATGAAGGGGTGACCTGTATTGTAGGACCTAACGGAAGCGGAAAAAGCAACATCAGCGATGCTATCCGGTGGGTGCTGGGCGAACAGAGTCCCAAGGCTCTGCGGGGCGGTAAGATGGAAGAAGTTATTTTTGCCGGAACGGCCAGCAGAAAATCGCGGGGCATGGCTGAGGTGACGCTGGTAATCGATAATTCCACAGGGATACTGGATATCGACTACAACGAGGTCGCCATCACCCGGCGCATGTACCGTTCGGGGGAAAGCGAATATCTGATCAACAACAACCAGTGCCGGCTCAGAGATATCCGGGAACTGATCATGGATACAGGTATCGGTGTGGACGGTTACTCCCTGATCGGACAGGGTAAGATCGCGGATATCGTCAGCAATAAGCCGGACAGCCGGAGAGAGATCTTTGAAGAGGCTGCCGGCATCGTCATGTATAAAAGCAAAAAAGCAGAAGCCGAACGAAGACTGGAGTCTACCCGGGGCAACCTGGATCGTGTGGATGACATTATTGCAGAAATTGAAGGACGGCTTGGCGGTCTCCGGGAGGACAGCGCCAAAGCCGGGGAGTATCTCCGGCTCAGAGACCGCTACCGGGATCTGGAGATCAACATTACACTGCGGAATATTGAAAGTATACAAAGCCAGAACGAAGCCTACAAAAACGATATCGCGCAGCTGGAAAAACAAGTCCGTCAGCTTTCCGCATCTAAGCAGCATATCGATGCGGAAATGGAAGAAGACAGGCAGCGAAGCGATGCCCTGGACAAGCTGAACGGACAGGCCAGAGACAGACTGATGGAGCTGGTCAGCGAGATCAACCGGCTGACCAGTCAGGATCGGGTCAACAGAGAACGGCTGGCAGCGATGGAAAAAGAAGCTTCTCGTCTGGAAGAAGAAGCGGAAGAGCTGAAGGAGAAGCTGGAAAAAGAGCGGCAGAATCAGAAAGAGCTGCTGCAGACAAAGAACGCGGTCAGTGAAAAATATGACGAGGCAAAGGCCGATCTGCAGCAGCAGATCGACGAGCACAGCCGGGTATCTAAGGAAGCGGCACAGTTGTCGGAGCGTATAGACAGCGGTAAGGAAGAGCTCTATCGTCTTCACAATCAGATCGCGGGAAAAAGCAGCGAGATCCGGAGCTATGAAAGCATTATCGATACGCTGGGCAGAAGAAAAACGCAGCTGCAGGAGGAGATCTCCGGCGCAGAGAAAAACAGCGAGGATAACGGCAGACTGCTGGAAACAGCAAGGAAGGAACAGCATACAGTAGAAGAAGAGCGCAAGGCGTCTGCTGTCCGGCTTAAAGCGCTGTCCGAAGAGAAAGACCGTCTTGCGGCAGAAAGACGGGAAATCGGCGTCAGACTGGAAGAACTGAAGCTCCGGGGCAGTAGAAAAACAGCAAGAAAAAAGACCATCGAAGAGATGGAACATAACTATGAAGGCTATAACTATGCGGTTAAATACATTATGAAAGCCGGTCTTGACGGTATCGAAGGGACAGTGGCCGACCGCATGACGGTTTCGGAAGCCTTTTCTGTAGCGGTGGAGACTGCGCTTGGCGCGCAGATGCAGAATATCCTCTGCCGTACAGATGAAGATGCCAAGGAAGCGATAAAACGGCTCAAGGAGAGCCGGGCGGGAAGGCTGACCTTTTTGCCGGTATCCTCGGTCAGAGGGAGCCGGGTCGCTGTAGATCCGCGCATAGCGGCAGACGAACATTACCGGGGGCTTGCGGCGGAGCGTATCGTGTGTGATCCGCGCCACCGGCAGATCTTCGATTATCTGCTGGGAAGAGTAGCCATTGTGGACGACATGGATGCGGCGGTGCGGCTATCCCGGCTTTCGGGAGCCGGTCTGCGGTTCGTAACGCTGGAAGGCGAGATCATCAATGCGGCAGGCGCCATTACCGGAGGGCGGTACAAAAATAAAACGGCGAATTTACTGGGACGCAAGAATGAAATTTCGGCTTTGGAAGAAGAGCTGCAGCAGATCCGAAGGGATACGGAGGACTGCGGCCGTCAGGCAGAGGCACTTTCGTCGAAGCTTTCTGCCATTGACCGGGAATTTGCGTCTCTTACAGAGAAACAGCGCGAGGCGGAGATCTCCGCAGCGGCGCTGAAAAGCCGTATCGCGTCTTTAGAAGAAACGGCGGAAAGGCTTCGTGGAAGCAGCGGCAGAGCCGGAGAGGAGATCCGGTCGATCGACAGCCAGACCGGCGAGGCGCAGCGGACCATTCTCAGTCTGCAGAAGGAAATGCAGGAGGCAGAGGAAGAGATCCGGCGGATCAATCTGCAGACGGAAGAGGCGATGAATGATTATGAGAATCAGCGCAGTGTGGTGGAGAAGGCTGCCGAAGCGATAACCCGAGCCAGAATCGCGGTTACCGACTGGGAAAACAAAAAGAGCAGCGCCGAAACACTGCTGAAACGGATAGAAGAAGCTGCCGGTGATTATGCTTTCCGGATGGAAACGAAGCACAGGCAAAGGCGGGAACTGGAGGAAGAACGGGATCAGATCCTGTTCGGCAGCGGCGATGCGGAGGAGACCGCAGCCGTTCTTCTGAAGGAAAAAGAAGAACTGGAAGCGGATATCGAAGCGGCAGAAGCAGAGAAAAAAGCACTGCGGGACAAACTCAGTGAAGTCAGCCGCCGGCAAAGAGAAGAAGCCGAGAAACTCAACGCGCTGCAGGATCAGAAGTATCAGCTGGAAATCCGCTCTGCCAGACACGAAACGCAGCTGGATACGATGAAGGAACGCCTGTGGGATGATTTTGAGATCTCCTATGCCCAGGCTCTGGATCTGCGGAAGGAAGATTTTGCTTTGCGTACCGCCGTGAAGGAGAGCCGGGAGATCCGGAGCCGTCTGCGGGAACTGGGCGAAGTTAACGTAGGCGCGATCAAAGAGTACGAGTCGGTCAGCCGGCGCTACGAATTTCTTTCTGCGCAGCGCGAGGATATCGTTACGGCCATGGAAGAGCTGCGCTCCATTATTTCGGAGATGGATATGACCATCAAATCCAGATTTAAGGAGAGCTTCGACCAGATCATGGAAAACTTTGAGGTTATTTTCAGAGAGCTGTTCGGCGGTGGTCATGCCGAGCTGCGCATGGAGGATGAAAACAATCCTTTGGAATCCGGGATCGATATCATCGCGCAGCCCCCGGGCAAAAAACTGCAGAATATCAATCTGATGTCCGGCGGAGAAAAAACCATGACGGCCATCGCGCTGATGTTTTCGGTGCTGAAGGCAAAGCCGACGCCGTTCTGTATTCTGGATGAGGTGGAAGCGGCGCTGGACGATGCCAACATCGACCGGTTTGCAAAATATCTGCGTAAATTTGACGGTATTCAGTTTGCGCTGGTCACGCACCAGAAAGCGACCATGGAACATGCAGACGTCCTTTACGGCGTGACCATGCCGGAGCAGGGTATTTCCAAAGTTCTCAGCCTCAGGCTGGGAGACGATTTCACATTATAAAGAGCTTCGGCAAACCAGGGAAAAGAGAAACAGACAAGACAGAAAACAGACTGGAAGTGAGGAATAGAGAAAATGGTTTATCAGAACGTTTTGGAATCCATAGGTCATACACCTATAGTCAGGTTAAACCGAATGACCGATCCGGAAGGAGCGGAGGTACTGGTCAAATTCGAGGGTCTCAATGTCGGAGGCTCCATCAAGACCCGGACCGCTTTTTATATGATCGAGAAGGCCGAAAAGGATGGCCTGCTGAAGCCGGATTCGATTATCGTTGAGCCGACCAGCGGGAATCAGGGGATAGGCCTGGCGCTTGTCGGCGCGGTAAAGGGCTATTCGACCGTTATCATCATGCCGGATTCGGTCAGTGTAGAGAGAAGAAAGCTGGTAAAGCATTATGGTGCAGAGGTGATCATTGTGCACGATGAGGGCGATATCGGCAAGTGCATCGACGAATGCCAGAAAATCGCAGAAAAAATGGCGGCAGAGGATCCGCGGATCTATATTCCGCAGCAGTTTGAAAATCCGGCAAATCCCATGGCGCACAGAAACCATACGGCACTGGAGATCATGGAGCAGGTGGCAGGTCCTATCGACGGATTCTGCTCCGGCATCGGTACCGGCGGTACGATCAGCGGCATCGGGGAAGTATTGAAAGCGCAGAATCCGCAGATCGAGATCTGGGCAGTGGAACCGGAAAACGCAGCGATTCTTGCCGGTGGAAATATCGGCACGCATCTGCAGATGGGTATTGGCGACGGGCTGATCCCCAAAAACCTCAACCTGGAGATCTATGATGAAATTTATGTGGTCTCCGACGAGGAAGCCATCGAGACGGCAAGACGGCTGGCGAGAGAAGAAGGACTCATGTGCGGGATCTCCAGCGGCACCAATGTGGCGGCGGCACTGAAGCTGGCGAAAAAGCTGGGAAAGGGAAAAACCGTGGTGACCGTGCTTCCGGATACGGCAGAGAGATATTTCTCCACACCGCTTTTTGACGAAGAATAAATACAGGATAAACCGTCTCGGGTCTTCTGCCGCCTGCACCGGTATCCGCCTTTGTTTTTTCTCCGGTCTGTGCTATACTGGAAAAAATAAGGCGTTTGCCCGGCGCAGGGAAGCAGGAGACTGCTGCGCTGCGGATAAAAACGCATGAGAAGGCCAGATGTACACATCCTGTCCGGCATCGGCCTCTCCAATAAAAGAAAGGGGCAGTTATGGCACTGTTTAAAGAAAAGAAAGGATTTTTCGGGAAACTGTCTGAGCGCATTGGCGATGCGATCATGGGACGCCCGGAAATCGATGAGGAACTGATGGATGAGCTGGAGGAGATTCTGATCACCTCAGACATCGGTATGGATACAACCATGAAAATCATGGATGAACTGCGTAAATACATCAAGGAACATTACATCACGGCGCCGGAAAAGATCAAAGAAGCGCTGTCTCAGGTCATCGCCGGACTTATGGATAAGGGGGAACGAAACCGGCTCTGCAGTGATACGCCTCTGGTGATTCTCATGATCGGCATCAACGGAGGCGGCAAAACCACATCGATCGCCAAGATCGGACATAAGCTGAGGGAAGAAGGCAAGACCGTTCTTCTGGCGGCGGCGGACACCTTCAGGGCGGCAGCCGGCGAGCAGCTGGAGATCTGGGGACAGCGAATCGGTGTGAATACCGTCAGGCACCAGGAAGGCGCCGATCCTTCTGCTGTGATCTATGATGCGGTGCAGTCGGCGAAAGCGAAGGGGATAGACGTCCTGATCTGTGACACGGCAGGACGTTTGCAGACCAAGAAGAACCTGATGAACGAGCTGGAAAAGATGAACAAGGTCATTTCCAGAGAATTTCCGGAGGCAGCAAGGGAGACCCTGCTGGTGTTGGATGCGACTACGGGGAAGAATGCCGTATCTCAGGCCAAGGAGTTCAACGAGGCGGCACAGATTACCGGGGTCGTACTGACCAAGCTGGACGGAACCGCCAAAGGCGGAATTGCGATCACCATTTCCGATGAATTCGATATGCCGATCAAATATATCGGCATCGGGGAGAAGATGGACGACCTCAGGGAGTTTGATCCTCTGGAATTTGCAGGAGGGATTTTCAGTGAGTAAACCGATTGTAGCCGTGGTAGGCAGACCGAATGTGGGAAAATCCACGTTTTTTAACCGGATCGTCGGCAGGCGGGTTTCCATTGTAGAGGATACGCCTGGAGTGACGAGAGACCGTATCTATGCAGAGGCAGAGTGGAACGGCGTTTCCTTTGCGCTGATCGATACCGGAGGCATTGAACCGGATTCTGCGGATGTCATCCTTTCGCAGATGCGGGAGCAGGCACAGGTCGCAATGGATATGGCGGATGTGATTCTGTTTATGGCCGACGGAAAGGAAGGCATGACCCATGCAGACCGGGAAGTGGGCAATATGCTTCGCCGTACGGGGAAAAAGGTCATTCTCCTGGTCAACAAGATCGATAATCCGCGCAAGCTTCCCGACAGCTTCTATGATTTTTATGAGCTGGGCATTGGCGAACCTATTCCGGTTTCCGCCGCTAACATGCTTAACCTGGGCGATGTTCTCGACGAAATCGTCAGCAGTTTTCCGTCCGGAAGCCATGAAGACGAGGAAGAAGAAATCAAAGTGGCGGTCATCGGCAAGCCGAATGTCGGCAAGTCTTCTCTGGTCAATGCGCTGCTGGGCGAGAGACGCGTGATCGTTTCTCCGATCGCGGGGACGACGAGAGATTCCATAGACACGCCGTTTACCTGGGGCGGAGACCGCTATATGCTCATCGACACGGCGGGCATACGGCGAAAAAGCAAGGTATATGAGGATATAGAGCGTTTCAGTGTTCTGCGTGCAGTTGCAGCGATTGAGCGCTGTGACGTATGTCTGCTGATGATCGACGCGCAGGAAGGCGTGACCGAACAGGACAAAAAGATCGCCGGCGTGGCTCACGAAGCGGGAAAAGGGATCATCGTCGTTGTGAATAAATGGGATCTGATCAAAAAAGAGACCAATACCATGCGCGATTTCAAGCGGGAGATCGAAAGCCAGCTCCAGTTCATGTCCTATGCGCCGTCGGTGTTTATTTCCGTGACGGAGAGGCAGCGGGTTTTTGACGTTATCCGCATGACCAAGTATGTGGCAGAAAAACGGGCGCTCCGCGTACCGACGGGTCAGCTCAACAGCCTGATCACCGACGCCATGATGATGAAACAGCCGCCTTCGGATAAAGGCAAGCGGCTCAAGATTTACTACACGACGCAGGTAGGCGTCAAGCCGCCGCTGTTTTCCTTCCAGATCAACAAGCGGGAGCTGATGCACTTTTCCTATGCGAGATATCTGGAAAATAAGATCCGGGAAGGCTTTGGGTTTGAAGGCACCTCGATAAAATTTGTGTTCAGAGAAAAAGGAGAAAAAGAACAGTAATGGAAACTTTCTGGTTTGCGGCAGTCATCGTCATTGCCTATTTCCTGGGTAATATTTCCCCATCCACTCTGCTGGGGCGGGCAATGGGCATAGACATTAAAAAGGCGGGCAGCGGCAATGCCGGGACGACCAACGCCCTGCGGGTTCTGGGAAAAAAGGCCGCTCTGATCACCCTGGTCGTGGATATCGGAAAAGGATTTCTGGCGGTAGAGCTGGGATACGCGCTGTCAACACCGACAGCAGCTATGTGCTGTGCAATGGCGGCATTTTTCGGGCATATCTGGCCGCTGTTGTTTCACTTTAAAGGCGGAAAGGGCGTAGCTGTGGCTTTTGGCACCATTCTGGCCATTAACTGGCAGATGGCGCTGATCATGCTGGGTATCGTGATCCTGCTGGTCTTACTTTCACGGATGGTTTCCGTGGGTTCTATCGCAGCAGGGATCAGCTTTCCTTTTATCTGCTACTGGCTGGAACGGGATTTTTTCTGGTTCGGCCTGATCATGGCAGCAGTGCTGCTGTATGCCCACAGAAGCAATATAAAACGAGTCGTAAGAGGCGAGGAGAACAAACTGAGCTTCAGCAGGAAGAAAGGCGGAAAATAAATGAAAAAGATCGGAGTAATCGGAGCTGGAAGCTGGGGAACGGCTCTGGCTGTAACGTTGAGCAACAAGGGACATGAAGTAAGGATCTGTGATATCAATAAGGAGCATCTTGCAGAAATGCGGGAACACAGAGAAAATCTCCGCTATCTGCCGGGAGTAAGATTTGCGGACAATCTTCAGATCGCCGATTCGACAGAGGAAGCGCTGCAGGGGGCGGATATCGCTTTGTTTTCGGCTCCGGCGCAGCATTTTCGCAGCGCATTTGAAAACGCGATCCCGTTTCTTGAGGATAATATGACGGTTGTCAATGTGGCCAAGGGTATCGAGCAGGGCACGCTGATGCGGCTTTCGGAAATCGCTTATATTCTGAAGCCGGATGTAAAATATGTGGTTCTGTCCGGCCCCTCCCATGCGGAAGAAGTGGGAAAAGCGCTGCCGACGACTGTGGCGGTGGCTTCCAGAGATATGGAGCTGGCAGAGTATATACAGGACGTGTTTATGACCGACCGTTTTCGGGTCTATACCAATGACGACGTCTGCGGTGTGGAACTGGGCGGCGCGCTGAAGAACATCATCGCTCTGGGAGCAGGAATTTCAGATGGAATCGGTTTTGGAGACAACGCAAAAGCGGCGCTGATGACCAGAGGAATTACGGAAATGTGCAGACTGGGCGTGAAACTGGGCGCTGATGTAGCGACATTTTCCGGTCTGACGGGGATCGGCGATCTGATCGTTACCTGTACCAGTATGCACTCCCGCAACCGTCGCTGCGGCATCATGATCGGGCAGGGAGAAAAGCCGAGTGTGGCGGTTGAAAAGGTCGGTATGGTCGTGGAAGGTATGTTTACTGCAGAGGCGGCTTATCAGCTGGCGCAGCAGGTCGGCGTGGAAATGCCGATCACCGAGTGTATTTACCGGTGCATCAACGAGCAGATCTCCGCCAGGGAAGCGGTCGATCTGCTTATGGGCAGAGATAAGAAAAACGAAAAACATATTGGATAACAGGAGAAGGATGAGCAAAACATTTCATATAACGACCTTTGGCTGTCAGATGAACGAACACGATTCGGAGATCATGGCCGGAATGCTGACCGAAAAAGGTTTTGAACAGGTAAAGGAGCGAAAAGACGCCGATGTGGCGATCATCAATACATGCAGTATTCGGGAGAACGCGGACAAACGCTTTTTCGGAACCCTGGGGCAGTTGAAGCGCCGAAAGAAGGAAGACCCGGGTTTTCTGGTATGTGTATGCGGCTGCATGATGCAGCAGCAGCACATTATCGATACCCTGAAAAGCAAGTACCCATGGGTGGACGTCATTTTCGGCACCCACAATATCCATCAGCTTCCGGAGCTGATTGACAAAGCGCTCAGTGAAAAACGAAAGCAGATCGAGATCTGGCCTGACGGCGGGGAAATCGTGGAGGGTCTGCCTGCAAGGCGGCTTTACACCTGCAAAGCGCTGGTAAACATCATGTCTGGCTGCAACAATTTCTGCACCTACTGCATCGTACCCTATACCCGGGGAAGAGAGCGGAGCCGCAAGCCGGAGGAAATCGTCAGGGAAGTCCGTCATTTAGTTCGCGACGGGGTCAAAGAGGTCATGCTGCTGGGACAGAACGTCAATTCCTATAAGGGCGACAGTGAAACGGATTTTGCCGGTCTTATCTACAGGCTCAATGCCATAGAAGGTCTGGAACGGATCCGGTTCATGACTTCGCATCCGAAAGATCTCTCCGACAGGCTGATTCAGGCTTATGCGGACTGCCGGAAGCTGTGCAGGAATATTCATTTACCGGTGCAGTCGGGAAGCAGCAGGGTATTGAAACGGATGAACCGAAAATATACCCGGGAGCAATATCTGGAGCTGGTGGAGAAACTGCGGGAAGCGGCAGGAGATATCACCATTTCCACGGATATCATCGTCGGCTTTCCGGGAGAAACGGAAGAGGATTTTGAGGAAACGCTGGATCTGGTTCGCCGGGTGCGCTATGATTCCGCCTTCACCTTTCTGTATTCCGTGCGCAGAGGAACGCCGGCGGCACAATATGCGGAGCAGATCCCGGAAGAAATCAAGCATCAGCGATTTAACCGGCTGGTGGAGCTGATCAATACCATCAGCGCGGAGAAAAATGCCGGTTATGTGGGCAGAGTAGAACGGGTTCTGACCGAAGGGCCGAGCAAAAGCGGAAGTCAGACCTACTGCGGACGGACCGACGGGTTTAAACTGGTCAACTTTAAAGGCAGTGCCGACATGATCGGACAGATGGTCGACGTGGAGATCACCGAAGGGAAAACGTTCAGTCTGGAGGGACGGGTAATCGGCGGCTAAACAGCCGGGAAACGCCCCAGGCCTATTGGATTTGAGAAAGAATCCAAAGAAAGTTTTATTCCGGTCAGTTGACATGAATACGGTAATATACTATAATTTTACTGTTGAAATTGAATAAAAATAAAGAATATCGGTTGACTTTTTTGTCGTAATATGGAATCAGGTGAAAGACCTGGACAGTCCTGCTGCCGTGATGATCGAGTTTCCTGCAGGCGATGGCCGGCCACTGGGTGTAATCCCGGGAAGGCGCAGGGGAGCATCGGAGATCTGAGTCGGAAGACATCCCGATATTTGACCGAAAAAGTCACAGGATATGAGTTTTAGGTTAATACGATAGAAAAGGCGACAGATGTGATAGCAGTAAAAAACCGGGTCCTGGCACCCGTTTTTTTATTGTACAGGAAAGTAATGAGAAAATTTACGATAAAAAATGGAAAGAAAATGCGGTTCGGTTATACCACGGGGAGCTGTGCAGCAGCTGCAGCAGCTGCTGCAGCGCAGATGCTGCTGACCGGACAGAAGACAGAAGCCGCAGCGATAAAATTACCGGCAGGGGAAGAGATCGTGCTGCCCGTAGAGGATGTTCGCATGGAGATGCAGCAGGTCAGCTGCGCGGTAACGAAAGACGGCGGCGATGATCCCGATGCGACCCATGGCGCGAAAATCTTCGCGACAGTCCGTTTTGGCGGTGAAAAAGGCGAGATCCGCATCAGCGGCGGCGAAGGCGTGGGCGTGGTTACCGCAAGGGGTCTGCAGTGTCCTGTGGGCGATGCGGCCATCAACCCGGTGCCGCGGCAGATGATCAGGGAAAATTGTCTGCGGGTGCTGCAGAGCTGCGGGGAAGAACGCGGTCTGGATATTGAAATATCCGTTCCGGGCGGCGAAGAGATCGCTGAACGGACCTTCAATCCCCGGCTGGGGATCAAAGGCGGTATTTCTATTCTGGGCACCACAGGCATCGTGGAACCGATGAGCGAGAAGGCGCTGATCGATACCATCAAAGCCGTGGTAGACAAGCAGCAGGCGGAAGATCCGGAATTCATTCTGATTTCACCGGGAAACTACGGCAGAGATTTCTGCCGGGAATATCTCGGACTGGATATCGAGAAAGCCGTACCGGTTTCCAACTACATCGGCGAAGCTCTTGACTATATTCGCTACAAGGGATTTCGGAAAATCCTGCTGGTAGGACATACGGGCAAACTGATCAAAATTGCCGCCGGTGTGATGAATACCCATTCTTCTTACGCGGATTGCCGCATGGAGATCATTGCGCTCTACAGTCTTCTTGCCGGAGCAGACAGAAAAACCGCAGAAGCGATCCTGCAGTGCGTCAATACCGACGAGGCGCTGGATATGATCGCGGAACAGCCCTGGTACGGCCAGGTCAAGGAGAGAATACTGGAAAAGGTATTGTATCATCTCCATTTCCGTTTACGGGACAGCAGTATACAGATAGAAACGGTCATGTTTACCACAGACCGCAGACATATTTTTAAGAGCAGTCAGGCGGATGACCTGATTCGCCACTTCAGATTACAGGAGGAAGAGTATGAAGGGTAAATTCTTTGCCGTAGGCGTAGGCCCGGGAGATCCGGAACTGCTTACTGTCAAGGCGATCAATACCATGAAACGATGTCCGGTCATTGCCGTTCCTAAAAGCGGCGCACAGGAGAATATCGCTCTTGCCATAGCCGGGCAGTATATCGAGGGCAAGGAGATTCTGGAATGCGATATGCCCATGATTAAAGACAAAGCGCGGCTGGATCAGTATCACGACCGCTCAGCCGCGGAAATCGGAAAGATCCTGGATGAAGGCAAAGACGTTGCGTTTCTTACTCTGGGCGATCCGGCCATCTACAGCACGGTGATGTATGTTCACCGGCGTCTTACCGAGCAGGGCTATGATACCGGCATGGTGCCGGGAATCACATCCTTTTGCGGCGCTGCAGCCAGTCTGAATCTCTCTCTCTGCGAGCGGGATGAAATGCTGCACATCATTCCCGCCACCTTTAAAGGCGAACAGGCCTGCGATCTGACCGGTACGCGGGTGCTGATGAAATCGGGAAAAACCATCATGGAGCAAAAGGAAAGGCTGGCCGAAAAGCATGCGATGATGGTGGAATGTGCAACAATGGAAAATGAAAAAGTATACAGAAGTCTGAACGAGCTGCAGGAGCCTTCCAGCTATTTTTCGCTGATCGTCATCCCTGCAGAAGACAGAGAAAAGGAGAGATAAAAATGGTTTATTTTATCGGAGCAGGTCCCGGCGCTGCAGATCTGATCACCGTCAGAGGCGCAGAGCTGTTGAAAAAAGCAGAAGTGATCATTTATGCGGGTTCGCTGGTCAATCCGGCGCTGCTGGAATACGCCGGCGAGGCATGTCAGATCTATAACAGCGCAGAAATGACGCTGGAGGAAGTCATCGGCGTTATGAAAGAGAACCGGGAGAAGGAAGTGGTGCGTCTGCATACCGGAGATCCGTGTATCTATGGCGCTATCCGCGAGCAGATGGATATCCTGGATGAAGAGGGCATCGCCTATACGTCGGTTCCCGGTGTGAGCTCTTTTATCGGTGCGGCGGCGGCGCTCAACGCGGAATATACTCTTCCGGATGTGAGTCAGACCGTCATTCTGACCAGAATGGCCGGAAGAACACCGGTACCGGAAAAAGAAGAGATCGCAAAGCTGGCGGCTCATGGCGCCACCATGGTTGTTTTTCTGACGTCGACCATGCTGAAAGAGCTTTCCGGCCGGCTTATTGAGGGCGGTTATGCGCCGGATTCGCCGGCAGCCATCGTATACAAGGCGACCTGGCCGGATGAAAAGGTCGTGCGCACGACGGTGGAAAATATCGCTGAAGCCGCAGAAGAAAACGGAATCAATAAGATGGCGCTGATTCTGGTCGGCGGTTTCCTGGGTGACCGTTATCAGCGTTCAAAGCTTTATGACCCGACATTTTCCCATCTGTTCAGAGAGGCAAAGAAAGAATGAAGGAAATCGGCATACTTGCTTTTACCGAGCGGGGCAGAAGACTCGCCGAGAGCCTTGCGGAAAAGCTGAGCCAAAGCTGCAGCGCAGAAATACTGCCGGACAAAAGCAGAGCAAAGGAATATCTCCAGGAGAATTTTCACCGCAAGGATACATTCCTCTTTATCTGCGCGGCAGGGATCGCCGTGCGGCTGATCGCACCGCTGATCCGTACGAAAGACACCGATCCTGCCGTGATCGTCATGGATGAGTTCGGCCGCTTTGCGATCCCGATACTTTCCGGGCATCTGGGCGGCGCTAACGAAGCGGCGGCAGAAATTTCCGGCCTTTGCGGCGCGCAGCCGGTGCTGACTACGGCGACGGATATCAACGAGCGGTTTGCCGTAGATATCTGGAGCA
>CALXJA010000082.1 GCA_944388465.1 uncultured Emergencia sp.
ACCGGATGCGGATTTTCAGGTGATCAATGTGGAAAAAGGCCATCTCGGCGGTCACTTCAGTGCGGATATCGAAGCAGACAGTGAGCTTCCGGCAGTCCGCGCATTCCGCGGCGGCATCAAGGGCAACGTCGTGCCGGCCAAAGCCGAGGCCGAAGTTGAAGGACTGGATGAAAGCATTCTGGCCGAAGCGGCGGCAAAGCTGCAGGCAGAGACCGGCGTGGAGTTCTCCTGGACTTCCGAAGGGGATATCCTCCACATTTTTGCCAATGGAGTCTCCGCTCATGCTTCCACACCGGAAGAAGGGAAAAACGGTATTATCGCACTGCTGGCTCTGCTTTCCGCTCTTCCGCTGAAAGGAGAAGCTGCCGCAAAGCTGAAAGGGCTGTATCAGCTGTTTCCTTATGGCGATGTCAACGGAAGAGCGGCGGGCATTTATTTCTGTGATGAGGAATCCGGAGAGATCACCGTCAGCCTGGATATCCTGAACTTTACCGATGGCCGCCTGGAAGCCGAATTTGACTCCCGGACGCCGATCTGCGCTACAGAAGAAAAACTGACTCCGGTGGCGGATGCGGCCAAAGCGGCGGGTCTTGATTTCCGCAGCACCTTCAGCGCACCGCACCATGTGCCGGGCGATTCCGCGTTCGTGCGCACACTGCTTTCTGTCTATGAGAAATATACCGGACAAGAAGGGAAATGCCTCTATACCGGAGGCGGCACTTACGTTCATGGTATTGATAATGCTGTGGCCTTCGGCTGCTGTATGCCGGGCGAAGAGACGAAGATGCACGGGCCGGATGAGCGGATCTCTGTGGAGACGCTGCTGGTCAGCGGCATGATGTTTACCGATGCCATTGCGCAGCTCTGCCGGTAAAGAGAGGTTTCGCCAAAAGATACGATGATCTGAATAAAAAGAATTTTCAAACGTTATCTCTGCAAAAAAGGATTACAAAGGGCGAGGGTTTCCTCAAACGAAACACAGACTGCCGGGCGTTTCATTCAGCGAAACGCCCGGCAGTTTGCTGTTTCTGCGCGGGTTTTGTATGATCGATGTAAAGAATACGAGAAAGGCAGGGATTTACGGATGAGTCACAATACGATGCGGGCACTGGTCAAGAGCCGGGACGGTCAGGGTCTGGAGATGAAACAGGTACCTATACCGGAGGTCGGAGACGATGAAGTGAAGATCAGGATCCACAAGACCGCCATATGTGGTACAGACGTACACATTTATCAGTGGAACCAATGGGCGCAGCGCACTATTCCTCTGGGATTGACCGTCGGTCACGAATATGTGGGCGAAATTGTTGAAGTCGGAGCGGCAGTAAAAGACTACGCACCCGGCGAACTGGTGTCCGGCGAAGGACATATTACCTGCGGAAAGTGCCGGAACTGTCTCGAGGGTCACAAAGAAAACTGCCGTGACGCGAAAGGCGTCGGCGTAAACCGAAACGGCGCTTTTGCCGACTATCTGGTCATTCCGCAGTCCAATGTCTGGCGCTGCAGCAATTCTATACCGGAAGAAATGTATGCGATCTTTGATCCGTTTGGGAACGCTGTTCATGCGGCGCTTACCTGCGATTTGCTGGGTGAGGATGTGCTCATTGCCGGAGCAGGTCCCATCGGCTGCATGGCCGCCGCGGTGGCGTCTTTCTCCGGAGCGAGAAACGTCGTGGTCACCGATTTTAACGATTATCGGCTAAAGCTGGCGAAGGAGCTGGGAGCCGGCCGGACGGTGAATCTGCAGAGAGAGACACTGGCGGATGTGATGAGTGAGATCGGTATGACAGAAGGTTTTGATATCGGTCTGGAAATGTCGGGCAGCCAGGCGGCCCTCAATGCTATGATCCATACTATGAAGCATGGCGGACAGATCGCGCTTTTGGGGCTGCAGGGCAATGATACAGCCGTAGATATGGAATCGGTAATTTTTAACGGGATCAACATCCGCGGAATTTATGGCCGGAAGGTATGGGATACCTGGTACAAGATGACGGCGATGCTGCAGGCGGGGCTGGATATCAGCGGCATTATCACCCACCATTTCCGCGCAGAAGAATACGAAAAAGGTTTTGCCGCTATGCTTTCCGGAAACGCCGGAAAAGTTATTCTGGATTGGACAGAGGAGGGAAAATAGTCATGTCAGGAAAGGAAAATCTACTGCGGTATTTCCGCACAGAAATAGAAGAAATCGAAAAGGCGAGCCTGTATAAACACGAATTGGCGATAACCTCGATGCAGGGAAGAGAAGTCGTATTAGAAGACGGAAGACATCTTCTGAACATGTGCGCCAATAATTATCTGGGACTGTGCGATAATGGCCGCCTGATCGACGCAGCGGAGAAAACCATGGAGGAAAAGGGATACGGCCTGTCCTCCGTACGCTTTATCTGCGGAACACAGGACATTCATCGAAAGCTGGAGAAGACCATCAGCGATTTTTTCGGCACAGAAGATGCCATTTTATATTCATCCTGCTTCGATGCCAACGGCGGCCTCTTTGAGACCATTCTGACTGAAGAAGACGCGGTAATCAGCGATGAGCTGAATCATGCCTCGATCATCGACGGCATACGTCTTTGCAAGGCAAAACGTTTTCGTTACAAAAACAATGATATGGAAGATCTGGAAAAGAAGCTGGCGGAAGCAGATGCGGCTTCGGCAAGAATCAAGCTGATCGCCACTGACGGGGTGTTTTCCATGGATGGCGTTATCGCTGATCTGGAAGCGATCTGTGATCTGGCCGACCGGTACAATGCGCTGGTCATGGTAGACGACAGTCATGCTGCCGGTTTTGTAGGAAAAAGCGGACGGGGTACGCCGGAGTACTGCGGTGTGACCGGCCGGGTCGATATTCTCACCGGAACGCTGGGCAAGGCGCTGGGCGGCGCATCCGGCGGATATACCACAGGAAGGAAAGAGATCATTGAGCTGCTTCGGCAGAGAAGCAGACCGTATCTGTTCTCTAACACGCTGTCGCCGGCCATTGCGGGAGCAAGCCTGGAGGTGTTCCGTATGCTTCAGGAGGATACCGGACGCAGAGATGCGCTGGAAGAGATAACCGCCTATTATCGGAACCAGCTGACCGAGGCGGGATTTGATGTTATCAAGGGTGTACATCCGATCGTGCCGGTCATGCTGTATGATGAAAAAAAAGCGGTAGAATACGCCGCCCGTCTGGTAGAAAAGGGGATCTATGCCGTGGCCTTTTCCTATCCGGTCGTACCAAAGGGAAAAGCCAGAATCCGCACACAGCTCTGCGCAGAGCATACCCGTGAGGACATTGACCGGGCGGTAAAAGCCTTTAAGGATGTAAGAGAAGAGTTGGAAGACTAACGGGTTTCAGCGTCTGTCTATAGTGAGCATATTGTCGCGCTTCAGGCGCTGAATATCTTCCTTATCAAAGAGAAGAAGCTGTTTGAGCAGGTCATCCTCTTTCAGTCTGACCGGGGAGAGGATGACCTTTATGGCGTTGGGCGTCATGGTGGTGTAGGAGATGCTGGACAGCAGACCCATATTGTACCCGTTGTTGTCCAGGCTCTCCAGGCAGCAGAGAAAGGTATGCTCCGTCTTGATCCTGCGGTTGACAAACTGATAGTTGAGGATCGGTCCGTCTTTGGACATGCTTCCCTCATAGAGACCGCGGCAGCGGTTCAGCTGCTCAAAGGAGGGGACGTCATAGAAAAAGGTAACATCTAACGTGTGTTCCCCAGTGAAGTAGTGATCCAGTACGCTCTTGGTCAGCCTGCTGCCTTTGCGGGCGTAAGAATAAAGATACTGCCGGCTCTGCAGCTGTCCGCGGCTGGAAGACGGCTGTGAGGATCGGGGCTGGTGGATCAGCTTATAGAGAGGGATCTGCAGTATTTCGGAAATGTCGTACAGGGTTGCCAGATCGATGGAAATGATGCCGTTTTCATATTTGGAGACGGTGGCCTTGCTCTTGTGCAGACAGTCGGCAAACTGCTGCAGGGACATTCCCAGCGCCTGTCTGTAGGTGCGGATATTTTCACCGGTTTCTTTGAGTTTGTCGTTCATCTGCCAGCCCTCTTTCTGTAGCAATCAATCTGCCTTCATTATATTATGAGGGGAAAAACGTGTCAAGGAATCGTCATTGCTCCGTCGCTCCGTCTGTGTGCGGCGCTGCGCCGTGCAGAGCCCGGACGGAGCTGCGGATTCACCTTGTGAAAAGATCTTTACGGGCGATGAACGATCCTGCGTTCTGCCACCCCTGTGGAGAGGGAGCTTCCTTCCTGTTCCTTCGGGAGATTCGTTCAAAAGAACTGGACTTTTGTGTTTACCAAAGATAAAATAAAAGAAAAAGTATATTCGGGAGGCAAAAATGAAACTGCATGAAAGATTTTTAAACTATGTCATGTACGACACCATGTCCCTTGAGGGAAAAGACACGGTTCCCAGCACGCCGGGACAGAAGGTACTCGCTGAAGCTCTGGTCGAAGAAATCAAGAGTTTCGGCATCGAAGACGTGCGTCTCGATGACAAGGGATATATATACGGCAGCGTTCCGGCCAATGTGGATGTCGATTCCCCGGTGATCGGCTTTATCGCGCATTTGGACACTTCCGACGCGCATCCGTCCCCAACGCCGGGGAAGGAACCGCGGATCATCGAACAGTATGACGGCGGAGTGATCCAGTTGGACTCTGGCGATAAACTGGATCCGGAGCTGGATACCGGTCTGAAAAATGCAATAGGCTGCCGTCTCATTGTGACTGACGGAAGTACGCTTTTGGGCGGCGACGACAAAGCCGGCGTAGCGGAAATTGTCACGGCACTGGAATATATGAGCACTCACCCTGAGTTTAAGCATGGGAAAGTGGCCTTTTCCTTCACACCGGACGAAGAGATCGGCACCAGCCAGGATAATTTTGACGTAGAGGCCTTTGGCGCGGATTTTGCCTATACAGTAGACGGTGCAGATTTTGGCGATATCGAATACGAGAACTTTAACGGCGCATCGGTAACGGTAGAGATCAAAGGCGTGGAGACCCATCCGGGCGAAGCTAAGGACAAAATGAAAAACGCCTCACTGATCGCCATGGAATTTGACGCTATGCTGCCGCCGTGGGAACGGCCGGAGCATACACAGGATTATGAGGGCTTTTATCATCTGATGCACATCAACGGAGACTGCAGCAGCTGCAGGATGAGTTATCTGATCCGTGAGCATGACAGGGACAGATACGAAGAGAGAAAAGCGGCGGTAAAGCGGATCGGAGAAATGCTCAATGCCCGTTATGGCGCCGGAACGGTAACGGTGGAGATTCGTGACGGCTATCGAAACATGGCGGAAATGGTACGTCCGCATATGCACCTTATTGATTTTGCAAAGGAAGCCATCGCAGAGTGCGGCGTCACACCGAGGGTTCCGGCTATTCGCGGCGGTACCGATGGAGCGGAACTTTCCTTCAAAGGCGTACCGTGCCCGAACCTGGGAACCGGTTCGTTCAATCACCATTCACTGACGGAAGTGGCGATCATCGACCACATGGAGCAGTGCTGCCGGGCGATCCTGAAGATCATCGAAAAGTATGCGGATTTTAAAGGAGAGAAGCAGAACTAAAAGCCTTCTGTCAGAAGAAACCGATTCCTGATCAGGTTTCTGGAACTGCGGGCAAAGACAGGTCTTTCGAGATAAACCGCGGTATAGTAAAGGGCTGCCTGCCGGAAAGGATATGTTTCCTTCCGGCAGGCAGCCCTTTTCAGCTCGTTTATCGGTTCTCGCATTATTTCTGTATTGGACGGGTTTCTTCCCGGAGCCAGCTGCGGGTGTCTTCGGAAAGCAGCGGCGCCAGTTTTTCGTAAACCGCTGCGTGGTAGTCGTTGACCCACTGGATCTCTTCATCGGTGAGTCTGTCCGTCAGGATGGCCGAAAGCTCCCACGGGCAGAAGGTCAGCGGTTCAAAACCGAAGCGGCCGTCGCCTTTATCCACGCACAGCAGCTCGTTCTCCAGACGAACGCCGAATTTTCCCTCCAGGTAGACGCCCGGTTCGTCGCTGGTGATCTGTCCCGGATAGAAGGCGTGATGATCCCCCTTCGGGTTGATGACCTGGGGACCTTCGTGAACGCTGAGAATATGGCCGACACCGTGACCGGTGCCGTGGTTGTAGTCCAGACCCAGCTCCTGCAGCGGCTTGCGGGTCAGCGCATCCAGCTGAGCGCCGGTGGTGCCTTCTGCAAAGACAGCCGTGGCCAGGGCGATATGGCAGCGCAGCACGGCGGTGTAATCTTCCTTCATCTCTTCCGTCAGCGGTCCCAGGGCGATGGTCCGGGTGATATCGGTGGTTCCGTCTTCATACTGACCGCCGGAATCGACCAGCAGGAAGCCTTCCGGCTCCAGCGTTTTGTTGGTTTCCTCTGTGGCGAAATAGTGGATGACGGCGCCGTGTTCTCCATATCCGGAAATGGTATCGAAGCTGATATCAAAGCAGCCTTCCTGCCGGCGGCGAAGCTGTTCCAGATGATCGGAAGCGGAAATCTCCGTCATCGTCTCTTTGCCGATGTTCTCTTTCAGCCAGCGGATAAACTGTACCATGGCCGCCCCATCCCTAATGTGGGCGTTTTTCGTGCTGCGGATCTCGGTTTCGTTCTTGAAGGATTTCATCAGCGATACCGGATTTTCGCCGTCGATGATCCTGGAGCCTTCTGCCGCCACCTGAACCAGGGCATAGCTGGCCACGCTCCTGTCCAGGAGAATGGAACCGCCTTTCAGCGCTTTCAGATCGTCGAAAATCTGCAGATAAGGGCGGACGTTGTCCCCTTTGTACCGGCTGTCCAGCACGTAGAGACGGTCGCTGTCCTGGCTGATCAGGGCAAAGGCGAAGAATACCGGCGTGTGCTCTACATCGTCTCCCCGCAGATTGTACAGCCAGGCGATTTCCTCCAGCTTGGTGATCAGGTGGTGATCTGCGCCTTTTTCCTTCATCGCACGGCGCAGACGGGCAAGTTTATCTTCTGCGGATTCTCCGGTGACGGAAAGAGGCAGGGGATAGATGGCGGAAGGCTGGATCTGCGGACGATCCGGCCAGATCTCGTCCACCAGATCCCGGTCAAAGCGCAGATGATACTGCTCTTCCAGTTCGTGACCGAAGTTCCAGTCGACGACGCGGCCGTCGAAGCCCAGGCAGCTGTCGCTGTCGAGCTTCTGCTGCAGGTATTCGCTGATGGACGGAACACCGGGCTGTCCGGATCTCATCAGGCCGATGCCGCTGCCTTCCAGCTGATCCCGCGCCTGTAGAAAATACCGTCCGTCAGTCCAGAGCCAGGCTTCGTCCAGGGTGACGACCAGGGTGCCGGCGGAGCCGGTGAAACCGGAGACGAATTTGCGGCATTTGAAATAGTCGTTGACGTATTCGGAGCCGTGGAAATCCGTGGTCGGAATCAGATAGGCGTCGATATGGTTTTCCTGCATTTTTTCTCGAAGATCCGTTAATTGCTTTCTCAACACATTTACCTCCTGTTATATGTATATATTTGCTCATACTTTCGTCGGCCTGTGAAACTTTCGGCAAATTGCGGCAGACAGCAGCAGATAGCGGAAGGTTCCGCAGAGCCGGACGAAAGGTCTTCTGTGTATAATCCCAGTGTAACAAAAAAAGGATGGAAATTCCATGCCTTTTTTGTGGTATGCCCCAGATTGATGCCCGATCAGGATCGGATCAGAACCGGATCAATGAAAGAGGCTTTTCGGCAGCTTTTTGTCGATGACGCAGCTGACAAAGCCGATGGCGATGCCGCTGGCAATGCCGGAGAACATCAGTACCGGAAAGTACAGGAACATCCGCAGGTCGGAAACGATGGCTGACGCGATCAACAGCTGTCCCATGTTGTGGGCTACACCGCCGGCCATACTGACTCCGATCATGCTGAACAGTCCGGTTTTTTTGAGAAGCCACATGATCAGAAGGCTGAGCAGGCCTCCGGCCAGAGAATAGACTGCGCCGAAAAGCCCGTTGAATAAAAGTCCGGCGACGAATATGCGGATGACATTGATGGTGAGGGCATAGCGCAGCCCCATCTCGTAAAGGGCGATGATGACGACGAGGTTGGCAATGCCCAGCTTGACTCCCGGTATCCCTACGCTAAAAGGAAGCATCGCTTCGATATAGGAGAAGATCAGCGCCAGGGCGGCAAACATGGAGGAAAGCGCCAGCCGCTTCGTACGATCCTGGCGGCGATGACGGTCAGTTGCTGATGGCATCATATTCCTCCTCTCCGCCGGTGATCCGGATGACGATCCGGTTCGGCAGGCATACGATGCTCTGGTTGGTGCGGCTGATCCGGCCGTCCTTGACGCATACCTGATTTTTGCAGTCAGAATAAGACATTTGCACAGTATTGTCTTTTATGGTAATCTTATTGATATGTCCGTTTTGCTTTATTTCTATGGTTTGATTTTTGGAGAGACTGTAGGTGCCGTAGGGTTCTCCGTTTGCCGTGATTTCCACCTGTCCGCCGGCAGAATTTCCGGCAGCGGACAGCAGAGACAGGGCGATGCCCCCCAGCAGCAGGACGACAAATAAGACGATATCTGCTTTTTTGATCATGTTGAACATAAAAAAGCTCCTGAAAATACATTGGTAGCGAGGTAGAGAAAATGAAAAGAATCCTTTCCCTTTTACTGGCCGTGGTCTTGGCCTTTCCCCTGATTATAACACAGACGGGCTGCGCCGGAAAGCCTGAGCCGGTGGAAAAATCCAGCTATTACATGGATACCATATGCTCCATTACCATTTACGACATGGAAGATATGGGGCAGGAAAATGCCGAGGCGGTCATCGACGGCGCTTTTGCACTGTGTGCGGAATATGAATCTCTGCTCAGTGCGACCCGGGAGGAATCGGATATCTATCACATCAATCATGCCGGCGGAGAACCGGTGGAATGTGATCCGCGGACGGTAGAGGTCATAAAAATGGGCATCCGGTACGGCGAGCTTTCTGACGGCCGCTTTGATATCACGGTCGGAAAGGTAACCGATCTGTGGGATTTCCACAGTGAAACGCCGCAGCTGCCTGACGAAGCTGATGTACAGGAAGCGCTTTCCTCGGTGGATTACCGGCAGATCGCCATCGACGGGAACACGGTGACCATGGGTAATCCGCAGGGGAAAATCAATCTGGGAGGAATCGGCAAGGGGTATGTTGCCGATCGTGCCGGGGACTATCTGAAGGAACAGGGCGTGACGTCGGCCATTATCAATTTCGGCGGAAATATTGTAGCGATAGGAGATAAGGACGGCGAGGCGTTCCGCATCGGTGTCGAGGAGCCGTTTTCCGACCAGGGTGAAATTGTCGGTGTGGTTGCGGCGTCAGATGCTACCGTCGTGACCTCCGGAATCTATGAGCGCTGTTTCGAGAAGGACGGTAAGCTCTATCATCATATCCTCGATGTGAAAACCGGTTATCCGGCGGATACCGATGTGGCCGGGGTGACGCTGATGGGAGACTTCGGCAGTTCCGCAGACTGTGACGCCATGTCGACCATCTGTCTGATGCTGGGCGTAGAAGCGGGAAAAGAATTCATTGAACATACCCGGGGCGTGGAAGCGGTGTTCATCGATCGCGACGGGAAGATCACCAAAACCAGCGGCGCTGATGCGTTTACAGAAGAGTAAGCCTGTCCCCCCCGTGGCCGGCTATGATGGTCACGGGAATGCGCCGTTTACATGGCCATGCAGGAAAAGCGCGAAAATACTGATTCAAAACGAACTGCAGGAGAGTATGCGGAAAGCCGGATCGGGCTTTCCGCTTTCTTTATTCTTTCCACTTTTTCAGCATTTCCTCGACGCTGCCGGAAACCTCTTCCAGAGGGATCTGATTGTAATAGAAGATCAGCGCAGCGGTATCCTGCTCGGTGAGACTGGCGGCGGGCTGCACGTTGAGCCCCAGAAGCCGGGCCGATGCGGAAAGCTCCTCCGGGGTTTTGCGGGTCTTTACCCTGAGGATGATGTTGATGCCGGAATTGGTGTTGATGGGCAGAGCGAAGCCGCTGCCGTATTTTGCCAGAGCGCCGAGAGCCGACTGCAGCTTCTGCCCGTACAGGGTCCGCAGTTTGCGGATGTTCGTATAGTAAAAACCTTCTTCCATGAACAGAGCCAGAGTCAGCTGCTCGGTTTTGGAACAGGTCTGTGTGTAGTCGCTTTTAATGGTGTCGAAGATGCGGATCATTTCCACGGGAAGAACCATGTAGCTGATTTTTATCGCCGGAAAAAGAGTTGAGGAAAAAGAACCCAGATAGACGACGCGGTCTGCCTCATCCAGTCCCTGCAGAGCCGGCACCGGTTTTCCGAAATAGCGCAGCTCACTGTCGTAGTCATCCTCCAGGATAAAGCTCCTGTTTTTTCGTGCCCATTCCAAAAGCCGGTAGCGCTTTCCGACAGGCATCACGGAGCCGGTGGGAAACTGGTTGGAAGGACTGACGTAGACGGCGGAGGGTATGTTGGCCGGAAGCTGCTCGATCATGATGCCGTCTGCCGCGACGGGAATCTTCGTCAGGTTAAAACCGTGATCGCGGAAAATGTTCTGCACGGGCAGATAGCCGGGGTCTTCTGTAGATACCAGACCGATATTCATCTTGCGCAGGATGCGGCACAGATGAGAGGTCAGCTGCTGGGTGCCGGCACCGACGACGATCTGATCCGGATCGGCCGTGACGCCCCGGGAGGAATAGACGTATTTGGAGATTTCAAACCGGAGCGCGGCCTCGCCCTGGGGATCGCTCTCAAAGAGCAGCATATGCGAGTATTCGCTCAATACCCGGGAGACGCATTTTTTCCACTTGCCGAAGTCGAAGCTGGTCAGATCGTATTTATATTCATAATCCTCAAAGGTATAGGAAGAAAAGTCATAAGGCCGCTGCTTTTCGCCCTGGCCGCTTGCGGAAAGATCGGCGGGAGCGATGTTGGCTACATAGTAGCCGGACTGAGGTCTGCTGGTGATATAGCCCTCTACCAGCAGCTGGTTGTAGGCCAGCCCGGTGGTCGTGACGCTGATGGAAAGGTCAGCGGAAAGCCGACGCAGCGACGGCAGTTTTTCACCGGCGGCGATGTTGCCCTGGACGATTTCTTTTTTCAGGTAACGATATAACTGTACATATAAAGGTGTGGGATCATTGTGCTTAAATTCCAGAGAAATCGGGCGCATTTTTTCTTTTACCTCCAAACTGTATATAGAAAAATATTTTGATTTGCGTATTTATCAATAGACACTTTGATGATATTATAATACCGGAGCAGGAAAAGTCAACAGAAATGCGGGAGAAGCCGCCAGCTGCTTCCGAAGAAATACAAGATCAATAGAAACGGGTGAGAAATATGCGTAGAAACGAAACAACGAGAGAGACTTCAGACAAAATGCGCGGCCAGGCGAAGGGGACGGCAAGGCCGTCTGCCGCTATGAGTGCAGACAGGATCAATACGATCGTTATGACCGGTCTGATGATGTGTCTGGTGATGGTCACGACCATGTTTATTAAGATTCCGGTACCTTTTACACAGGGCTATGTGCATCTGGGCGATTCGATGATCTTCCTTTCTGTGCTGGTTCTGGGAAAGAAATATGGCAGTATTGCATCCGGTATCGGTTCGGCTCTGGGTGATGTGATAGGCGGATATGCCTATTATGCGCCGTGGACTTTACTCATTAAGTTTTTCATGGCCTTTATCATGGGCGCTTTCGTAGAGCACATGAAGAAAAAAGGCCGTCATAAAGGAGAAGGCTTTGGCATTACCGCAATAGAGATCATCGGCATGATATTGGCGGGTATCGAGATGGCGGCCGGCTATTACACCGTGGAATCGGTGATGTACGGAAATCCGCTGATCCCTCTGGCCAGCGTGCCTTGGAACATTGGTCAGTTCATCGTCGGTATGATTATCGCCTGCTTTATCGCCTCGGCTCTGTGCAAGACGCCGGCGAAAAAATATTTTGCCATCAAGACGAAGTAAAAAGAAATAAAGACGATAAAGCCTCAGCACACAGAAACAGCCTTGAGCGCCGGGACACGTTGATTCCGCGGCTGGCGCGGCAGGGCTGTTTTTTGCTGCCTCTGTTTTTTTGTGATTTTCCTTTTTCTCGTTGCCATATACTACATATAGTGATATAATGATTCCTGCAACAAAATATATTGTACAGGAGGAAGAGATGGCGATTACAGATATCAGCAAAAATGCCATGAAGGTATTGGAAAAACGGTACCTCGGCAAAGATGAAAACGGCAATGTCATGGAAACCGTAGAGGATATGTTCCGCCGGGTTTCCCATACCATTGCCGCCGTGGACGCCAGCTACGACAACAGCGTCGACACGGCCAGACTCAGCGATGATTTTTTTGAATTGATGACCAGTCTCAGGTTCCTTCCCAACTCGCCGACTCTGATGAACGCGGGGAGGAAACTGGGTCAGCTCTCCGCATGTTTTGTGCTTCCGGTAGAGGACAGTATGGAGGGAATTTTCGATTCCGTGAAAAACGCGGCGCTGATTCATAAATCCGGCGGCGGCACGGGATTTTCCTTTTCCCGTCTGCGGCAGAGCGGATCGGCAGTGCGCTCCACAGGCGGCGTAGCCAGCGGGCCGGTCAGCTTTATGAAGGTGTTTAACGCGGCGACGGAAGCCGTGAAGCAGGGGGGTACCCGCAGAGGCGCCAACATGGGCGTATTGCGGGTAGATCATCCGGACATTCTGGAGTTCATCAACTGCAAGGCGGACAATAAAGAAATCACCAATTTCAATATCAGTATCGGCATCACGGAGGCTTTTATGGAAGCCGTGGAGAACCAGAGCGATTATGATCTGATCGACCCGAAGACCAAACAGGCGGTGGGACATCTCAGCGCAGAGAAAGTCTTTGATACCATCGTCGATCACGCCTGGAAAAACGGCGAGCCGGGCATCATTTTCCTGGACAGGCTCAACCGCGATAACGTAACGCCGACCCAGGGCGAGATCGAAAGTACCAACCCGTGCGGAGAACAGCCGCTGCTGCCATATGAGAGCTGCAATCTGGGTTCCATCAATCTGGTAAAAATGCTGAGAAAGACCCTGACCGGCTATGAGTTCGATTTCGGGCTTTTAGGCGAAACGGTAGAAAAAGCCGTGCACTTCCTCGATAATGTTATAGATGCAAACAACTACCCGCTGGATAAAATCGCAGAAACAACCAGAGCCTCCCGCAAGATCGGACTGGGCGTCATGGGCTGGGCAGATGCGCTGCTGCTGATGAATATCCCGTACAATTCCGACGAGGCGGTAGAACTGGCGGAAAGAGTCATGCGGTATATCGAAAATACCGGTCATGCAGCCAGCGCCAAACTGGCGGAAAAACGGGGAACTTTCCCGCTTTTCGCTGTCAGCACGCTGAAAGACGGCGTACCGGTGCGCAACGCCACGGTCACGACCATCGCGCCGACGGGAACACTTTCGATTATCGGCGGCTGTTCCTCCGGTGTAGAACCGGTATTTGCCTACGCCTTTATCCGCAACATCATGGACGGAACGGAAATGGTGGAGGTCAATCCGATCCTGACCATGAAGCTGAAAGAGCTGGGACTGTACAGCGATGACCTGCTGAAGAAGATCGCCCGGGAAGGAACGGTAGCGCACTGCGAGGAGATCCCGCAGGAGGTACGCAGAGTCTTTGTCTGCTCCCACGATATCCGGCCGATCGACCATATCCGTATGCAGGCGGCGTTTCAGCGTTATACCGATAATGCGGTATCCAAGACCGTTAATTTCCCGAAAGAAGCGACCAGAAACGAGGTTCGCGATGTGTACCTGCTGGCCTACAGGGAAGGCTGCAAGGGCGTGACGATTTACCGCGACGGCAGCCGGGAGGAACAGGTGCTCAATATCGGCAAAGTCAACCATGAGGGCGGCAAGACGGCAGCGGAAGCCGTGCAGACTGCGGCAGAGGCCGGATTCGGCCATATCGAACCACGTCCGCGTCCGGATGTGACTCGCGGCTTTACCGAAAAGATGAAGATCGGCTGCGGCAGCCTTTACGTGACCACCAACTATGATGAAAACGGCATCTGTGAGGTATTCACCAGCACCGGAAAGGCCGGCGGCTGTCCGAGCCAGAGCGAGGCGACGGCCAGACTGGTTTCCGTGGCGCTGCGCAGCGGTATTTCCATCAATGAGGTTTACGATCAGTTAAAGGGCATACGCTGTCCGTCTACCATCAGACAGCAGGGCATGAGCTGCACCTCCTGCCCGGATGCCATCGCCAAGGTCATCATGAAGGTGTCCAAGCTGATCGAGGAGCAGCCAAAGGAAAAGGCACAGAGAGAAGAAGCGGCCAAGATGCCGTCTCAGCCGGTGAAACATCCTCCGGTCATTCCGGCAACAGCCGGTGAGATCCATTCCTGTCCGGAATGCGGCAGCGTGGTCGAACACGAGGGCGGCTGTGTCATCTGCAGAAATTGCGGCTTTTCAAAGTGCGGCTGATGTGTTAAGATAGAAAAAGCTAAAAACAGAACAAGGGAGCTTGCAGAAGCAGGCTGAGAGTGGGCTGATACTGCCCAGACCTGTAACCTGATTTGGGTAATGCCAACGTAGGGGAATATGAAGAAGAGCGAAGCTGCGTATGAACCTGCAAGATCATACGCAGCTTTTTTAATTCCGCCTGCACCGTACCCCGCCTGCCGCAAAGAGCGGCCGGAGCAGAGGAAAAGATGCGGACAGAGGAAACGAGGAGGAAGAAATGAGAGAATACGCAACACAGATGGAAGCGGCGCGCAAGGGGATCGTTACCCCGGAGCTGGCCAGAGTAGCGGAAAAGGAACGCATGACCTGTGAAGAGCTGATGCCGCTGGTGGCTTCGGGCAAGGTGGTCATCTGCGCCAATAAAAAGCATACCTGCATCGATCCCGAGGGTGTTGGCTCCATGCTGCAGACGAAAATCAACGTCAACCTGGGGGTCTCCCGTGACTGCAAGGATATGAACGTAGAAATGGAAAAGGTTATGGCGGCAGTCAACATGGGCACTCACGCCATCATGGATCTTTCTTCGCACGGCGATACCATTCCGTTTCGCCGTAAGCTGACCAGCGAGTGTCCGGCGATGATCGGCACGGTTCCGGTATACGATTCCGTCATCCACTATCAGCGCGATCTGGATACTCTGACCGCAAAGGATTTTATCGATGTGGTCCGTCTTCACGCAGAAGACGGTGTGGATTTTGTGACGCTGCACTGCGGAATTACCCGCAAAACCATCGAGCAGATCAAAAAACACAAGAGAAAGATGAACATCGTTTCCCGCGGCGGTTCGCTGGTCTTTGCCTGGATGACCATGACCGGAGAGGAAAATCCGTTTTATGAATACTTCGATGAGATCCTGGATATCTGCCGGGAATATGACGTGACTATTTCGCTGGGCGACGCCTGCAGACCGGGATGCCTGGCCGACGGATCGGATGTCTGCCAGATCGAAGAGCTGGTCCGGCTGGGCGAACTGACGAAGCGGGCATGGGAAAAAGATGTGCAGGTCATGGTGGAAGGCCCGGGGCATATGCCGATGGATCAGATCGCGGCCAACATGAAGCTGCAACAGACCATCTGCAGCGGCGCTCCGTTTTATGTGCTGGGACCGATCGTGACCGATATCGCGCCCGGATATGATCATATCACCTCCGCCATCGGCGGCGCCATCGCCGCGGCTTCGGGAGCGGCCTTCCTGTGCTATGTGACGCCGGCGGAGCATCTGGCACTGCCGAATGTGGAAGATGTCAAACAGGGGATCATCGCCTCTAAGATCGCCGCCCATGCCGCCGATATCGCCAAAGGCGTGCGCGGTGCAAGGGAGATCGACGACCGTATGGCAGATGCCAGAAGAGAGCTGGACTGGGAGGCGCAGTGGGTCTGCGCCATCGATCCGGAAACGGCGAAGGCGATTCGGGCTGACCGCAAGCCGGAGCACGACGATACCTGCTCCATGTGCGGAAAGTTCTGCGCAGTGAGAAGCATGAACAAGGCGCTGGCCGGCGAGCATATCGATATACTGTAGATTTTGAGGAGCAGACAGGGGACTGTCTGCTTTTTCGCAGTAGGATTACCGCATTCTTTCGCGAATTTTCCTGTGTCCTTTCCTGTTGCTTTATGAGTTTTCCGACGATATAATAAAGGCAGGACCGGATTGGAGAAAGGAGTTTTATGAGGAATGCTCAGAAGATATGTGGAACAGATTTTAAATCTGTACAACTGTATCGATGGAATTGTCGTCGTCAACGCAAAAGGTATTATTGAATACTTCACTACCTACAGACCGGATGTAAACAAACTGAAAGAGAAGGATCTGGTCGGCAGACATATACTCGAAATTTACCCTAATCTAACGGAAGAGACCAGCAGTCTGCTCCGGGTTCTTCGATCCGGAAAACCCATTTCCAACGAATTTCAGGAATTGTCCACCTACGACGGGCAGAGTATCAATGCGGTCAACACTACAATGCCCATAAAAGAGGGAGAAAAAATCGTAGGTGCTGTGGATTTTTCCCGGTATGTGGATTTTCCCTATGAACGTCAGGATATTACTCTGAAGTTAAAACCGCAGGCAGAAGAAGGAATCCTATATACGTTGGATGACATTGTAACCAGTGATCCGCAGATGGAGCAGGTGAAGGAGAGGATACGGCTGGTCGCGGATACGGATTCTTCTGTGCTGATCTATGGAGAGACGGGAACCGGAAAGGAACTGGCGGCCCAGTCTATTCACACCTGCAGCCACCGTAAGAACAAGCGGTTTATCTCTCAGAACTGTGCGGCTATACCGGCCAACCTTTTGGAGAGCATCCTCTTTGGAACCGTAAAGGGGAGCTATACCGGCGCGGAGAACCGGCCGGGACTCTTTGAACTGGCTAACGGCGGCACATTATTTTTGGATGAGATAAACTCTATGGAGATCAGCGTTCAGGCTAAGCTTCTGAAAGCTATAGAAGAAAAGAAGGTGACACGAATCGGCGCAGCGGAACCAATACCTGTACAGGTAAAGATCGTTTCGGCGGTCAATCAGAATCCGATAGAATGTGTAAAAGAGGGACTCTTGAGAGAAGACCTGTTCTTTCGTCTGAGTGTCGTGCAGCTGACACTTCCCCCTTTGCGGGAGAGAATTAACGATTTGTCGTTCATGACAAATCACTTTATTTCAGAATACAACAGGAAGATGAACAGAAAAATTCTTGGCATAGATGAAGTTGTGGAACGTATTTTCCGCAGCTACAACTGGCCGGGAAATATACGGGAACTGAAAAATGTTATTGAAGGCGCATTCAATGTTACATCTGCCGGTTTTATCCAGAAGAAGGATCTGCCCGAGTATCTGCCGGCAGCGGAGAAGAAAATCGAAAGCATTTCCGAATGGGGGATTTCCTCCGTAGATCTGGATCTTCCGAATTTTTCGCTGAACGAGTATATGGCGGAGACGGAAAAGGCTCTGATTCGCCGGGCGCTGGCAGAAAGCGGAAGTTTAACTGAGGCTGCGCGGAAGCTGAAAATTTCCAAACAGGCACTGAACTATAAGTTGGAAAAGTATTGCATTTCTCATAGAGTATAGATGATAAAGAATCGATCGCGGAGAATTTGTATAAGGAGAGGAAAGCGGTCCGACCGTGTTTTGACAGGCGGACCGCTTTTGGCAAATTCAGCGTAAAAAGTTTTTATGTTTTTATTCTGCGTCATCTCCGGAAATGTTGTGATCAGTTCCGTATTTTTTCTTGCAGTAGTAGAGCATAGGCAATCCGACAAGACCTATGGCGATTCCCAGCAGCGCGGAGCTCGGTGAATCGATGATCGTTGAGATAACCAGGAAAGCTGCGCCTGCTACGCCTAAAAGCGGAACGATCGGATACAGAGGCACGTGGTACAGACTGTCGTCATGAGGGAATTTCTTCCGCAGTTTGAAGATCCCCAGTATACAGAGGATGAAGAAAGTCCAGATAATGAAGATGACGAAGTTGGTAACCGAGTTAAACGTACCGGACAGGATATAAATTGATGCGATGACCAGTACGACGACCAGGCAGCGGGTCGGTGTGTTGAATTTCGGATTCAGTTTGCACAGAAATTCAGAGCCGATTACCTGACGCTTGTTGGCCATAGCCAGCAGGTATCTGGCCGGAGGCACGATCTGCGCGTTCAGAGAAGTAATTCCGGAGATCATCATGCTGATGGCGACCAGAACTGCTCCCGCAGGGCCAAACAGCATCTCTGCCACATCTGTGCCGATGCTGGAATCAGCAGATGCGACGATCTGTTCTGTCGAAGCCGTCTTAAATACTACATAGTTAAACAGCATGTAGAGAGCGGTTACAAAGGTCAGGGAAAGGATTATTGCCTTCGGAAGATTCTTTTCCGGCCTGGTCATCTCTTCACCCAGAGTGCAGGTAGAAACCCAGCCGTCAAACGACCAGAGTACGCCAAGGAGTGCTGCGGCGATTCCGCCTGCAGGGGATCCACCTACTAAGTCGAAGTTGACAGAGCCCGGGATATCCCCCTTGAATAAGCCTACCGCTACAATGGCGAGAATCGGAATCAGCTTTGCGATGGTTCCGATGGCCTGCAGCTGCATGCTAAGTTTGGTGGAAATTCCCTGAATGACCGCACAGAAAATCATGGCGGCAATAGAGAGTATTCTCAGCTGAGTCAGGTTCATCTCAATGAAATAGGACGAGAATGTAGCAAAGGCCATAGCAGCGGCGGCAGCCCCTCCGGGACCGGAAATGAGCATATAAATCCAGCCGTAAATGTAGCCGACGAAGTCGCCGTACAGTTCCACGATATAAGCGTACATTCCGCCCACTTTAGGGATATAGGCGGCAATTTCGGCAATAGTCAGCGCGCTGCAGAGAGATATCATGCCGCCGGCGAACCAGATCAGCATGGCCATTCCCGTTGATCCGGCGTCGAGAAGAACGACGGCGGGTTTCATGAAAATTCCTGTACCGACGACAAATGCGATGGAATGCATTGTCGCTTCGAACAGAGTCAGATTTCTCTTCAGCTTATTGTTGGATGTATTCAGGGTAGCTTCTTTTGATTTCTTTATCATAGCGATTTAACCTCTCTTCAGGAAAGCGGTGCAGCAGTGAATTGCGCCGAATCCTTTCATGATTTCATCGAACGGGATCTCGATAACCTCTATTCCGTTCTTCTCTAATAATTCCCGGCTTCTCGGATTTCCTGCCGGCATAACGATCAGTCCGGGTCTGATGGCGACAAAATTGATGGCGAAAGATTCTTTGGCTTCTGTCTGTGAAGGGCATTCGAGAAGCTTTATTCCTTTCTTTTTCAGTGCGTCGCAGACATCGTACGGAACCTGAGAAGCGTGAATCATGGCTATATCGTGGCTGGCAAAATTCAGATTGCCGTCGATATGAGCGTGGCCGTAAGGTATCTGCATATGCAGAACTTCTGTCACGCCCATTCGTTTTAATTCCGCCTCTACCATCTCGTAGCCGCTGCGATTGGTTCGTACACCGGAGGCAAGAATGGCAGTGTGTCTGTCCACCCACATAACCATGGCGCCTTCAAAGGTAGCATCGCCGCAGATGGTGCGGATAATGGGAACACCAAGATCCGACAGGGCTTTAGCCGCATAGCGTTCTTCACCGCGGCGGGCTTCCATAGCCGGCCGGGTGACGATGGCGCCTTCCGGGGTCATAAGAACCAGGTCGCGGCAGAAGAGGGCGTTTGGCCGATCTTCCCGCTGTTCCTCAACATAGTAGACTTTTACACCGTGTTCGCGGTAGATATCGGCAAGGTGGTCGTGCTGAGCTCGGAATTTTTCCGGATCGATCGGGGCTTTAAAGCGCGCGGCCCGATAATCGAAGTTCTCAATTTCCTTACCGGGTCTGCGCATCAGTACCGCTTTGAGGTCGTCTACTTCGGAGCAGACACCCCAGTCGCCCCAGAGTTCAGGCATATCGTCAATAATCGTAGATTCTTTGGGAAACCATCTTTCACCAGGGATGGCATCGATATCTTTCTTTTTGTCAGTCATAAATCCTCCTTTTCTTCTGTGGCAAAACTTTAGGTTTTGAGTCGTTATCCTCTTTTCAGAAATGCCGTAATGCAGTGCAGGGCGCCTCTTCCCTTAATAATTTCGGAAATGTCTACGGTCAATACTTTTGCGCCGTTCTTTTCCAGAAGCTCCTGACACCGAGGGTTGCCTTCCGGCATCAGAACCAGTCCCGGCTCCAACGCGACAAAGTTACAGCCAAAACCTTCTCTTACTTCGGTGGTCGAAGGGGCCTCAAGTATCTTGTATCCTTTCTTTTTCAGAACATCAAGTACGTCGTAAGGTACCTGAGAAGCATGAACCATGACCATGTCGTTGCTTACTGCGTTCATCAGCCCGTCGATATGTATATTACTGTAAGGCTGCTGCATGTGCAGAATTTCTGTTACGCCCATCCGTTCCAGTTCATACTTTACCTGTTCAAATCCACTGCGGTTGCATCTGCTTCCGGTGGAAATAACGCAGGTATGTCTGTCAACCCACATGGCGTTGGCTCCTTCAAACATACCGTCGCCATTGATAGTTCTTACAATTGGCACGCCGATGTCGGCGAGAGCTTTGGCGATATAGCGCTCTTCTCCCCGTCTTGCCGCCATTCCCGGCCGGGTAATGATGGCTCCCTCCGGAGTCATAAAGGTCAGATCCCGGCAGAACACCGCGTTTGGACGGTCTTCCCGCTGTTCTTCCACATAGTAGACCTTTACACCGTGCTCTCTGTATATGTCTGCTACGGCGTCGTGTTGTTTACGCATCAGCTCTACATCGATAGGCACGTCGGAAAAGCGGTACTCTGTCGCGTTAAAATTTTCGACTTCCTTACCGGGTCTGCGCATCAATACGGCGCGCAGTTTTTCCACCTCTGAGGAAACACCCCAGTCTCCCCAGTATGTGGTCATGTCTTCTTCAAAGGTGGTTTCCTTCGGGAACCAGCGTTCGCCCGGAATGGCATCGATGTCAAAGGATTTCGTATTCTCTTTCATGTTGTCCTCCTGATTGAAATGTTTGTCATATCTAAACAGCAAGAGATGTGCCAACACGAAAAACGTGAATTTCAAGGAATTTTTTACAGTGTATATGTTGGAGTCAAAAAAATTTTACGAAAGGGTAAAGAGATGTTTGCCGGTAAAGAAGGAGAAAGGTCTGAAGGAGAGGGCAGACAGCCAATAGCGGCGGCAGTGGAACAATAATAAAAAGAACAGCCCGTGATACAAGAAAACGCGAGTTGTTCTTTGGTGTTCTCCGGTGCGGAGGATTTTGTCTCTCGCCCTAAAGCAAAGAGAAGCTATATCAGTTGATACTTGAGCAGGAATTTGGCGGTTCGAAGCTCTTCCTTAAACAGTTTTGAACCGTATTTGGTCAGAAACAGGCTTTCTTCTCCGCGCTGTTTCAGGTTTTCCGCAATAAACAGCGTTACCGTTTTCTGGTTGGCCAGATTCAGCAGCTCCCGGATTTTGGAAATGGCGGATGCGCCTTTGAGTTCAGACAAGGACAGGTTCAGGCCGGAGTCTGCGTCCCGGGCCGCATCAGCAACCGCGTCGGACAGCTTTTCCAGAA
>CALXJA010000083.1 GCA_944388465.1 uncultured Emergencia sp.
TCCTTATGAGTACATTATACCATAAAATGAGGATTAATCGTTGAAATTTCAATGGATTCTATACTTTTTTACATGAGAAAACCCCGGACGAATCGCTCTTATCGTCTGGGGTTTGTCTACAGTCTGAAGCATACGAATCATTCGTATGCTGCCACTCTATTTTTCAAATTCCCGAATGGCAATTTTGTTGGTTTTCAACAAAAAGAGCAGTGTGCGAGCTTCTTGTTCAGAGCAATCCGACAAGATTCTTATAGCCTCGTTTTCAAAGACTTTGGTTGAATGAGAGTCAAAGACTAAGTAGTCGATAGACAGATCCAGTTCGGAAGCAATGTTAGCCAGCGCCCGCAAGCTGAACTTCGAGTTAGCATTTTCGATAGCGCTGACGTGTGTAATAGACAGGTCTGCTTTCTCGGCAAGTTTTTCCTGAGTAAGCCCGGCTCTGTCTCTTGCGTCTTTAATTTTTCGCCCGATTTCCTTGTAATTCAGTTCCATTGCCATCCTGTTCCTTTTGCCTGCTTGATCTGTGCCCTTTAGCACAGCAGTGCATTTCCTCTATTGTATTATGTAAAGGTGCATTTTATAATAAACTAAAACAGGAAAAACATATCGCTGTACAGGAATACCGGGAAGAAAGCCGCTGCCACTGCTGTATATTCTGCAGGATAGCTTTCCCCTTAAAGACGTTTTTACTCTTTTTGTTTGCTCTTGTCTGAGGGCAAAACGCGGAATGTTCGTGCGTTTTTCTCATAGACTGAAAAGAGACAGAAAAGAGGTGGCGTATGGAAATTATTGTGAGCGGTTATGCCTATCCGACTATTGCGGAAGAAACCCTGAAACTCTGGCTAAAGGACATGACGTTTTTGAACCTTTTCAGCTATGGCGTCACCGGGGAAGGCGAAATCACAGATCTTGCGGATGAGCAGCTGATAGAGATGAGCAGGAATGCAGGGGTGCAGCCGCTGATGGTACTGACGCCTATGGACAGTCAGGGGATGTTCAGCGATGTTCTGGCGGCACAGCTTCTGGAAAACCGGCAGGCGCAGACGGCTCTGATCGAAAATCTGCTTTCGCTTATCCGGAGAAAAGGACTGGCCGGCATCGATTTTGATTTTGAATTTATTCCGGAAAAAAACAAGGATCAGTATGTGGAACTGGTCAGACAGACCAGAGAGCGTCTGCATGAAGAGGGTTATTATGTCACGGTTGCCCTGGCGCCGAAGGTTTCAGCCCAGCAGCAGGGATCGATCTATCCCGGACATGATTATCCGGGAATGGGGGAAGCCGCGGACTACGTGCTGCTGATGACCTATGAGTGGGGATACATGTATGGGCCGCCAATGGCCGTTTCCCCGATCAATCAGGTGCGTCGTGTGCTGGATTATGGCGTTTCGGCGATTCCCCGGGAAAAGATCCTCCTCGGTATGCCTTATTATGGTTATGACTGGAAACTGCCGTTTATCAAAGGCGAATCGAAGGCAGAAAAGCTCTCTCCTCATACAGCCTGGCGGCGGGCGGAAAACCAGGGAGTTGAGGTAGTCTACGATCAGCTTTCTCAGGCACCATATTATACGTATTACGACGGAGAAGGGCTGAGCCATGTGGTTTGGTTTGAAGATGAAAGGAGTTTGCGGGCGAAACTGGCGCTGATTGAGGAATATGGACTTGCCGGAGCCGCTTACTGGAATATTATGGATTATGGAGCAGAAAATTCAGCGGCGCTGCATTCGCTCTATGAAGTAAAAAAGATATGAACAGAGCGGCCGGCCGGAATCGGCGCCGCTTGATGCTGCTGAATTAAGGATGGCCATGTTGACAAAAAACAGAGAAAATGGAATTTCAGTCAACAAAATAACGGAAAGAAGGAGCCGACATGATATGAAGTGCAGCTGAATGTTGACCGATTTTGCCGTTTCTGCGAGTTTCGTCAACAGTGCTTTTTATGCTCTACCCCAACATTTGACATAGAGCCAAAGAAAACAGCGCAGCAATCGGCATGATTGCTGCGCTTAAAATCGCCTTCCGGAAATCATCCTTCGTCACGTTTTCCGTTCTTATCTGTGGCGGAAAACATCTCCGCCTTCGCGGATGACAAATTCCTTTAGTTTTTTGACATGGTTATCCGCGCTGAATCTGGCGGTTTCCGCATCCCCGCTGGTAATCGCCTCAATGATCTGACGGTGCTCCACCGGCATGTTTTCGTAACGGGAAAAATCATCGTAATAGATATAGCGGAAACGCAGCGCCAGCTCCTGTACGATCTCACTGAGCTGGATCAGCGTCTTGTTGCCGCTGCAGGAAACAATGTATTTATGGAATTTCTCGTCGAAGTGGATGATCTTTTCCGTGTCGCTGTTGAGAATTGCCTCGCTATAGCCTTCGGTAATTTTGACCAGCTCGTTGATCTGCTCCTCGGTCATCCGCTCTGCGGCAAGAGCAGCAGCCAGACCTTCCAGATCTTCTCTGACTTCCAGTGTATCTACCATATCCTTTACCGAGATGTCCGAAGCGTAAGCGCCTCTGCGCGGTTCAATGGTAACCAGACCCTCTTTTTCCAGCTTACGGATAGCCTCTCTGACCGGTGTCCTGCTGACACCCATTTCCTCGGCAAGTTCTACTTCCATCATCCTGGTTCCCGGCGTGATCCTTCCCGTAAGGATCTGCCGTTTCAGCTGCTCGTATACGATCTCTCTGAGCGGTCTGTGGTTCTGCAAATCGAAATTCAACATGTCGTAACTCCTATTTTATTTAATGGTTTTCGTCCAGTACGCCTCGTATCCCTGCTTTCGCAGAGAAGCACATTCTTTTTTTGCTTCAGAGATACTGCGGAAACAGGAGAAGACCGTCGGCCCGCTTCCGCTCATCAGCGAAAGCTCCGCCTTCGGATTGCTTTCCATAATTTTTTTCAGCCTGCTGACCTTTGGGTAAGCATTTAACGTGTAATTTTCCAGTACATTGATGCAGTTGCGGGAAACAGCGGTAAAATCGCCCGCTCGCAGATCCGCTGCCAGCTGCTCGTTGTCCGGTCTTTTTTTTATCTCACAATGGTCGATGCCTGCGTAAACTTCCCGGGTAGAAACGCCCATTGGCGGCTTGGCAATGACCAGAAATTTCCTGATGGCCGCCTGCGGCTGAAGATCGGCGCCTGTCCCGGTCGCCCTTGCGCAGCAGCAAGCCAGAGGATCCTTTCGCAGGGAACGGGGAAGACAATAATTCCCCCTGGCCTGCCCCATGATGCAGAATGGAACATCTGATCCCAGCATTTTACCCAGTTCGCAGAGTCTTTGCAAATCCAGACGCAGTTTCCACAGCACATTCAGCCCGTGCAGAACTGCCGCACCGTTTCCGCTGCCGCCGGCAAGTCCGGCCGCTACCGGAATCCGTTTATGGATATCGATCTGCAGCTTTCCGCCGGGAATTCTGCTGCCGTATTCGCCGAGCAGCAATGCGGCGGCTTTATAAGCAAGATTCCGCTCGTCGGTAGGAAGATAGTAGCGGTTGGTCTTTACCTGTATTTCCACATCGCCCCTCGCCGCGCCGGCTTCAGGGGAAAACCGGATGCGTACATCGTCGTGGAAGGAAAGCTGGTGCATGATCATATCCACGCTGTGCATACCGGAATCCAGAACGCCGGTCACATCGATGGAAAGATTGATTTTCGCAAAAGAAAGTATATTGATCTCGCTCATCGTTCACCTGTTTGCCCGAAAAAAGGGCGACAGACAAAAAGGGGCTGTCGCGTCAATGCGAAGACCCCTTTTTCGATCTTCTCGCTATTCGTTATTTTTTCTTCTTCTTTTTGGCATTTGCCGCTCTTCTGCGCGCCAGTCTCTCTTCTTCAGCTTTTTTCGCTTCGGCAATAGCTTTTCTGCCGGTGATATAGGAGCTGCCGCCTGCGGAAATCGGTCTCGGCCTTTTTACCTTAAAATTGCCGTTGTCCTCTTCCTCGTATTCCTCTTCTTCCTCAGCGTTGTGGCGCGCAGCCTTCCTGGCTTCTTTGGCCGCTTTCTTCGCCTCTTCCTTTTCGTGGGCGGCCATGACCTCTTCTACTGATTTGCCTGTACGCTTTGCTTCCTTATACGGATTGAACGGCTCTTCCTTGACTTTCTGTCCTTCTGCCTCTTTCTCCCTCTGTTTTTTCATCTGACGGGAAGTAAAGAAGAACATGCCGCCGAACATGACGACCATCATGAGCATATAGATCTGCGTGCTCTGGCTCTGGTTCAGCGTCTTGAAGGTTACAGTCTGCTCATGACCCAGCGTGTTTCCGTCGTTGTCGGTCAGGTCGCCGGAAATGGTCAGTGTGTATTCTGTATTATCTTTGATGTTTAAATTTTTTGTGGTATCGGCGAGAACCATGATCTGCTTCGGATCCTCCGGATTGTAGAACACGCGGGTCGGAACCTTTTTTCCTTTGTTGTCTGTGATCTCAAAACAGTCTTCATTGGCTTTCTCCGACTTTTCATTGCCCATCTCGTTGTTGAGCCAGATCTTGACACACATATTTTCGATCGTTGTGTTGTCCTGCCCATCCGCCGGGTACGTGTCTGTAATCTCCAGAGACTGCGCTCCAAAACAGACAGAAGCGGTGATCATTACGATTAGTGCTGCAAGGCATAAAATAACGCCTGTTCTTTTCATGTCCTATTCCTCCGATTTGTTGTTTTTTCTTCTATGTCTAAGCTGCCCGAAAAATTCCTGCATAATGCCGCGGCATTCGCTCTCCATAATTCCCGTTTCCACATGGATCCTGTGGTTGAGACGTTCTTCTCCGGGGATATCGAAAACCGATCCGCAGGCTCCCGCTTTGGCATCCATAGCGCCGATATAAAGGTTCTCTATTCTGGACCAGATCATCGCTCCGGCGCACATAGCGCAGGGTTCTACCGTTACATACATGCTGCAGCCGATAAGACGCCAGCCTCCCAGCCTGCAGGCAGCCTCTCTTATGGCGATCATCTCCGCGTGAGCGGTAGGATCCTGCAGTGTGCGGGTCAGGTTGTGGCCTCTTGCGATAATTTGTCCATCTTTTTCAATCACTGCCCCGATCGGGACTTCTCCTGACTGAAAAGCGAGATGCGCTTCCTTCAGGGCCTCTTCCATATACTTTTTCATATACCTTTCAATGGTATCACACTTTCTTGCAGTATTCAACAGTTTTTTGTACGGAAATTCGTGCAAGACATCGGGACGCCGCCGCCCTCATTGCAGAAGCATTATCGCAGAAACGTCAGCGCAGAAACGTCAGCCGTATCGCGAACCGACTCAGAAGGCTTTGACCATTCCAGTGTCTCTATCCATTTCCCCGATCCAGTAGCCGAAAATCTCCTTCTGCAGCGTTTCGCTCATTTCCGCGGGATCACGGAAAAATTTTTCTCCGCCTCGAATAGGCTGCCAGAGTGCAAAGCAGCCGGTTTCTCTGCAGGGCTGCTCCGCCTGGAGAAATCTTCCCGGCACTCCGGCAAAAAAACGGTTTTTCTTTTCGCCGACAAGATAATGCCCGTATTTTTCGATTAACGGACGACAGGATTCCAAGGCCTCCGGAAGCTGGCCGGTCTCTGTGATCCTGATCCATCTTGCCCCGGTTTCGTCCGCAGAAGCAGCAAAAACATCCATTCTGCTGTGCTCTTCCATCTCTGCCTGCCACCGGCGAAAGAACGACTGCATCCCGGTTTTCTTTTCGCTTCCCGAGTCGCCGTCTGCAGCGCTGCCATCGGCGTTGGATCCTTTTCCGCCTGCCGTTTTCCCGCTTTCTTCCGGTTGCGCCTGGTAAAACGGCATCGTGCCGGAAAGAATGGTTTCCGTCTTTCCGTTTTCCCGGTCAACAGCCAGCAGCAGGCAATGGGTGTAGCTGGTCACCGGCAGACCGCCGAATTTCCGAAAGAAGCTTCCCTCGCCTTTTTGGTTAACAAAAAAAGAACCGAAATCCCGATGGATCACTTTGCCTTCATCGACGCCCATCAGGATCAGACGGTACTCTCTGTTGCCTTCCGCCATCAGGCTGGCCGAAGGCAGCAGATTGGAAACCGCGAAATAGACAGACCGTTTTTCCCTGTACGACTCAAGCACGCAGACCGCGCCGTCGATTCCCCGCTTCCATAGCCGAAAGCTCTCGTTCTGCAGCTTCATATCCACTGTATACTTCCTGTAATCTCCCCGCATAACGCCCTCACCTCTTGTTACAATGCAACGACTCTTGTTGCAATGCAACGACAAATTTAGTAATATAAATATATGAAGAAAAAAATCGGCTATTCACACGAACTTTCGTGTGCGGCAGCGCGTTTGTGCATCAGGCAGAGAATCTGCTGCGCAATGGGTGAGAGAGCGCTGCGGCATTAGCCTGCAAGGGAGAAGAACAAGGGAGAAACAATATGGATTTGGGATCAGGGATCATTTTGGATATCATTGCGGCAGCGATCCTCTTGTCCTCTGTAATTCTGGGCGCACGCAAGGGACTGGTGCTGACGGTGATCAGCTTTATGCAGTGGTTTGTCTGCGTCATTCTGGGCTTTATTTTCTGTGAACAGGTAAAGACCTTTCTCATCGATAACACCGGTCTCGATGAAACGCTTATCGCGATGATTTCCGGACACGCGGAAGCATCCATTGAAAGCAGCGCGCCGTATCAGGCCATGCCGGATCTTTTCGGCAGCTGGATCAGCGCGGAGAGCGGAGATTTTATCTACGGCACAGCCGCTTCCATCGCGTCGGTGCTGCTCAGTATCATCGCTTTTTTACTGATCATATCGGGGATAAAGCTGCTGTGCTTCCTCTTTGCCCACCTTTTTTCGCGAAAGTACAACGGCGGCGCTGCCGGATTGCTCGATGGGCTTTTGGGATTTCTCTTCGGCTTTGCGCGCGGCCTGATTCTGGTCTGTCTGTTTTTTGCGCTGCTGGTTCCCGTTCTGGGCGTGGTGCTTCCCGACCTTGCCGATGCGGCGCTTGCTGCCATGGACAAGTCCTATATGGCGAAATACCTGTATGACGACAACGTGCTGCTGATTTTGCTGCGGGATCTGTTTTCTGCATAAGCATAGGGGAACCGGATTTATTCGGCCGGTGAGGTGAGCTTGAGCCCGATGATCCCGATCAGAATCATGGCGATGAACAGCAGTCTTATCGCTGTGGCCGGTTCTTTGAAATAGAGAATACCGACAACTACTGCGCCGAAAGCGCCGATGCCTGTCCAGATCGCATAGGAGGTTCCAAGGGGCAGCACTTTTACTGCCTGTGACAGAAATACGAAGCTCAGCACCATGCCGATGAGAGTGGGGATCGTGAATTTCATGATCGTAAAACCCTCTGACAGTTTCAGACAGGTCGACCAGACGACCTCCAGTATTCCGGCAATAAGCAGATTTATCCAGGCCATAAAACACTCCTTTCCGGCCGCAGGATGA
>CALXJA010000084.1 GCA_944388465.1 uncultured Emergencia sp.
TTCTGTAGTATGTCAGTATCCTGCAAGAGGAGTATAACAAAGAAAGAAAAAGAAGCGAAGGTTTATCCGAGAAAGGGTTTCATAACCCCATCGGTGCCTTTCGCAGAAAGGCGGTTTATAGATATGAAGAAAAACATTGTACCTGACCGCGCTGCCGGCGTCGCCTTTGCTCTGGCGCTGATCATCGCGCTGCTGATCAGTTCTGTAGAATTTCTGCTCTATTATGTTCCGGACTATTTCCGGATCCAATACGAAAAAAATCAGGTGCTGGAAGACGTCCATATGGAAATGGACGACCTGCTGGATGTCACCGATAAGATGATGGACTATCTGCGCGGCGATCGGGAAAAACTGCAGGTCACCGCCGAGATCAGCGGACAGACCCGGGGATTTTTCAATCAAAGAGAGATCGCGCATATGGAAGATGTAAAGACCCTTTTTCTTGGCGGTCTGGCTTTGCGCAGAATCTGCCTGCTGCTTTGCGCCGCGGCGCTCCTTTTTCTCTGGAAACGAAAGACGCTGCGCACCCTTCCCGCTTCTGTGCTGATCGGAAGCGGCCTGTTCTTTGCGCTGGTCTTGGTTCTGTCGCTGATCGTCGCAGCGGATTTTCAGCAGGCGTTTACGATTTTCCACCAGATTTTCTTTGATAACGATCTCTGGATCCTCAATCCGGCCACAGACCTTCTGATCAATATCGTGCCGGAACCTTTTTTCATGGATACCGCGCTCTACATCGTGCTCCTCTTCGGCGCATCGATGCTGCTTCTTTTCGCGGTCAGCCTGTATTTCTGTCTTCAAATGCGCCGGAAAGAAAAAAGTGCCGGCACTCTTTCCGGCACAGACAGCTATCCGGCGTATTTTCCCGGATCAGACCACGAGCGTGACGATGCGTAAAATGAACAATACGCTGGACACCCACATGACAGCCGGGATTTCCCGGATCTTCCCGGTGATGATTTTTAACATTACCCAGCTCAACATACCGAACATGATCCCGTTAGCCACGGAATAGGTAAACGGCATCATGATCATGGCGAAAAAGCCGCTGACCACGTCGGCAATGTCCCCGGAAAAGTCGATTTTCTTCATGCAGTCCATCATCAGCAGTCCTACCCAGACCAAAGCCGGCGTAGTCGCAAAGGACGGGATAGCCAGAAAAATCGGCGAGAAAAACAGGGCGGCCAGAAACAGCACAGCTGTGGTCACTGCGGTAAGCCCCGTCCGTCCGCCTCCGGCAACACCGGCGCTGGATTCGATATAGGTGGTCACCGTCGAGGTTCCTGTTGCCGCACCGATTACCGTTCCCCACGCATCTGCCAGCAGCGCGCCCTTGGCCTTTGGCAGATTTCCGTTCTCATCCAGCATATTCCCCTTTGAGGCAATACCGATCAAACCCCCTACCGTATCAAAAATATCGACGTATAAAAAGGAAAACGTAATAAACGCAAAATGAATGAAATGTCCGGCGATCCAGCTGAAATCAAAGGCAAAGACGTCAGGCGCGGCAGGCAGCGTAAGTCCTGCCGAGAGATCCGGAAAAAGCGTGTTCACACCGTTTTCTGCATTCGGTACATACCAGCCTGCAGCCTCGGCGATCATGCCCATGATCCAGGTAGCCAGGATCCCGATCAGAATGTATCCCTTGACTTGAAAACGGTAAAGCACCGCCGTCAGAATCGTGCCGGCGATGGCCAGCACAAACTGAGGGGAGTCAAAAGCGCCAAGTTCTACAAGCGTCGAATCGCTTTGCACGATGACGCCGGCGCTCTGCAGCCCGATAAAGGTGATGAAGAGCCCTACACCGGCGGTAATGGCATATTTTAAATTGGAAGGCACATCATTGATCAGTCTCTCCCGGAAATTGCAGAGAGACAGGATAACGAAAAGCAAGCCCTCGACAAATACCGCGGCCAGCGCTACTCTCCACGGGTCATTTATCCCTTCTGCCGCCAATTCTCCACATACAGAATACGCGAAATAGGCGTTCAGCCCCATCCCCGAAGCCATGGCAATGGGGTAATTGGTAAACAGCGCCATCAGCAGCGTTCCGGCTGCTGCCGAGATCGCGGTCGCCGTAAAGACTGACGCGCTGCTCATACCGGCATCAGCCAGGATCGAGGGATTGACGGCCAGTATATAGACCATGGAGACAAAAGTGGTCGTACCGGCTGCGATTTCTGTTTTAACGGTAGTATTGTGCTGTTTCAATGCAAATAGCTTTTCCAAGTCTGTACCCTCCTAAACTTTCAGAAATTACCCACAGATGTATTATATAGGGGTGACGGCCGGTCTGTAAAGTGAAAAAGCAATAAAGTTTATTTCTGTCCTTTGCTGCCGCCAGGCGGCATGAATCGTTACTTCTGCTGTTTTGTTCTTTCTTCCTGTAAGCATTATATAAGCATTAAAAATCCCCATCGCATATCCGTTTACCATGATAGGATCACGCAATATGATAAAGAAATAATATAGGTTAATTTCTTTTCGTTCCCGGCGCTTTATCTATTGCAAAGAACAAAGCGGAAATTTCCGGGCATACTAATCCTGTAAGGAGGACTGTTTTATGACACCGACAATTTACGGATATGCTCGTGTATCCACAAAGGATCAATGTGAAGACCGTCAGCTGCTTGCTTTAGCGGATTTCCCTGTGTCTCAGGAAAAGATATATCTGGACAAGCTCAGCGGAAAAGACTTTAACAGGCCGCAGTACCGAAAGCTGCTTCGCCGCCTGCAGGCCGGTGATGTGCTGGTCATCAAGTCCATAGACCGCCTCGGACGCAACTATGAGGAAATATTAGAACAATGGCGCATCATCACCAAGGTCAAACAAACCGACGTGGTTGTACTGGATATGCCGCTTCTGGATACCCGGCGAAATGGAAAAGACCTGACCGGTACCTTCGTCGCCGATCTTGTGCTCCAGATCCTCTCCTATGTCGCCCAAACGGAGCGGGAGAACATCCGGCAGCGGCAGAAAGAGGGCATCGCCGCCGCAAAGCTGCGCGGCGTACGCTTCGGCAGACCGCGGATGCCAGTGCCGGACGGTTTTCACAAGCTCAAACTGCAGTGGGAACGGAAAGAAATATCTTCCCGCGAGGCCGCAAAACAGCTTCATATCTCTCAGGATACCTTCCTTCGCTGGAGCCGCGGGAAATAACAGCAAAAAAAGAAAGAAAAGGTAGGAAATTCCGGTCATTTCTTTATCCATATTCCTCTTACATATTCCTGCTTTTTTCTGTCTGTTTTACAAACAAAAGAAAGAAAACGCGCTTTTACCTATTATATATATGCTGAACGGAAAAGTCTGCTTTATCGTGCAGTCCTGACGAACGTGGCGGTCGTTTCTTTTGTTGAACAAACAGAAGGGATGCAGCAATGAAACATCAGAAAAGAAAAACTACCAGAAGATGGCATGTTCTCGCACTCTGCTTATGCGTGGCCTTCTCTTCAGCGGCAGCTTTTATCTCCTCTGCTGAAGAAGCCGCGGTCACCGGCGGAATCTGCGCGCATCACACAGAACACACGCCAGAATGCGGTTATGCAGCCGATATTTCCGGCTCGTCATGCAGCTTTACCTGTCCGGTCTGTTCGGTACAGGACGGCGCACAAAAAGACGAGGTGACGGAAAATAAAGCCCCGCAGAAACGATCCTCGGCTCGTACCGTGCCGGAGGAGATCACGGAAAACGGTATTCACTATCAGCTGGATGCAAGCACAGGAACAGCAACCGTCACCGGCGGGGAAGCGACCGGCGGTAATCTGACCATTCCGGCTTCCGTTATGGCGGCAGCGCAGGAATTTCAGGTCACCGCTATTGCAGACTATGCCTTTGCCAGTCTGAGCGCAGAAAAGATCACACTCACTTTGCCGGAAGGCCTGCAGACCATCGGCGCTGAACTTCTGGCTGACCCTTACTGCCGTTACCGCCCTGGCACTGACAGCCGTTGTCTGCGCATACCAGTACCCGGCGCGAAAAAAACACACGCATCACAGAAAATGATCCTGCGATACATGTGCCCGTTCGTACAGCAAATGTCAGAGCGCGGCTAAATCACAGTCATCGATGACTGGGAAAAAGAACCGCGGCGCCGCAGATGAATGATCATCTATGGCGCCGCGGCTCGATTACGTTATTCCTCGCCGACGCGGCAATTTAACCTGTCATTTTTCTATTCTTCACTAAGCCTCGCCAAAAGATCCGTAAGGAATTGCCATACCGGCAGCATGGTATCCAGATGCAGGCGCTCCTTCGGAGTGTGCGCGCCCCGGGAATACGGCGCAATCCCCACGATCTCCATATCCGGAATAAAATAGGAAACGATGGAAGCTTCTTCGCCGCCGTGTACCAGTTCCTTCTCCGGTTCCCTTCCGAAGCGGCTGCGATAAACGTCAACGCAGATATCCGTCAGTGCAGAGGACGGATTCTCCGGCCATGCCGGATCATCGCCGTTCTTTTTATATTTTACGCCGTAGCGGTCGCAGAGACGGCAGAAGGTTTCACCCAGCTGATACTTATACGGATCCGTATTGGAACGAATGGTATAGGTTCCTGTGAATACGCCATCCTCCAGGCAGGCGCATTTGATCAGTGCCGAACCCAGAACCTGCTTCTGCATCAGAGGGTGACGTTTCAGCGCTCCGCATGGTGCGAAAAGCAGAAAATCCAGCAGATTTCTGGTGCTTTCCGCTGTCAGCGTGCGAGCCGGTTTTTCCTCCGTCTGCTCGTAAGACCAGGCAATGTTTGGTTCCGTAATGACAAATTCACTGCAGTAGTCCTTCATCATGGCATCGATGACAGCTCCGATCTCCGCGCTGCTTTCTGCTGGAACGGCCAGCAGCGCCTTTCCGCCGTCAGGGATGCTCCCTGCTCCTCCGCTGACGTTTAAGCTGCAGAGCTTTACGCCGAAATTCTCTTCCAGTTTTGCCAGGATCCCGCTCAAAAGGGAAAGGCCGTTAGCATAGCCGCTGCCGACTTCCAGCCCGGTATGACCGCCGTGAAGGCCGCTGAGCTGCAACGACATACCGGTCATTCCTTCGCTGAGATTCTCCGTGGAAAGCTCCATATTCAGCTCAAAGGAAAGCATACCGGCGCTGCCCAGAACCAATACGTCGGGATCGCCGCAATCCATCGTCAGCATCCTGCGGGATTTCAGCTTTGTCATGTCCACCAGGCGTATGCCTTCAAGTCCGGTTTCTTCCCGTACGGTAAACAAAAACTCCATCGGCGGGTGTTTTAGTGTATCATCGGTCATTACCGCCAGCATATTGCAGAGACCAACTGCATTGTCCGCGCCCAGCGTCGATCCGTCCGCATAAAGGATGTTTCCGTCTCTTTTCAGTCTGACCGGCTCTTTTTCCATATCCAGATCGCACCAGTCTTCTTTCTCGCAGACCATATCCATATGCCCCTGCATTAAAAAGGATGGTGCATTCTCCGCGCCGGGACTGGATGCAAGACGGACCAGCACGTTGCCGTGCTGGTCCATTTCTGTTTCCAATCCTTTATCTTCGGCAATACGGATGATATACTGCGCTAAAGCGCTCTCGTTGCCGGAACCGTGAGGAATCGCACAAATTTCCTCGAAAAAGCGTAATACGCGTTTTGGCTCCAGATCTTCCGTAAGATATTTCATATATCTTTGCCTCCGTTTTTTTAATAAAGAATTTCTCCGTTTTCTCCGACCTTGAAGCAAGCTACCTTGTGCCCCGGTTTTACCTCTACAAACGGCGGATTTTCTTCTTCACACCGCTTGTCGCAGTATTCGCAGCGCTTTGCGAACCGGCATCCAGGCTTGACGTTGATCGGGCTGCTGACCTCGCCGCGAATCAGCTGAATTTCCTTGCCTCTGGCTTCGAGGCTCGGTTCAGGGATCGCTGCAAGAAGCGCTTTGGTATACGGATGCAGCGGGTTCTCGAACAGTTCGTCAGAACCGGCGTACTCCACGCTCTTGCCCAGGTACATAACCATGATGTTGGTGGAAATGTGCTTTACAACGCTGAGGTCGTGAGTAACGAACATATAGGTCAGTCCCAGAGACTCCTGCAGATCCATCAGCAGGTTCAGGATCTGTGCCTGAATGGATACGTCCAG
>CALXJA010000085.1 GCA_944388465.1 uncultured Emergencia sp.
TGGGAAGAAAAGAAGCTGATGGAAACCATACTGCGAAACGCTCCGGAACGGATCCATACGATGCTTCCGGGCATGGCGATTCTGTATACCGTTGCGCAGCATTTTGATAGGAAAAAAATCATGACCAGTTCCCACGGAGTAAGGGAAGGTTATTTACGTTATCAACTGGAAAAGGCGGGGATATTAAATGCATAATTATACACAGAACAGGGAGCTGTCCTGGCTGAAATTTAATGAACGAGTCCTGCAGGAAGCGGTGGACGAAACCGTTCCGCTTTTGGAGCGACTGAAGTTCATCGCGATTTTTACCAGCAATCTGGACGAATTTTTTATGATCCGTGTCGGCAGTCTGTCTGAACTGATCCATCTGAAGGAGAACCCGGTAGATAAGAAATCCGGTATGAATACCGAGGAGCAGCTGGAGGCGGTCTACGAGGAGGTGCAGAGACTTTATCGTGAAAGAGAAGAGATTTACGAGGATCTGGAAAAACAGCTCCGTATTCACGGCATAGGGAATCTGTGTTACAGAGAACTGGAAAACGGAGAAAAGAAGTTTCTGAAGAAATATTTTCATGAGATCATCGAACCCATTCTGTCACCGCAGATCGTGGATCAGCATCATCCGTTTCCCCATTTACAGAATAAAACGGTACATATCGGCGCGGTGCTCTGCCATAAGGAACGGGAACTGTTTGGCGTCATACCGGTACCGGCCGTGCTGCCGCCGATCATTTATCTGCAGGATGAAGAAGTCCGGTATATCCGCACGGAAGAGGTGATCATCTCTAACCTTGAGGAAATCTATGCCAACTATACGGTAAAAGAAAAGGTCAGCTTCTGTATAACCAGGAATGCAGATATCAATGTCAATGATGAAGCCTTTGATTTCGGCTATGATTTTCGTAAAAAAATGAAAAAGGTTCTGACCCAGAGACGTCGGCTGGCTGCGGTCAGACTGGAGCTTTCCGACCAGGTGAGTAAAAAATTTCTCGATTATCTGACGGAAAAGATCAATCTTTCCAAGAAACAGGTATACATTACCCATATTCCTTTCCGCATGGATTACGCGTATAAGCTTTCTCTCCATATGAATGCCGATAAGGTCAGAGCGCTGACCTACAGCAGCTTCGAACCGCAGAACAATCCGCAGATAGATCTCTCCCGGAGTATTATACGCCAGGCAGAGCAGCAGGACATCCTTCTTTCTTTGCCGTATGAATCCCTGCAGCCTTTTATTCAACTGCTCAAGGAGGCGTCAGAGGATCCGGACGTCGTCTCCATCAAGATTACCATTTACCGGCTGGCCAGCCACGCCAAGCTGGTGGATTATTTGTGCAATGCGGCAGAAAGGGGAAAAGATGTCACCGTGGTCATCGAGCTTCGCGCCAGGTTCGATGAACAGAATAATATCGACTGGTCAGAGCGGCTGGAGGATGCGGGATGTACGCTGATCTACGGCTTTGAGGAGTACAAGGTACATTCTAAGGTATGTCTGATCACGCGCAGAGAAAACGGCGGTATCCGCTATATTACGCAGATCGGAACCGGAAATTACAATGAGAACACAGCAAAACAGTATACCGATCTTTCTCTGATCACCGCAGACCCGGACATCGGAAACGATGCGGCAAACTTCTTCCGCAATATGGCGATCGGCAATCTGGAAGGAAAGTATGACAGGCTTCTGGTTTCGCCCAATACGCTGAAGGCCTCGGTCATCGACTTGATCAACGGGGAAATCGCCAAGGGCGCCGGAGGCAGGATCATCCTTAAGCTGAATTCGATCACGGATCTGGATATCATTGAAAAGCTGAAAGAGGCTTCCTGCGCAGGGGTCAGAATCGATATGATCGTCCGGGGGATCTGCTGCATCCTTCCGGGCGTGAAAGGAAAAACAGAAAATATACAGATAAAGAGCATCGTGGGTCGTTATCTGGAACATTCACGCATTTACTGCTTTGGAGAGGGCGCAGAGGAAAAGATGTACATTTCTTCCGCCGACTTTATGACGAGAAATACCGAGCGGAGAGTGGAGGTAGCCTGTCCGATCGTAGATGAGAGAGTAAAAGCGAAAGTACACAAAGTGCTTGACGCCTGTCTTGCAGATAATGTCAAAGGGAGGATCCTGCAGGCTGACGCGGTTTACACAGAAGTTCCGCAGGAGAAGGACGACAAAAAAATCGACTGTCAGCAGCTTCTGATGAGCGAAGCCATTGAAGCTGCCGCACAGCCTAAAGAGGAAGTGGCAGAGAATTTCAGGAAAACCGGTTCAATCGCTGCTTTCTTTAAAAAACTGTTTACGTTTTCTGCTTTTTGAATTGTCCATATGTATGCCCATGGCTAAAGCGCCGCCGTCAATATCTTTGGCCATGAAGGCATCGAAGATAGCCCGGTGCTCCTTCAATACCGTGGAAAGATAGTCCGGCGCGTAGTAATTAGACGGATTGCAGTATTTCAGGTAAAGCTGATAGGACGATAAAAGCTGTTTCAGCATGCGGTTGTGGGTCGCATTGTAGATGATCTGATGAAAAGCCGCATTGATACTCTGCATCTTGTTGATATCGTTCTTCATTGTATAGAATTCCATGAACTCGAAGGTTTCTTCGAGTTCATTCTGTTCTTCTTCGGTAATTCTTTCTATAGCCCATTTCACGGCCTGTATCTCATACGCTTTGCGCAGTACATACATATCTTCTATATCCTGCGGGGAAAGGCCGAGAACAAAGGCACCTCTGTTGGGAATATTCTCGATCAGGCCATCCATTTCCAGCTGTCTCAGCGCTTCTCTGACCGGTGTCCTGCTGACCTTGTATTCGTTGCAGATCTTCTGTTCCGTCAGTTTTTCTCCGGATTTCAGTTTTCCTGTCAGGATGTCTTCCTGGAGCTCCGTGTACAGATTGGTAGACAGGGGCTGGTTCCCGGTTTTTCCGTCTTCCAGATACTGAATGATTGACATGCTGTGCCTCCTTGATAAAATGCGTATACAATTATATGGCTGGCATACATTTTTGTCAAGGTTGTCAATGTCGAAAAAATGGAGTATACTTTTCTTTATGGAAAGAGAAAAAATCAGTCGAATTTTGGATATTTTGGAAGAAACTTATCCTGATGCAGAGTGTGCACTTCATCATCAGAATGTATTTCAGCTCATCGTGGCCGTGGCGCTGTCGGCACAGACCACCGACAAGAGTGTCAACCAGGTGACACCGGCGCTGTTCGCCGCCTATCCCGATGCTTTTGCGCTGGGAAAAGCCGATCCGGAGGAGGTAAGCGAGTACATAAGGCGGATCGGTATGTACAGAACGAAGGCAAAGAATATCGTCAGCATGGCCAGGACACTGGCAGAAAAATATGACGGACAGGTGCCGGATGATTACGACAGGCTGATTGAACTGCCCGGGGTAGGACGCAAAACGGCGAACGTGGTACTTTCTGTAGGCTTTGGCAGACAACGGATCGCGGTGGATACTCATGTTTTTCGCGTGGCCAACCGGATCGGCCTGGTCTGCGAAAAGGATGTATTGAAGACCGAGCTGGCGCTGATGGAGAACATTCCGCAGGAGCGTTGGTCGAGAACGCATCACTCATTGATCTTTCACGGCAGGAACTGCTGTACGGCCAGAAAGCCGGATTGTGAAGGCTGCAGCATTCGTGAGCTTTGCGAGAAACATCTGTAGCCGGCTTTTGCGAAATAACGAAATAAAAGGAAAAGTGCAAAGGAGAAACAAGGAGATAAAAAAGAAACTCCCTCGAAGGAGACGCAGGGCGACAGCCTGTCCGCAGCGTTGAGGGAGTTTTTTTCGTTCTGTTTTTGCCGATTACTGTGCTTTTCCGCAGCATTTTTTGTATTTCTTGCCGCTTCCGCAAGGGCATGGATCGTTTCTGCCCGGTTTTTTCTCTACGTGAACAATTTTTGAGCGTTTGTACTCTTTCGCGATCTCTTTGCGTCTTTCTTCACTGAGCACGCCGTCCCATTGCGGTATGCCGTAGAGATAATCCGCCTCAGCCTGGAGCATATTGAAATAGAGCTTTTCAAAATCGATATCCAGGTCGATGGCCGTGTTTTCGTCGATATCCGCAAGCTCCATTTCTTCTTTCAGGCTGGTGTTGATCCCGTCCAGAAAGCCGGCGAATATCACTTTGCTGCACTGGAACTTTTCGACCAGCTGGCCGACTGTCCCGGAAAGATGCTCCTGACTGTGTTCCAGAATATAGGTATAGATGTTTGTTTCGGTTTCGGCATATTCCTTCCAGAATGCTTCAAAGGTTTCTTCGGTCTGATTTTCGATCAGATCCTTCCATTCCTGATACAGACTCATGGGTTTTCCTCCTTAGGTATGAATGATCACAGTGTTTTGGCGATGGCCAGAATATCGCCGACGATAGCGCTGCCAGTCGGCAGGGCGCCGGCGCCTTTACCGTAAAACATGACTTCGTCCACCGCGTTTCCGGTAACATAGATGGCATTAAATTCATTGGAGACGCCGGCTAACGGATGTGTGTCCGGAATTTCCATCGGTTTTACACTGTATTCCAGATGATCTCCGTTTTTTGTCGCCTGGGCGATCAGTTTGATCCTGCAGCCCTTTTCTTTAGCGGCGTTGATCTCATCCATGGTGATGCCGCTGATTCCCGTCGTCGGTATTTCTGAAGGAGGCACATAGGTATCGAAGGCAAGAGCCATGAGAATAGAAAGCTTGTTGGCTACATCGATGCCTTCTACATCGGCAGTAGGATCAGCTTCGGCGAAGCCTTTTGCCTGTGCGTCCTTCAGCACTTCGGCATAGTCCAGTCCAAGATCTGTCATTTTGGTCAGGATATAGTTCGTCGTTCCGTTGAGGATACCCATGACTTCGGTGAACGCATTGCCGGCCAGAGCCTCCGTGATGGCAGTCAGCGCAGGAATACCGCCGCCTACGCTGGCTTCAAACCGAAACTGTACCTGGTTTCTTTCCGCGGTTTCCTTCAGCTTTGCAAAGTTTGCTGCCACAGCGGCCTTATTGGGTGTGACCACACTTTTTCCGTTTTCCATGGCTGTCAGCATAAAGGTGGTGGAAGGTTCGATACCGCCGAGCGCTTCAACGACAATATCGATATCCGGCGACTTTAGAATCTCATCCGGATCCTGGGTGGCCTGGCTTTCAGAAAGCCCCAGAGCTTTCAGCCGCTCCTGATTCTTTTCCAGAACCTTGACCACTTTGATTTCTCTGTTTATCCGTTTTTCGATCAGAGCCCTGTTCATCTTCAGGATCTCATAGGTACCGCCGCCTACGGTTCCCAGACCGAGAATTCCGATGTTTACTGTCTTCATTACAGCCTCCTTGTAATCGTTTGTTTCGATAAAAATTATATACTAAAAATAGATTTTTGTCTTTAAATTTCCACAAAAAACATATATGATGAAACAGTAAATGTTTGAGAGGTGATGAGCATGGCATTACATATCGTATTAGTAGAACCGGAGATACCGCCAAATACCGGAAACATCGCCAGAACCTGCGCAGCCACTAACACCGTGCTGCATCTGGTGAAGCCGCTGGGTTTTTCCATAGAGGAAAAGGCAGTGCGAAGAGCGGGGCTGGATTACTGGCCTTATGTACAGCTTGAGATCCATGAGAGCCTGGAGGCATTTTTGCAGCAATATGCGGACTGTAATATGTACCTGGCTACGACGAAAGGCGAGCGGGATTATACCCAGGTACGCTACCGTGACGGCGATATGCTTTTGTTCGGCCGCGAGACTGCGGGTCTTCCCCGAGCGTTTATCGAGAGCCGGAAGGAAAAGACCATTCGTATTCCCATGAGTGCGAATACCCGGCTGCGCTCGCTAAATCTTGCAAATTCAGCGAATATCATATTGTTTGAAGCATTGCGCCAGCTTGATTTTCCAGACTTGAAATAGACGGTTTCAATATGGTATACTATTTGCATATAGGAGATGGGAATGATGAAACTAGGATATGAACTGACAATCGAACAGACGCAAAAGCTGTCCATGACTCCTGAATTGATCCAGGCTATCCAGATTCTTCAGTTCAGCAATCAGGAACTGACCGACTATGTGCAAAATGAGCTGCTGGAGAATCCTGTCCTGGAAGCAGAGAAAACCTACGAAGCACAGGAAGTAGACATCCGGGAGAAGATCAGAGAAGCGGACTATGAGGAAGAGAGCTTCCGCCAGTGGGAATATTCGCCGGATAACGACGAAGACTATACTTATGAACAATACGTATCGGAAGAAGAGACGCTGACAGATTATCTCCTCATGCAGCTGCAGTTTTCCCGTCTTAAGGATACGAAGGCCGCCATCGGGCGGTATATTATAGAGGCCATTGATGATAACGGCTATCTTACCGTTTCTGTACAGGAAATTTCAGAAGCTCTGCATGTCAGCGTGGAAATCGTCGAAGAGACACTGAACTTTATTCAGACCTTTGATCCGACGGGAGTGGCTGCCAGAAATCTGCGGGAGTGCATGATTATTCAGTTAGCCGCCAAGGGACTTCTCACCGATGAAATCGAGTACATAATCGAGAACCTTCTTGAAGAGCTGGCAGACAACAAGATTTCCTATATTGCGAAAAAAATGGGGATGAAAAATCAGGAGATACAGCAGATCGCAGACCTGATCAGAAGTCTCGAGCCGAAACCGGGCCGCATGTTCTCATCCGGGGAGACCGTGCGTTATGTGGTGCCGGATATTTTTGTGGAAAAGGTCAACGGCGAGTATGTGGTGACGAACAACGACACCAGCATGCCGAAGCTGATGGTCAGTTCCTACTATAACAAGCTTTCTGCTGAGGCAGACAAGGACGAAGAGCTGAGTAAATATCTGAACGACCGGTTTAACGCCGCCGTCTGGCTGATCAAGAGCATCGAGCAGCGGAAGCATACCATATTCAACGTGGCCAGCGCAGTGGTCCGTCATCAGCAGGATTTTTTTGATAAAGGCGAAAAATATCTGAAGACATTGACATTGAAACAGATCGCGGAAGAAGTAGGGGTTCACGAATCTACGGTCAGCCGCTCGATCAACGGAAAATATATGCAGAGTCCCCGGGGCGTTTTCGAGCTGAAATACTTCTTTTCCAGCGGCGTTTCGGGCAGCGACGGAACCGGCGTTTCGTCCAACAGCATTAAATCCATCATCAGAGAAATCATCAGCGGTGAGGATCCGAAAAAACCGTACAGCGATCAGGACATGGTGGAGATTCTGAAACAGAAGAATATCGATATTTCCAGGAGGACGGTAGCAAAATACAGAGAAGGGATGAATATCCTGTCCTCCTCAAAACGCAGACGTTTTTAAAAACTTTAATTCAAATAAAAAGAGATATGGAGGTAAATTATGGCAATTAAAGTTGGTATCAGTGGATTCGGAAGAATAGGCAGAGTGGTGATCCGGGCATCTATGGACATGCCGGATGTGGAGATCGCAGGGATCAACGTGCGTAATGCCGACATCGACTATCTGATCTATATGTTGAAGTATGATACGACGTTCGGGCGTTTTCCGAAGTCTTTGGAGAAGTACGAGGACGGAATCATCATTGACGGCAAAAAGGTTCCGGTTTACAGTGAATCCGAAGCGAAGAATATTCCGTGGGACAGATGCGGTGCGGAATACATCGTTGAAGCTACAGGCGCCTATACAACTACGGAAAAAGCGATGGATCATATCCGTTATGGCGGAGCGAAAAAAGTCATCATCTCTGCTCCGGCTAAGGACAAGACCACGCCGACCTTTGTCTATGGCGTAAACTCTGATGAGTATACCAGCGATATGCAGGTCGTATCCAACGCATCCTGCACGACCAACTGCCTGGCGCCGCTTTGCAAGGTACTGGAAGACAATTTTGGCATTGAACAGGGTCTGATGTCGACCATCCATGCGGCCACGGCAAAACAGAAGGTAGTCGACGCCCGCTCCATGAAGGATTGGCGCACCGGCCGTTGCGTATTCGGGAATGTTATTCCGTCTACTACAGGTGCAGCAAAGGCTGTAGGCCTGGTCATTCCGTCTCTTGCAGGAAAGATGACGGGGATTTCCTACAGAGTGCCGACGGCAGATGTCTCTGTCATTGACCTCAATGTCGTTTTAAAGAAATCCGCTTCCTACGACGCCATCTGCAGAGCGGTCAAAAAGGCTTCCGAAACTTATCTCCACGGCGTTATCGAATATGTGGACGACGAGGTGGTTTCCGGCGATTTTGTCGGTGATCCGCATACGTCGATCTTCGACGCCAGAGAGGGAATCGAGCTCAATGATAAATTCTTTAAGCTGATCGCCTTCTATGATAACGAATATGGCTATTCCAGCAAGACCCTGGAGCTGATCAGACATATGTATGAGGTAGATCACGCAAAATAGAACCTGACGCTTCAGAAAAGCGGGGAAATAAATCATGCGAAAAAAGTAAAGTGAGGAAACGAAATGAAGAAGACGATCCGAGATGTTGACGTAAAAGGTAAAAGAGTCCTTGTCAGATGCGATTTCAACGTGCCGATGCAAGAGGGCAGGATTACCGACGACAACCGCATACAGGCGGCGCTGCCGACGATCCGTTATCTGCTGGATCATGGTGCACGGGTGATTCTGATGTCGCATTTAGGAAGACCGAAGGGAGAAGCGAAGAGCGAATTCTCTTTAGAGCCTGTGGCTGTCCGTCTTTCCCAGCTGCTGGAGAAAGACGTCCAGTTCAGGAGCTGCCCGACTGTCGTGTGCGATACCATAAAAGAAATGGCGGATTCGCTGAAAGACGGAGAGGTCATGCTGCTGGAAAACGTCCGCTTCCGCAAGGAGGAGACGGATAATGATCCGGAATTTGCCCGCAGTCTGGCATCTTTAGGAGAGCTGTTCGTTCAGGAAGCCTTCGGAACAGCACACCGGGCACATGCGTCCACGGCAGGTGTGGCAGATTATCTTCCCGCGGTATCCGGTTTCCTCATTGAAAAAGAGGTAAAATTCCTGGGCGGCGCTCTGGAAGATCCTGAACGTCCTTTTGTCGCGATCATGGGCGGCGCAAAGGTAGGCGACAAGATCCCGGTAATTGAAAATCTGCTGAAAAAAGTGGATACGCTGATCATCGGCGGCGGCATGGCGTATACCTTTTTCCGTTCTATGGGCTTTACTATCGGTACATCGATTTTGGACGAGGGAAATATCGATCTGGCCGGAAAGCTTCTGAAAAAGGCAGAAGAGGCCGGTGTAAAGCTTCTGCTGCCGGTAGACGTCGTCTGTGCGGATCGATTTGAAAACGATGCCAGAACCCTTATTACAGACCGGGAGAATATTCCGGATGACATGATGGGAATGGATATCGGGCCGAAGACGGTGGAGCTTTATACAGAAGCATTGAAGACGGCCGGAACGATCGTCTGGAACGGACCGATGGGTGTATTTGAGATGCCTGCATTTGCCAAAGGGACAAAGGCTGTTGCGGAAGCTCTGGCGGAAAGCGATGCGGTAACGGTCATCGGCGGCGGCGACTCGGCGGCGGCGGTAGAGCAGTTCGGTCTTGCAGACAAGATGAGCCATATTTCCACCGGTGGCGGCGCATCTTTAGAATTTCTGGAAGGAAAGACGCTTCCGGGAATTGCGGTAATCGAGGATAAATAATATAAACAGGTACAGGCAAGCCGGCAGCAGGTTCAGTGAATCTTCTGCCGGCTGATATGCAGAAAGGGAAAAAGTGACCATGAGGATTCCATTCATTGCAGGCAACTGGAAAATGTACAAAACAAAAAAAGAGGCGCAGGAATTTGCCGAGACCTTTAAAACGCTGTATAAGGATACCGATATCCGCACGGCGGTCTGCGCGCCGTTTACGCAGCTGGATACGCTGGTGCAGAGCTTTGCGGGAACCGGTATCGGCGTTGGCGCACAGAATGTGCATTATGAGGATGAAGGCGCGTTTACCGGGGAGATCTCTGTCGGAATGTTAAAGGAGATCGGTGTGGATTACTGTATCGTCGGACATTCAGAGAGAAGACAGTATTTTGGCGAAACGGATGAGACGGTGAACCGGAAAGTAAAGAAGCTGCTGCGGGACAGCAGTATTACGCCTATTCTCTGTGTAGGGGAAAATCTGGAGCAGAGAGAAGCCGGCAAGGCTAAGGAAATCGTTCGCGGACAGCTTGAGGGGGCGTTTTCCGGTCTGTCGGCAGAGGAAACCGCCCGTCTGGTCATTGCCTATGAGCCGGTCTGGGCGATCGGAACCGGAAAAACGGCCTCGCCGGAACAGGCAGAAGAGATGTGCGCCTGGATCAGAGGTTCCGTGGAAGCGCTTTATGACGAAGATACCTGTGACCGGGTGATCATCCAGTACGGCGGGAGCGTCAAGCCGGAAAATGCTTCAGATATCATGAATATGCCGGAAATCGACGGTGCGTTGGTAGGAGGCGCAAGCCTGTCTCCTGAACAGCTGATGGCGATTATTGATTTCTGATACGTTACTAACGGACTTCATTCCGCATAAAAAGCAATGTTGACTGAATTCGCAAAAACAGCAAAATCAGTCAACATTTTTTGTCAACATAGTCATCACCGTCCGAAAATCGTGCCGTCTTTTTATCCTGTCGGCAGCAAACATCTGCACTTGTCCCGGGGCGGCGTTACTGGCTGCTGATGACGGAACGGATGTGCTCTGCGTTTATGCGCAGTACGTGCAGCAGTTCCGGATTGAAGCTGCCGCATTGGCCGCTGCAGATCATCTTCATGGCCTCATCAAAGGGAATGGCTTTTTTATATACCCGTTCATGGGTCAGGGCATCGATAACGTCAGCGATGGATACGACCTGTGTCCAGATGGCGATTTCTTCACCGCGGAGATGATCCGGGTAGCCGCCGCCGTCCCAGCGTTCGTGGTGATGCCGGCAG
>CALXJA010000086.1 GCA_944388465.1 uncultured Emergencia sp.
CTGTATCCTGCAGATACAGATTATCTGTACTTTGTGGTCAGCGATAAGCTGGATGGATCGCAGAAGTTTTCCAGCGATTACAACCAGTTCCTGAAAGACAAGGACGACTATTACAAGGCGCTGGAAGGGCAGGAATAGTACGATGAATATCACGAATCAACAGGTCACGGACTATATCAACAGGTTTTATCAGAGCCCTGACCGGGAGCTGGAAGTCCTGCGAAAGATCTGCGAACAGGATCATGTGCCGATCATCCTGAAGGAGACGGAAGTGGTGCTTTCGCTTTTACTGGATCTGCAAAGGCCGCAGAAGATCCTGGAGATCGGTACCGCCATCGGCTATTCGGCGATCTACTTTGCCAGCAAATGTCCACAAGCGGTCGTTTACAGCATAGATAAAGATGAGACGGCGATACTGGCTGCCCGTCACAACGTGCAGCAGGCCGGGCTTTCCGAACGGATACATCTGCTGCTGGGAGACGGGCAGGAACAGGAAGAAAAACTGGCGGACAGCGGTGTCCGGGATTTTGATTTCGTTTTCATCGATGGCTCCAAGAGCCATTACCGCCGCTTTCTGGACGGTGCGCTTCCTCTGTGCCGGAAAGGCGCCCTTGTTGTTTCGGATAATATTCTGATGCGGGCAACAACGGTTTCCGATGATTACGACAATGGCCGAAAACACAAGACGAACAAAAGAAAGATGAGAGAATATGTAGAGTACATCTGCAGTGATCCGACGCTAAAGACTACACTGATGAGCGTGGGAGACGGGATGGCTGTTTCTATATACCGAGGAGAACATGAACAGAGAAGCTTTTGAACTGCTGGCTCCGGCCGGGGATCTGGAAAAGTTGAAGACAGCCGTCATTTACGGCGCTGACGCAGTCTATTTTGGCGGAGAGATGTTCAGCCTGCGGGCAGGCGCCGGAAATCTGACGGTCGACGAGATGAAGGAAGGTACAGCCTTTGCCCACAAACGGGGAAAGCGCTGCTATCTGACCGTCAACATCTTCGCCCACAACGAGGACATCCAGCCGCTGACGGCGTATCTGCAAAGGATCCGGGAAGTGGATATTGACGGTTTTATCGTATCCGATCCGGGGATCATCGAGCTGATCCGGGAAATCATACCCGACGCGGAGATCCATCTCAGCACGCAGGCCAATATGACCAATTACCGAACGGCAAGATTCTGGTATGGTCAGGGGGTCAGACGACTGGTGCTGGCCAGGGAGCTGACCTTTGAAGAAATACGGCAGATCCGGGGAAATATCCCGGACGATATGGAACTGGAAGCCTTTGTGCATGGCGCCATGTGCATTTCCTACTCCGGACGCTGCCTGCTCAGCAATTTCATGATTGAACGGGATGCCAACCGCGGCATGTGCGCCCATCCCTGCCGATGGAAGTATGCGTTGGTAGAGGAAAAGCGTCCCGGCGAGTATTATCCGCTGGAAGAAGATGAACGGGGGACATATATCCTCAATTCCCGGGATCTCTGTATGATCGAGCATCTTCCGCAGATCATAGAAAGCGGTATTACCAGTGCTAAGATCGAAGGCCGGATGAAAAGCGCTTTTTATGTGGCCTCCATCGTCCATGCTTACCGTCAGGCCATCGATGCTTATTTTGCCGATCCTTCGGGCTATCTTTTTGATCCGAAATGGCTGAATGAGGTCAGAAAGGTCAGCCACAGGGAATTTACCACCGGCTTCTATTTCCATAAGCCGACCAACAAAGATCAGAATTACCGGACCAGCGCCTATACGCGAGAGTATTCTTTTGTTGGTGTTGTCAGAGATTACGACGAAAAAACCGGTTTTGCGGAAGTGGAGCAGCGAAATAAAATGTCTTTGGGAGAGGAGATCGAGGTATTCGGACCGGATATCGATTTTTTCACCCAGGAGCTGACAGAAATGTATGATAAAGAAACAGGGGAGCCGATCTCCTGTGCACCGCACCCGCAGCAGATGCTGCGGATCAAAATGGCGCAGCCGGTCAAACCGGATTACATGCTGCGCAAAAAGAAAAAAGGAGTGTGATTTCAGATGTCATCTGATCCCGGTAACCTGCCTTTGCAGTTACAGTTCGTATTTATTGCATTGATGATCCTTCTCAACGGTTTTGTGGTTCTTTCCAACACGGCAATGAACGCGCTGAGCCGAAACAAGATCCGTCAGCTGGCCGGCGAAGATAAAAAAGCCGAAAAGCTTCTTACTCTGCTGGAAAGACCGACAGAATACCGCTTTACCAACCGGCTGCTGAGCTATATTTTTATTGCCGCAGGGCTTTTCTTTGCCATTATGCTGCCGTATAACGATATACTTTCTGTAATTGCATTCGTTGCGCTTACCGTTGTTTTCAGCGAATTTTTTACACGCAAGGTCGCACAGCAGCACAGTGAATCCATTGCACTGTCGCTTACCGGTATTCAGAAATTCTTTGTTGTCGTGCTGAAACCTTTTGTCACTGTACTTTCGCTGATCGCCAACCTGTTTCTGAAGCTGTTCCATCAGGATACAGAAATTGAATACAGCGGCTACTCGGAGGAACGCGTCATGTCCATGCTGGAGGCCGGACAGCAAAGCGGCGAGATCAAGGAAGAAGGAAAAAAGATGATCAACAGCATCTTTCAGTTCGATGATGAACTGGCCTACGAGATCATGACCCCGCGTACAGATGTTTTTCTGATCGATATTAACGATCCTCCGGAGGAATACATGGATCAGCTGATGAAGCTGCGCTATTCCCGTATCCCGGTCTGTGAGGACGATACGGATAATATCATCGGTATCCTGCATATCAAGGATTATCTGATCAAAGCCAGGGAAAGCGGTTTTGATCAGGTGGATATCCGGTCCATACTCAGAAAGCCGTATTTTGTTCCGGAAACAAAGAACATCGACTCGCTGTTTTTTGAACTGCAGATCGAGCGGCAGCACATCGCCGTGCTGATCGATGAATACGGCGGATTCAGCGGTATCGTCACCATGGAGGATATCGTCGAGGAAATCGTGGGCGATATTGACGATGAATACGATCCGGAAGAACATATTATTGAGAAGATCGACGATAATCATTATCTTGTAGACGGAAATGTTTCTCTGAGCGATCTTAATGAGGAAGTCAATATCGATCTGGAGTCAGAAAACAGTGAGACTATCGGTGGTTTCCTGATCGATATCCTCGGAGAGATCCCGGAAGAAGGGCAGGAAAAACGGGAGATCACCTTTACACGCTATCTGTTCCGTATTCTTTCCGTAAAGGAACGGCGAATTGAAAAGGTAGAAATTGAGATTCTTCCGCCGCCTGAAGAAAACGAAGAAGGCGAAAAGGAAAAGGATGAACAGCAATAGACTGACAATTGGTCTGATGGCTCATGTCGATGCCGGAAAGACGACGTTATCCGAAAGCATACTATATAAAAGCGGCGTTATTCGTCACCTCGGACGTGTAGACCGAGGTGACTCTTTTCTTGATACCTTTGCTCTGGAACGACAACGTGGGATTACGATTTTTTCCAAGCAGGCGATCTTCCCTATGGGAGACAGGCAGGTCACCCTGATCGACACGCCGGGTCATATGGACTTTTCAGCGGAAATGGAGCGGACGCTGCAGATTCTGGACTACGCCGTCCTGATAATCAGCGCGGCAGACGGTATCCAGGGACAGGTGCGAACCATATGGGAACTGCTCAAACGCTGCAGTGTTCCCGTCTTTCTTTTTATCAATAAAATGGATCTGGACAATGCTGATCTTGCACGGGTCATGAACGCATTGCGCCGGGAGTTAAGCGAAAACTGTATCTCCTTCGATCAGGAAGACGAAGAATTCTGCGAAAAAACGGCGCTCTGTGATGAAGGACTGCTGGACAGCTACCTGCAGACAGGCCGTCCGGCTATCAAATTGATGCGTGAAAGCATTGCGTCCAGAAAAATTTTTCCGGTTTACAGTGGTTCAGCTCTGAAAATAGAAGGGATAGACCGATTTCTGCAAGGATTGAACCGCTATACGATGCAGAAAACCTATCCGGATGCTTTTGGCGCAAGAGTGTTTAAAATTACCCGGGATGAAAAAGGCACGAGACTCACCCATTTAAAGGTGACCGGCGGTACACTTCGTGTCAGGGAGATCATCGGAGGAGAAAAGATCAGCCAGATACGCCTTTATTCCGGAAGCCGGTTTGAAACTTCCGATCAGGTCTCCGCAGGTACGGTTTGCGCCGTTACCGGTCTTTCTTCCAGCCGCTGCGGCATGTCCTTAGGTGCGGAACCACCGATGAAAAAGCCGCTTCTGGATACGGTACTGACGTATCAGGTGATTTTGCCGCCGGACGTCAACGTCCACAGTGCCTATGAGCGTTTCTGCCTGCTGGAAGAGGAGATCCCCGAGCTGCATGTTCTCTGGGACGAAGAAAACGAACGGATCAACGTCCAGCTGATGGGAGAGATTCAGGCGGAGATCCTCAGGGAACTCCTTGCCGAACGTTTCGGCATGAAAATCGAATGGGGCGAAGGAACCATTCTGTATCGCGAGACCATCGCTTCACCGGTGGAAGGCGTAGGGCATTACGAGCCTTTACGTCACTATGCGGAGGTACATTTGCTGCTGGAACCCCTGCCGGCAGGCAGCGGCCTTGTCTTTGACACCATCTGCAGCGAGGATATGCTGGACAGAAACCGGCAGCGCCTGGTTCTGTCTCATCTGGCAGAAAAAGAGCATATCGGCGTCCTCACCGGTTCACCGATCACGGATATGAAGATCACGCTGGTATCCGGGAAAGCACATGAGAAGCACACGGAGGGAGGGGATTTCCGCCAGGCAACTTATCGGGCTGTTCGAAACGGGCTTCGCAAGGCCGAATCCATCCTTCTGGAGCCTTTTTATGATTTTCGGCTGGAGATTCCCTCTCAGACAGTGGGTCGAGCCATGAACGATATCCAGAAGATGTGCGGAAATGCGGATCCGGCAGTTATGGAAGGGGAAACGGCCTTGCTGACAGGAAGCGCGCCGGTCGATGAAATGAACGGATACCAAAAGGAAGTTCTTTCCTATTCCCGGGGCACAGGACGAGTCTCCTGTGTATTTAAAGGCTATTTCCCCTGCCATAATACAGATTCGGTCATGGCGTCCATCGGTTATGAAGCCGACAGTGACACAGAAAATCCTACAGGTTCCATATTCTGCCGTAATGGCGCCGGAACAGCTGTTCCCTGGGACCAGGTAGAGAACTATATGCACCTGGAAAACTATCTGAAAAGTGAACCGGAAGCCGCAGCAGAGATAAAGCGGGAAACGGGAAGACCGGCCAGCGACGAGGAATTGGAGGCGATCTTCCGTCAGACCTACGGAATCAGCAAAAGAGAGGGAAACCGGTTCAGGCGGAGCAAGAGAATGATCTCTGCCGATAGTGGAGGCGGCCGGATAAACCTCAGCAGCGGGTACAATGACAGCCGCGCGCAGCAGGTGTTGCTGGTCGACGGTTACAATATGATCTTCGCCTGGGAAGAATTGAAAGACATGGCCGACAGCAGCCTGGAAAACGCCCGTTCCATGCTAATCGAAACCCTGGCAAATTATCAGGGCTACTGCGGCACAAGGATCATTGTTGTTTTTGACGCCTATAAACGCCCGGCTAATCCGGGCAGTATAGAAAACTATGGAAGTCTGCAGGTCGTCTATACCCGCGAAGGAGAAACCGCGGATCAATATATCGAAAAATTTGTTTTAGAAAATGTGAAAAAACTGCATCTGACTGTAGCCACCTCCGACGGACTGGAGCAGATGATGGTCTTCGGCCAGGGTGCGCTGCGGCTGTCTGCCCGGGAGCTTCGGGAACGGGTCATTGCCGCGGGCAGAGAAATGCGGGAAAAATATTTGGGGAAACAGATCTGAGACGGCGTGTTGAAGGCAGACGGCAGACTGCTTTACGAAGGGCATGCGCCGTCTGCCGGTCATAACGGGCAAAGATGCCGCAGAATCATTAAATGCAATGATTCTGCAGTATCTTTTTTCTTTTTTTGTTTATAAACCTTTTCGCATATTTGCCTGTCCTGCGAATATAGATATAGAGAAAGGACAAGTAAGGTAGGGTAAATGTGCTATGAATCATTTTGAAAAAGTCTTTCAATGTTTTCCGCAGAGTATACAGCGTCAGTTTGACGGTCTGGATCGCCGGACAAAAGAAAACCTGGAAGAGATCCGTGTATATAAGGGCAGGGAGGTGCAGGTCTTTGCCGAAGGACAGAGAACGGCTCTTTTGGG
>CALXJA010000087.1 GCA_944388465.1 uncultured Emergencia sp.
TTTACGTCCATATAGTCCGTTTTCTCCCCGCAGGCAGGTGCGAAGGCGGACTAATACCTGCTTTTTTTGAAATAAAGTCCGTTTCTGCGGGTCATATATAGAACCGTTGTGCTTCAAGAAGTCTTCAAAAAATCTACAAGAAGTCTTTCATGCGCAGACCCGCTGTTTTCCTGTCCGTCATGGGTCAGCTGACGGAGGACGTCGAAGATATACCCTCAGTTACCCTGAAGTTTCCATACGGACAGACGACCTTGCCAACACTTTCGTCCTATAGCACGCAGCATCGCGGTGTATCTTGTTTAAAACAGGATAAAACCGCTACAACCATTGTAATTTGAACGATTGTAGCAGTTATAACCAACACATTTTAGCCTATACCCAGAAAAAGAAAGGCTATCACACTATCGATGACTGCACATCATCGATTTTGCAATAGCCTCTGAAATACTGAGATTTCTCGGCGCGCCAACCGGCGGCCTTTTTCTTTTCCGCTGCTGCCCGCTTTACCGGCAGCGGCGTTTTTGCTCTTCTAACCGTCTGATTAGAATTCTTTTACGAGATCGTCCGGAGACGTGAAAGGAATGTCCAGCTTTTCTGCAGTTTCCTGAAGAGTCAGCTTACCGCCGTAGGTAGTCAGTCCTCTTCTCAGGTGTTTATCATCCTTCAGCGCCTGCTTAACGCCTTTGTTCGCAATCGCCATAGCAAACGGCAGAGTCGCGTTGGACAGAGTTACCGAAGCAGTCTGTGCAAAGGCAGACGGAATATTATCTACGCAATAATGCATGATACCTTCCTCGTAGTAGACCGGATCCTGGTGATTGGTGGATCTGCAGGTTTCTACCGCTCCCTCGTCGTCACAGGCTACGTCGATGATCATAGCGCCCGGTTTCATCAGCTTCAGATCTTCTCTGTAGATCAGATGATCCTTTCTGGTTTTCGGCCAGAGGATGCAGTTGATGATGACGTCGGACTCTTTCAGGCATTTCAGCAGATTATCTCTGTTGGAGAACATAAACGCCACGTTGTCCGGCATGATTTCCTTTGCTTTCAGCATAGCGTCATAATTGATGTCCAGCATATTGACTCTGTTTCCGAAAGCTGCTGCCAGTTCGCAGGCGCCCATTCCGGAATGTCCGCAGCCGATAATCGTAATCGTCGGCGTCTCTACGCCGCAGACGTTCGCCAGAAGCTTACCGTTTCCGCCATGAATCGTCTGCGCAAAGTTCAATGCTGCCAGGAAGCCGCCCTTGCCGGCCAGTTCGCTCATCGGGCTCAGCAGAGGCCATTCCCCTTTATCATCTGAAATATCCTCATAAGCGATGCTGGTGCAGCCGCTCTTCATCAGTGCCTCGGTCTGATCCCGGTGCGCATTGGAATGAATATAGGTAAGCACGATCAGATCATCACGCAGATACTTATATTCTTCCGGGAAAATCTCCTTCACCTTGTAGATCAGATCCGAATTGTTCCATACGTCTTCGGCTTTCATGCAGATCTTAGCGCCGGCCTTTTCGTAGTCTTCATCGCTGTAGCCGCTGCCTTTACCGGCATCATGCTCAACAAAGACCTCGTGGCCTCTTCTGGTCAGTTCTGTAACAGCCGTAGGAACGGCGGCTACTCTGTACTCATACGCCTTGATCTCTTTTGCAACTCCTATTTTCATGTTTTCCTCCTCAAAGCTGTGCTTTTGTTTATAATATTCCGCGGAAACCGCGGTGATTTGCATCAAGAGCCGGGGCACATCCGGTGATCGCCTGTGTATCGTGTATCCATGGCGATACCTCCGTCTCATGCCGTCTGACTCTTTGAAACAAAAGGGGGATCAGGCAGCAGATCGATACAGACGCATAGCCACAGGAACGCTGGCGTTTTTGAATTCCGGAAAACACGCAGCCACAGCGCCGGTGAATACCGCAGTATTCAGAAGCCCGATATGGCCTGCGCCATCTGGCGTTTCCGAAACCCTACCAGTGGATCCGGTGACAAAATGCTGTCCGTCGATAGCGATACCGACGAGGACACCGATTAAAAGCGAGAGCAGGGCATCTCTCGTGACGAATGTCAGGATCAAGACAATCGCCGCTGGAGCTAATGATAAAATATCATAACTGTCCATGAACGAATTCCTTCCTTTCTTTCGTTTTGGGGTGTTTTTCGATTATAAAATATAGCAAATATCATGCCATTTTTTCTTTTCGCAAAAAAAGAAGCGTTTGCAACGCTTCTCAGAATTTGCCCTTCTCTTTTATCAGAAAATTTTGCTTTTAGTGGCGAATTTTCGCCGTCGATTTTTTATCATGGTTGACAATTTTTTGGCACATCTGTACTTGCCTTATTGACAGACGGCGAAATATGACTGCATTGACTTTGATGTTTTCCCTATCGCCTTTTCGCCTGAACGCGGCGGCAGCCGCACAAATTACGCCTGTGCGCCCATAGCCTGTCATAACCTATGCTACTATGCTATGGCTTCAGCTTTTCCAGCCTGTAGTCCAGTGTTTTTCTGGGAATACCTAAGATCTCCGCGGCACGGGTCTTATTTCCGCCGGCCATGGTCATTGCCCGATGCAGCATCTCCCGCTCTGTTTCTTCCAGGATCATATAGTATGGAATTTTTTCGTCCTCCCGTATCTGTTCCATCTGTTCTCTGACCCTGGCGGTTTTTTCCGCCGTCTGCGGATCCGGATCCATACGGCGAAGCATGTATTCGGGGATCTGCTCCCGCGTCAGCACCCTTTGTCCGGAAACCGAAGCGATCATGGATTCAATGGTGTTTTTCAGCTCGCGGACATTGCCTTCCCAGGAGTAATCCTGAAAAAGCTTCCGCACCTGCCTGTCGATCCCCTGAATTTCCTTATTGTAGACATCGTTGTAGTATTCAATGTAATACCGGATATAGAGATCAATGTCCTCTTTTCGCTGGCGGAGCGGCGGCAAGTCGATCAATCCCCCGGAAAAGCGATAGAAGAAGTCGCTACGCAGAATTTTCCGCTCGATCGCCTCCACCGGATCGATATTCATGGCGCCGATAACCTTCACATCGACCTGCCGGTCGACGCTGCTGCCCAAAGGTCTGAAGGTGCCATCCTGCAGCACGCGCAGCAGCTTGGACTGTACCTGAAAAGGAATAGAGTTTAATTCATCCAGAAACAGAACTCCGCCGTCTGCCTGCGCAAAAAGACCCTCTTTGTTCTGCGCGTCGGTATACGCGCCCTTTACCGTACCGAAAAGGATCGCTTCCATCAGATTTTCCGGTACGGTGGCACAGTTCTGGATCACCACCTTGCTGCGCGGAGCTCCGCTGTAGGTGATCATCGCCTGTGCAAACAGTTCTTTTCCTGTACCTGTCTCGCCGCAGATCAGGGTCGGGCTGGGCAGACGAGACAAAAATCTGGCCTTTTCTATACAGGCGCGCATTTCACGGTTCTTTGTCAGAATGCTGTCAAACGTGATCAGCGACGCTTCTTTCTTGAGGTGTGAGACAAACTCTTCAAATCTTCTGTCGTCTTCTGTCGAATCCGTCCCGCCTTCCTTCGCATCGCTGGCCAGTTCTACCACAGCCGCCAGTTCTCCCTTTCTGCGCAGAGGGATCGTTACATTATTGGTAAAATACTCTCTTCCCATATAGTCCCAATAACGCTGCTTCTTATTGACGACGATGCTCTGCGTCTCCATGGAGCGTACGATATTGCTGTTTTCCCTGTCCAGATCCGGATAAACCTCGAAAAAGTTCCGGTTTACCATATCCGCCCAGGGACTTTCGCCGGACTTTTCACTGAAATGGCGGTCGAATCGGGAATTATAGATAATATTGTAGTCCTTGTCAACAATAAAAATATAATCCAGACTCTCAATGATCAGATTTCCGATATTCAGCATGACGATTCACCCTGCTTAGTAAAACAGGAAAGTACAAAATCTCTGAACCTGGAAGCTATCGGCGAAAGCGTGATTCCCCGGTTATAGACCAGATAGTATTCTCTGTCCAGCTCCAGATCCGAAAAGCGGAAGGTCAGATAGTCCGCTTTGTCCGCATCTGCTTCAGCGGCAATGCCCGAAATCACGGAAATGCCCAGTCCCTCGCCCACACACTGCTTGACTGCCTCCAGACTGTTGACCGTAGCCGCGATATTCAGTTTTGCGCCCCGTCTTTTGCACAGCTTTTCTTCCGTTGTATTTCTGCTGGCAGAGCCTTCCTCCCGCCAGATAAATTCCTCGTCGAGAAAATCCTTTCCCGAAATAAACGCACTCTTTTCCCGCAATGCAGAAAATCTTGCGTTCTTCGGCGTAATCAACACCGACTCATCGCGGCACAGATTTTCACAGCCCAGGCTGTTTCCTCGAAAATCACCGGTAAAGCCCAGTTCCCCCTTGTTTTCCTGCATATTGTTCCAGACCGTTTTGCTGTCCGAAACCTCAAGA
>CALXJA010000088.1 GCA_944388465.1 uncultured Emergencia sp.
AAATATGCGATTCCGGGTGTAGTCGATGAGCATGTGCATATCATCGATATGGGGCAGCCGGAACTGGGACGTTTTGAGATGGACTCGGCTTCTGCAGCTGTAGGAGGAATTACCACCGTACTGGAAATGCCTCTTTCCAATCCGCCTGCGACAACGCTGGATGCGTTTGAGCAGAAAAAAGCCAGGGCGGCAGATGCCTTCGTTGTGGATTACGGACTTTACGGCGGCGCCGTTCCCGGAAATCTTGCTGAAATGTATAAAATGGACGAAGCGGGCTGTGTGGGATTCAAAGCCATGATGGCAGGCTCTGTGCCCGGCATGTTTGAAGTAGTCGACGACGGACAGCTGCTGGATATTTTCCGCGCGATTAAAGAGATGGATTCCACAATCGGCATCCATGCAGAAAATGACGCACTGATCAACAGACTTGAAGAAAAACTGAAGGCAGAGGGAAAGAAGGATATGAAAGCCTTCTTTGCATCACGTCCGATTTTCCAGGAAAACGAAGCGATCCAGCGGGCTATCTATCTCAACAGCGACCCGCAGTGCCGGCTGATCATTGTACATGTGAGCAATCCGGCCGGGGTGGAGATGATCCATGAGGCACGAAGCAGAGGGATCCAGGTGCATTGCGAAACCGGACCGCACTATTTGAATCTGTGCGAGGAATACGGCGAGAAAATCGGGCCGTATATGAAGTTTGCTCCGCCGGCCAGAAAGAAAGTGCTGACAGAGCAGCTGTGGAAACAGCTTGCAGAAGGAAAGATCGAGACGATAGGTTCTGATCACGGCGGTCATCTGAAGGAAAACAAGGAAAAAGGCTGGCAGGATATATGGCAGTCCGGAAACGGCGCTCTGGGTCTCGAGACGTCTCTGCCGATCATGCTTACAGAAGGCGTAGGAAAAGGGAAAATTACCATAGAAAAACTGGTGGAGGTCATGTGCGAAAATCCGGCGAAGCTGTTCAGGCTATATCCGAAGAAGGGAAGCCTGCAGCCGGGAGCGGATGCGGATGTCGTCCTTGTGGATATGGACTGTGAATATACCGTGGATGCATCGAAATTCAAATCTTATCAGAAACATGGACCGTTTGACGGATTTTCCATTAAAGGCGCGCCGGTCATGACACTGGTTCGCGGTAAAATTGTTGCGGATCATGGGGAAGTAACCGGAAGACCCGGTTATGGACAGATGGTCAGACCGATCAGATAGCGTTGATAAAGGAAGCGGGCAGACGACGCTGCGACGAAGCTGATCGGATAAAAAACAGACTGTGAGGTGAAGGCAGATGAGCAAGGCAGATCAAAAACGAATTGAGGCAGATCTGTTCCAGCTGGCAAAATACAATAGCACTCCGGGAAAAGGACTGACCAGACTTTCCTATACGGAAGAGTTCCGCCAGGCGCAGTCGTATCTGTGCGAAGAGATGGAAAAGCTGGGAATGACTGTGCGATCAGATGCGATCGGCAATCTGATCGGCAGAGCGGAGGGAAGGCTGTCGCAAAACAGAAAAGACGAAGGTGCGCATATTCCGGCTCTGGCCGTGGGCTCCCATCTTGATTCCGTACGCTGCGGCGGGATATATGACGGCAATGTCGGCATTGTCTGCGGACTGGAGATCAGACGGATGTGCAGAGAAAACGGCGTACAGCTCCGGCATCCGTATGAGATCATTGCCATTGCAGAGGAAGAGGGAAACACCTTTGGATCCGGGATCATGGGAGGCAAGGCGATAGCCGGTATGTTTGACCGGTCGATCCTGGATACGCTGACAGACGAAAGCGGGCGTACCGTGCGTAAAGCAATGACGGATTATGGTCTGCAGCCCGGCGCCATCGATTCGGTAAAACGTTCCCGCACAGATCTGGCGGTTTTTATTGAACCCCATATTGAGCAGGGGCCGGTGCTGGAAAATGAAAACCTGTCGGTAGGCATAGTAAATGCCATCGTAGGAATCCGCACCCGGGAAATCATCATTGAGGGACGGCCGGATCACGGCGGAACGACGCCGATGTATTTGCGCAAAGATGCGGTGCTGGCGATGACGGAGATCATCCGTCTGGCAGAAAACACTGTACGGAAGCTGGACGACGGAACTGTACTGACCTGCGGAAGCATCCGGATAGAACCGGGAAGTGTAAACGTCGTTCCGGGGAAAGCGGTTTTCAGTGTGGAATGCCGTTCGGTCAACCAGGAATCGCTGGATCTTGTTTTCGGGAAGATTGAAGCGCATTTAGAGAAACTGCGCGGAAACGGCTTTGCCGTTTCTGTAAAACCATTGATGGAACTGGCGCCTACCCGTTTATCTGACCGGGTGATCGATGCGCTGCGAAAGGGTATGACTGCCCATGGACTGAAAGAGAGGGTGCTGCCCAGTGGAGCCGGACATGATTCCATGTGTATAGCCGATATAACCGATGTGGGGATGCTCTTTATCGCAAGCCGGGATGGACGGAGTCACTGTCCGGAAGAATACAGCAGTCCAAAGGATATTGCAGATGCCTGTGACGTGGTGTATACGGCGTTGATGGAACTGGATCAGGCGATAGAGTAGCGGACTTTGGCCGGGGTATCTGTATTCTTACTCCTACATTCAGAATACATGATGAACATCAAGGACTGAAAGAGACCTATGGACTTTCGGTTCTTGATGTTTTCGTTTTTGCCGGGGTTTTTAAGGATACAGGGGAAGGCCTTTCTCCGAATGCAGCCTGACAGAAAAGGAAGACCGATACAAAAGAAACGCGAAAGACTCTCGTTTTTTCTCTTAAGAATTAAAAAAATAAATTTAAAAATTAATATAATTAATAAAAACAGAGAAAATATTAAAATAAGTATTGCAAATTTTAAGTTTTGTGCTATGCTCTAATTAACGATAAAGCGGGAGGTGAAACGATGAAAACCGGGAAACAAAAAAATCGGCTCCGCGATTTTTCTTTTGGCGCAAAAGGCGTCTGGCGGGGCATGGCCGGTATACTGACGTTTTCCGTGCTGATTTCCGTACTCAGTGTCGTAGATGCGGCATGCCTGAAGCTGCTGGCGGATATCGCCGCAGGAGACAGTCAGGTGACGCTTCTGAACGGAGCGTTGATTTCCCTTATGGTGATGACGTTGTTGGCATTGTGCAATTCTTTTTATCTGGTTGCGATCACCAGGACACAGAATCGGATCGCCCGCAAGGCGAAAGAAGAACTGCTGACGCATATTGAGCATGTGCCTCAGGCACGGCTGTCCGATTTTCACAGCGGTGACCTGCTGACACGCCTTTCCGATGATACAGATCTGTGTGCCCGGGTATTGCCGGATATCGGCTCCGCCTTGTTTACCGGCGCAGTCAGCTGTCTTTGTGCGCTGGCGTATTCCTTTTATCTGAGCTGGCAGATGGCGCTGCTGAGTATGGTTCTCGCACCGATGGCCGCACTCTGGGGAAAGCTGGTCGTACCGCATATTCGTAAGTATGCGGAACTGACCCGAAAGAAAGAGAGTGAGATCCGCAGTTTCAGCCAGGAGGAAATTGCCTATATTCCGGTAATTAAGAGTTTTTCCTCTTATGAGCAGTCGAGGCGGCGTTTTCTGGGGAAGTTCGATGAGCTGGCGCATATGCTCCTGAAAACTTCGATAATGAACGCGGTTTTAAACGGCGGAACCGATGCCGCAGGTTTTTTCTCTTTTATCGCGGCAACCGTCCTGGGTGTGTATCTGGCCATACGAGGAGAGATCACGGTAGGAACCATCATCGGTTTTATTCAGGTGCTCAACTTCATCGTCTGGCCTTTTACCGAGCTGATGCCGCTGATCGGCGAGCTGCAGAACGGAAAGGCTGCCCGCGCCCGTCTCAGGGAGCTGGAGGAACTGCCCTGCGAAGAGAAAGGTGAGGACGCATCGCTGCAGGCGGAAAAAACGGAGCTGCAGCTGCATCAGGTATCCTTTTCTTTTGGGGAAAATGCGATTCTGCGCGGTGTAGATCTGAATCTGAAAGGAAAGCGGCTGATCGGCGTCATCGGCCCCAGCGGCTGCGGAAAGAGTACCCTCATGCAGCTGTTGCTGGCGCTGTATGAACCGTCTTCAGGCAGCGTAGTTCTGACAGACGGAACAAACCGAGTCAGCGGAATTGCCATGAGAAGACATATTTCCTATGTTCCGCAGGATCACCTGCTGATTACCGGTACGATCGCCGAAAATATCGCCTACGGAGAGACGGCCTTTTCCATGACAGACGTAGTCAGAGCCGCAGAAAAAGCGGGAGTGGATGAGTTTGTCCGGGGAATGCCGGAAGGGTACCAGACCATGATAAAAGAAAAAGGCACAAATCTTTCCTTTGGACAGGCGCAGAGAATTGCCATTGCCCGGGCTATTTACAAGGATGCGCCGGTACTGATCCTGGATGAGCCTACGGCATCCCTGGATAAGATTTCGAGGGAGCGGATCATGGAGACGCTGAAGAAGGAGTCGGAACACCGTCTCTGCATCATGGTCTGCCACGATCAGTCGGAAAACCGGCAGATGTTCGATCAGATTCTCGAATTTCGCGACGGACAGATCCTGCTGTCAGAACCAGGCGGAACGGAATCGATCCGTCCATCCGGCAATCCGTAAACGGCGCGGAAAAGTCTTGCTTTTTTTTCCATTTTGCTTTATGATAAGCAGAGATCAGGTTGTTTCATGAAGAAACAGTGCCTCTATCTGTTGGAGGCGGCTTTCACGAAGAAAGCAAAGGACAGAGACCGAAAAAAGCAGGAGTATTCCCCAATTATATAATTATATAGCCATATCGCAAGAAATGAATTTATGCCACGAAGGCAGACATATCCAGAAGGAGATCTGTTTTCGTGGCTTTTGTTGTCTTCGGCCCCCCGAACCCTGACGCCGGGCAGGAAAGCGGCAAAGAACCCTTTTCAGAGAAAGAAGCCGAAAAAGAAAAAGCCGAAAAGAAAGGAGGCGGAAATGAATCTGAACGAATTTTTTCAGCGCCACCCGAAAGCCGCGCTGGGTTTTTCCGGAGGCGTAGACTCTTCGTATCTGTTGTACGCAGCGAAAAGCTGCGGCGCAGAGGTGAAGGCCTACTTTGTCAGAAGTCCTTTTCAACCGCAATTTGAACTGGAGGATGCCCGGAAAGCTGCCGAAAAGCTGCAGGCAGAACTGCAGGTGATCAAACTGGATGTACTGCAGGATGAAAAGGTGGCGGCGAATCCGCCGAATCGTTGTTATTACTGTAAAAAAGCGATTTTCAGCAAATTGGCTGCGGCCGCGTCTGCCGATGGTTATTCGGTGCTAATGGATGGAACCAACGCGTCAGATCCCGAAGAAGAGCGTCCCGGTATGCAGGCGCTGCAGGAGCTGGAAGTGCTTTCGCCCCTGCGCCTGTGCGGCCTGACAAAGGAGCAGATCCGCCGGCGTTCTAAAGAGGCAGGTCTGTTCACCTGGAACAAGCCGGCTTATGCCTGTCTGGCTACCAGAATCCCTGCCGGCAGAGCTATTACGGCAGAGCTGCTGCAAAAAGTAGAAGCGGCCGAAGCCGAACTTGCCGCTATGGGTCTTTCTGATTTTCGCGTCAGAGTTTTCCACGATGCGGCACGGCTGCAGGTCAAGGCTGCACAGTTTGCATGGGCGGCAGAACAGCGGCAGCAGATCAGAAACAGGCTTGCGCCGTACTTTGAAACTGTATTACTGGATCTGGAGGAAAGATAATGGATCAGCAAGAAGTAAAAGCCATATTGAACCAGGTGGCCGCCGGCAGTCTCAGCACAGAGGATGCCCTGCTGAAGCTGAAGCTGGCGCCTTTTGAGGAATTGGATATTGCCACCCTGGACATGCACCGGGGCGTGCGGCAGGGCGCGTCAGAGGTCATATACGGCGCCGGGAAAACGCCGGAGCAGATCGATATCATTGCGCACCGCCTGTGGGAAAGCGGGCAAAAAACCGTGTTGATCACCAGGATGAAAGAGAGTGCTGCGGAAGCATTCACCAAAGATATTCCTTTTACCTATTATCGAGAGGGAAGGATCGGCCTTGTGGGCAGTATGATCCCCCCGCGGACAAAGGGATATATTCTGGTTGCTACCGGAGGAACCAGCGATATTCCGGTTGCCGAGGAAGCGGCATTGACCGCGCAGATCATGGGAAATCATGTCGAGCGTATCTATGATGTCGGCGTCGCCGGAATACACCGTCTTCTGGCGCATACGGAAACGATCATGCGGGCAAGAGTGATCATTGCCATCGCCGGTATGGAAGGCGCACTGGCTTCGGTCATCGGCGGACTGGCCGATTGTCCGGTTATCGCTGTGCCTACCAGTGTGGGTTACGGAACGGCTCTGGGCGGAGTCACTGCGCTTTTATCCATGCTCAATTCCTGCGCCAGCGGCGTCAGTGTGGTCAATATTGACAACGGCTTTGGCGCAGGCTATCTGGCCAGTCTGATCAACAACATGGAAGGAGAGAAGGAATAGCATGAGAACTTTATATATCGACTGCAGCATGGGCGCTGCCGGGGACATGCTGATGGCGGCTCTTTTTGAACTGCTGCCGGAAAAAGAGGCTTTTCTGCATAAAATGAACAGCCTGGGACTGCCCGGAGTAAAGCTTGCGGCAGAGAAAAAGAGCAGCTGCGGGATTACCGGCACGCATATGCGGGTAACGGTTCATGGAGAAGAGGAAGGCGGGCATCATCATGGACACGAGAGTGAGCATGGGCATGGACATCTTCACCATCATCACGGCCTGCAGCAGATCACGGAATCCATTCGCCGCCTGGATCTGCCGGAAAAGGTAAAAGACGATGCTTCAGCCGTATTTCAGCTGATCGCAGAGGCGGAGTGCCGCGTTCACGATACGGATATGAACCATATTCATTTTCACGAGGTGGGAACGCTGGATGCTGTTGCCGACGTGACGGGCTGCTGTCTGCTTCTGCATCTGCTGAAGGCTGACCGGATCATTGCCTCTCCTGTTCACGTGGGAAGCGGTACGGTGAAGTGCGCACACGGCATACTGCCTGTGCCGGCGCCGGCGACGGCATTGCTCTTGCGGGGGATACCGGCTTACGGCGGAGAAATACAGGGGGAACTCTGTACGCCTACAGGGGCGGCGCTTCTTAAATATTTTGTCCGGGATTTCGGACCGATGCCGCAGATGATCACGGAGGCGCTGGGATACGGCATGGGAACAAAGGCGTTTGACCGCGCCAACTGTATCCGCGTCATGCTGGGCGAAGAGCAGCCGGAAACCGGCGAAGCGGAAGAGATCTCTGCCAATCTGGACGATATGACCGCAGAGGAAATCGGCTTTGCCATTGAACTTCTGCTGGAGAAGGGGGCGCTGGACGTTTATGCGCAGCCTATCGTCATGAAGAAATCCAGGCCGGCGGTGAAACTGACCTGTCTGTGCCGGCCAGAAGACCGTGATCGGATGACGGCGCTGATGCTGAAACATACCTCGACCATCGGGCTCCGAGCCGTAAGGGTGCACAGAGCCGTTTTGGAACGTCATGCAGAGAAGCGGCAGACACCGTGGGGAGAGGTTACGGTGAAGATCAGCCAGGGGTATGGTGTGAGAAAAGTAAAGGGCGAGTTTGACGAAATGGCCGAGATCGCCAGAGCCAACGGTCTGTCGCTGCGTGAGGTGGAAAAGGAAATCGATGAATAGCGGGATAAGAGACAGCCTGCGCTTTTTTCTGGGAAAACTGCTGCAGATGATCGTGGTGCTGCTCATCCTCTCCTTCCTGGTGTTTGTCATCGCCAGACTTTGTCCGGGCGAACCGCTGCGCGCCTACTACGGAGACGGAATTGAGCATATGAGCCAGGCGCAAAAAGAAGCAGCCCGGGAAAAACTGGGGCTCGATGCTTCGCTGCCGGCGCAATATGTGCACTGGTTCAGCGGTCTTCTTCACGGCGATCTGGGACTGTCCTTCAAGTACAAGCAGCCGGTCGGCGAGGTCATCGGGGATATGTGGCAAAACACCCTGATCTTAGGGCTGACGGCATATGTGCTGACCTTTATTTTTGCGGTTCTGCTGGGATCGTTCTGTGCGCTGCGGGAAAACAGCACAGCAGACAGGATCATCTGCAGAGTGGGTACGGTCAGCAGCAATATTCCGGTTTTCTTTTTGTCGCTGCTGCTGATTATGCTCTTTTCGGTAAAGCTGGGGTGGCTGCCGGCGGGAGGCGCTTATTCCTATGGAAACAGCGGCAGCCTGCCGGATCGCCTGCTGCATCTGGTGCTGCCGGTTCTGGCTTTGATGCTGGAACACCTGTGGTATTACGCCTATCTGGTGCGAAATATGCTGGCGGAAGAAACCCGCCGCGATTATGTGCTGCTGTGCAAGGCGGAGGGAATGTCCCGCGGCAGGATCCTGCGCCGTCACTGCCTGCGGAATGTTTTGCCGTCGCTTTTCGTCATCATGGCTTTTTCCCTGCCTCATATTCTGGGAGGGACATATATTGTGGAAATGGTATTTGCTTATCCGGGTCTGGGCACGCTCAGCTTTGAGAGCGCCATGTATCAGGATTACAATATGCTCATGGCGCTGACCATGCTGACGGGAGCGGTGATCCTGCTTTTTAATCTGGGCGCGCAGCTTCTAAGCGAGTATGTGGATCCGCGGACCGGATATGCCAGACAGCGAAGGGAGGCGGTCTGAGTGCAGACAGAAAGACGGCCGCCATGGCTTTCGATTGCAGTTTTGGGGCTAATCGCCGCTTCCTGCGCCGCAGCAGATATTCTTGCGCCCTATACGCCGGAACAGATGGAGCCTGCGGCTGCCGCCTCCGCGCCGGGGGCAGGACATCTGCTGGGAACAGATCAGCTGGGCAGGGATCTGTTTTCCATGCTGCTCTACGGCGGCAGAGCTTCTCTGAGCATCGGTTTTCTGGGAGCGCTGATCGCTGCGGCCTTAGCGGTGCTTGTGGGAACGGTCAGCGGTCTTTTCGGAGAAAGACTTGACGATCTGCTGATGCGGTTCACGGAGCTGCTGATGAGCATTCCTTCTGTGCTGCTGATCATTTTTCTGCAGGCGCTTTGGGGAGAAGCCGATTATATATCCCTTTCCGTAGTCATCGGTCTGACGGGGTGGATGAACATGTCCAAGCTGGTCAGAAGTGAGGTGCGGCAGATCGGAGAAAGCGATTATATCCTGGCGGCGCGAACTATGGAAGCGGGATTCTGGTATATTCTGCGCAGACATCTGCTGCCTTCCTTTATTCCGCCGCTGATGTTTATGGTTGTCAGCAGTATCGGCCAGGCGATGGTGGCGGAGTCGACGCTGAGCTTTCTCGGACTGGGTCTGCCCCTGACAGAGGTCTCCTGGGGAAGCCTGCTTTCTCTGTCGCAGGAGGTCATGCTGACCGGCAGCTGGTGGCTGATCGTGGCGCCGGGTGCGGTACTGGTGATCACCCTGATCTGTGTTACGGAGATTGGCGAATATGTGAGAAAAAGCGGGAACCGCCTCTACAGCAATTTATAGACAGGCGGTCTGCGTATAAATAGAGTATCGGAGGAAGTAATGAAAACGAGAAAATCTATATTGACTCTGCTGTTGTGTCTGCTGCTTTTGCCGGCAGCCGTACTGTCGGGATGCAGCGGGGAGTCTGCGCAGGACAGATCTTCCGGCGGGGAAGAAGGCGCGACGCTGATTTACGGCAGTCAGGACTATACGGCCATCAATCCGGCGCTGTATGAACACGGCGAGATCAATGCGCTGCTCTTTGCCGGTCTGACTGCCCATGACGAAAACAATAATGTTGTTCCGGCTCTGGCAGAAAGTTGGAGTTTCGATGAGTACACACTGACCTATACTTTTCACCTGCGGGATGGACTGACCTTTCATGACGGCGAGCCGCTGACCTCTGCCGATGTCAGATTTACACTGGAGGCGATCTTAGATGAGGACAATCAGTCGGAGATCATCTCCAATTACACGGATATTGAAGAGATCCGCTGTCCGGATCAGGTCACCGTGGAAATCCGGCTGAGTCAGGAAAACGCAGCGTTTCCGGACTATATGTCTGTCGGGATCCTGCCGGCGCATCTGCTGGAAGGCGAAGATCTTGCGACCTGTGCGTTCAACAGAGAACCGGTCGGTGCAGGACCCTATCGTCTGACTGCGTGGGATCGGGGTCAGAGCATAACCATGGAGAGATTTGAGGACTATTACGGCGGCACACCGAACATAGAAACTGTGGTTTTTAAAATCGTTCCGGATTCCGACGCCAGGGCGCTGCAGCTTATGACAGGAGAAATCGATATGGCGCAGGTGACAGCCAAGACTGCGGAAGGTCTGGAAGAGAAGAAGGAGCTGTCTCTCTATCATATGGAAACGGCTGACTACAGAGCGATCGCTTATAATTTCAACAGTCCGCTGTTTTCCCGGCATCCGGAGCTGGCGAATATTCTCAGCTATGCCATAGATCGGGAAGCCATAGTGAAGACGGTTTTACTGGGAGAAGGAGAAGCTGCGTATTCCCCTCTGCAAAAGAGCGAATACGTGAATACAGAGATGGAGAAATTCACCTATGATCCGGATAAGACCCAGGAGCTGCTGAAGGCTGCCGGCTGGAAGAAAGGCGGGGATGGTGTCTGGGAAAAGGATGGCGATCGTTTGTCTTTTGTCATTTCCGCCATGTCTGACGATCAGGTGCGTGTGGATATGGCAAAGGTCTGTGCCAATCAGCTGCGGCAGATCGGTGCGGACGTCACCGCACAGGCGCAGCCGTCACTGGACTGGGAAAATCAGGACTGCTGCATCATCGGCTGGGGAAGTCCTTTTGATCCCGACGATCACACCTATAAGGTGTTTACTTCCGGCGCAGGAGATAATTATACCGGCTATGCCAACGAAAGAATCGACGAACTGCTGGCGGCAGCCAGACATACGGATGACAGAGAAGAACGCCGGCGTCTGTACAGGGAATTTCAGGACGAGTTGACGGAAGCGATGCCGTATACCTTTATCGCCTATGTCGATGCAGATTATGCGGCAAAGAATACGATCAAAGGAATTATAGAAGATCGCGTTCTCGGTCATCATGGCGTAGGCGTATTCTGGAATATTGCAGAATGGGAGATCGAGTCATGAAGAGAGATCCCCTGCTGCAGATCGAAAATGTAAGACTTTCTTTTTCTGGAAGAGGGGAAAAGATCGACGCTGTGCGGGGCGTCAGCCTTTCGCTGCTTCCCGGAGAGAGCCTGGCGCTGGTGGGAGAATCCGGATGCGGCAAGACTGCACTCTGCCGGAGTATCCTGATGCTGCACAGCCGGCATGCAGAATGGGAATCAGGCCGTATTCTGCTGTGCGGAAAACCGGTGACGAACATGACGGAAAAGGAACTGGAGCAGGTACGGGGAAGAGATGCGGCGATGATCTTCCAGGATCCTATGACATCCTTAGATCCTGCCCTTTCCATTGGCAGACAGATCATGGAGCCGATACTTCTGCATCAGAAGCAGAGCAGAAAAGCCGCACAGGAAAAGGCGCTGCAGCTGATGGAGCAGGTAGAGATCGATCATCCGCAGGAGCGCTTTTACCAGTATCCTCATCATTTTTCCGGCGGGATGCGGCAGCGGGCAGCTATTGCCATTGCCCTCGCGGCAGATCCCAGGCTGATTATCGCCGATGAGCCGACGACGGCGCTGGATGCCGATGTACAGGATAAGATCATGGCGCTTTTGCTTCGTCTGTGCAGAGGTCAGGACAGAGGTCTGCTCTTTGTGACCCATGATCTGCGTCTTGCACGTAAGGCGGCAGAACGCACAGCGGTCATGAAAGACGGGCTGATCGTTGAAAGCGGCCGAACGGAAGAACTTTTTTCTTCGCCGCAGCATCCGTATACAAAGAAACTTGTAGAGCTGGCTGCCTGTAAAGAACGATGCACCGCAGAGAAGGCCGGAAGAGGTCAGGAAAAGTCATCTTTCCCTGTGCGGCAGTCTGTGAAAGAGAAGGAACAGATCCTGGTTTCTGTAGAAGGGCTGTACAAATCCTTCCCTTTGAGCAGGCACAGGCAGCAGACCGTACTGCGGGATATCGATCTGACGGTGCACAGAGGGGAGCTTGTCGGTCTGGCCGGCGCTTCCGGGTGCGGAAAATCCACACTGGCCCGGTGTATTATGGGGCTGTACAGACCGGAGAAAGGTAAAATTGTTTTTGCTGAGGGCTGCCGCAGGCAAATGGTGTTTCAGGATTCTGCCTCGGCCTTCAATCCGCGGATGACCATTGGCGATATCATTGCCGAACCGCTGGTAATAAAAGGGATGAAGGATAAGCAGAAGCTGCGCGAAAGGGTGCTGGAGCGCATGGCGGAAACAGAGCTGCCGGCGGCGCTGATCGACAGACATCCTTATGATGTTTCGGGCGGACAGCGGCAGAGAGCGGCGATCGCCCGGGCGCTGATCACCGATCCTGATCTTTTGGTCGCCGATGAACCGGTATCCTCTCTGGACATTTCTTCCCAGCTGCAGATCATCCGGTTACTGGAGAGACTTCAGCGGGAGCGGCAGATGGCGGTGCTGCTGATTACCCATGATATTCCGATGATCGAGGAGATCGCAGATCGGATAATCCGACTGGACGAAAAACATGCAGAGGTATGACGATGGTCATCTTCTGCATGTTTCTTTTTTCAGCAGCGCGGCAGCCCCGGCGTTTTTATTGACGGATATGCCCAGATATAGTAATATATAAATAATATATTACTGATACACAATCTGGCGCGCAGACAAGGGCGGCGATAGATGGAGAAGATGAGAGGAAAGCGTTTGTCTATAGGTGGATACTGCGTAGACGGAAAAGAGAGAGGAGGAAATAAGGTAATGAAACAGCTTTGCTACAAAACCCTGGAGGAGGCAGGCTACAGCGGCTTTCTTCTGAAGGATGCACCAGAAAAAGTCATGCAGTTCGGCGAAGGCAATTTTCTGCGTGCTTTTGCTGACGCTTTCTTTGATCTGGCCAACGAGCGGACGGACTGGAACGGCAAGGTTCTCCTGGTACAGCCGATCCGGGAGGGTCTTGCACAGCAGATCAACCGTCAGGATGGACTCTATACGTTGTATCTCAGAGGCAGGGAAAACGGAAAACAGGTGGATAAGCGGCGGCTGATTTCTGCGGTCAGCCGCTGTATCAACCCATATGAAGATTTTGATCAGGTGCTGCAGGCGGCATGCAGCAGCGATCTGGAGATCATCGTTTCCAATACGACCGAGGCCGGGATCTGTTACGATCCGAACAGTGAATTTGCACAGGATCCGCCGGCCAGCTTCCCGGCAAAGCTGACGCGGATTCTCTACGAGCGCTTTCGTGCCGGGAAGAAGGGATTGATCATTCTCAGCTGTGAGCTGATCGACAATAACGGCCGGGAGCTTCGCTCCATCGTAAAGCGGCACAGCCGTGAATGGGGACTGGAGGACGAGTTTATGGAATGGCTGGACAAGGAGAACGTGTTCTGTTCGACTCTGGTGGACCGCATCGTTCCGGGAAGAATCCGAGATCCGCAGCAGGCAGAAGCGCTGGAGAGAGAGAACGGTTATCGGGATGACCTGATGGATATGGCGGAAGTCTTTGGCGTCTGGATTATCGAAGGCGAAAAGG
>CALXJA010000089.1 GCA_944388465.1 uncultured Emergencia sp.
TGGAGGAAACGACCGGCATCTGATCGATGGTAAAATATTTGTTCAGTACATCGACAGAAGCTGTCGTTCCTGCCCTGCGTGCAGAAGCGATGGCTGCTGCCGGCTTGTGAGCCAGAACCGGCGAACCCGCATAGAAGACCCGATCTAATACGGACAGTATCCTGCCATTGGGATGAGCATAGTACACCGGCGTGCCAAACACAAATCCATCAGCGTCTTCTGCTTTTTCCAGGATCCGATTAACAACGTCGTCATCAAAGATACAACGATGGTTCTGTTCTCTGCATTTTCCGCAGGCGATGCAGTCCCTGACCGGAGCTGTGCCCAAATGCAGTATCTCGCTTTCTATTCCTTCTTTCTCCAGCTGTACGGCGATTTCGCTGAGTGCGGTATAGGTGCATCCCTTTGCTCTCGGACTGCCGTTGATCATCAATACCTTCATCTATATGCCTCCTTAATTTTTTCTTTCATACTAGCAGGGAAACCGATAGATTTCTCTGTCTCCGCATTCAAAACGATCTCTGCCGGTTCCCTTCGTTCTCACATGGCTTTCATGTAAAAAGAGCAATCGTATTATATCATATTTATCGCTGATAGGCGGAAAAATCCCAGTTTTTTAAAAAATAAACGAATGATTTTACGGCCGGAGAACTGTTTCCTTCTTCGTCATAAAGTATGCCGATATTGCGGCTGCAGGGTTTATCCAGCTGTGCCAGCCGCACCTTTTCGTGGCAGTTTTCCAAAACCAGCCGCGGCAGCAGGCAGATGCCGAAACCTCTGGAGACCATGGACAACAGACTGTTGTCATCCACATAAGTGCTCTGTTGCTTCGGATGGATATGATAGCGATTAAGAAGACTCTCCACGTCATAATCGTTAGCACAGGTAGAAGCAATGTACGGATCCTGTTCAATGCGGCTGAGCGGATACCGCTCTCCGTCGGTAATGGGATAGTCCTCTGGCAGCACGGCCAGAAACTCATCTGCAAACAGCGGACGAAAGACATCCCTTCGGAGCATATTGCTGGTGATGGCCAGATCTACATCTCCCTGATCGAACCATTGATAGATACGGTCATCCCCTTCTTTGATCTCAAAGGAAACTGCCGGATTTTCCCGCTGAAAAGCCACCAGAATATCTGGTAAAAAGGTGCGGATCACGCTGGCCACACAGGCCAGGCGAATGACTGAAGCTTTCTGTTCCTGAATCAGCTGCGCTTCACTGCGGATCTTCTCCTGGACAGAGACCAGTTCGCGAAACAGCGGCATCAGCCGGCTGCCTTCCCGGGTCAGACGCACGCCAAATTTCCCTCTTTGCAGCAGAACCAGCCCCAGTTCGTTCTCCAGTGCCTTGACCATGTGTGTCAGACCGGCCTGGGTATATCCCAGTTTCTCCGCCGCTGCCAGCAGACTTCCGCTCTCTACTGCCTGAATGAAGATCTTTATCTTATTAGCATCCATTATATCCACCCTCATATATTAAAAAAAATTATAGATATATAATAATAAAGTGCTGTTCACAAGTCAAGAAGATGAGGTAAAATAAATTATATCAATAGGGTTTTCCATCTGCTTTCTGCAGATTTCCGGCAGACCGTCCGAGCAGGAGAGCCTTTCTCTGCCGTGTTCCGCCGCGTTCCGCCGCAAAGCCGCCGGACAGAGCACCGGGGCGGCCGGCCGTATTCTATCTAAAATCAAGGAGGAATTGTTTATGTACAACAAAGCAATGTATGAACTGGGCAACCAGCCTTCTGTCATCCGGGAACTGTTCGCCTATGGACTGCAGCAGGCCAAGATCGTCGGTCCGGAGAACGTTTTTGACTATACTCTTGGCAATCCGAGCATTCCTGCTCCGGCAAAGGTAAATCAATCGATCCATGATATTTTAAACGATATGGATTCCATCGCTGTGCACGGCTATTCCATGGCCGGCGGTTTTGACGGAACCCGTGAAGCCATCGCAGCAAATCTGAACAAACGCTTCGGGACCGATATCAAAGCGTCCAATCTGTTCATCACCTGCGGTGCCGCTCCAGCGCTGATCTCAACAATTAAAGCGCTTCTTGCCGATGAAAAGTCCGAAATCATGGCAGTTGCTCCGTTTTTCCCTGAGTATCGTCCTTTCGTAGAAGAAAACGGAGGTCATCTGGTTGTTGTTCCGGCGGATCGCGAGCATTTCCAGATCGATCTTGCCAAGGTCGAAGCCCTGATCACCGAGCATACACAGGCCATCATCATCAACTCGCCTAACAATCCGTCCGGTGTAGTCTATACAGAAGAAACGCTGAAAGCGCTTGCCGCTATCCTGACGAAAAAAGGCGAAGAATACGGTCATCCAATCTATATCATTGCTGACGAGCCTTATCGTGAACTGGTTTACGGCGACGTCAAAGTTCCGTTTATCCCGACGATCTACAAGAACACCATCGTCTCCTACTCCTGGTCCAAGAGTCTTTCTCTGCCAGGCGAACGTATCGGATACGTCTGTGTTCCGGACTCCTGCGAAAACGCAGAGGAAGTTTACAAAGGCGTTGCCGGTGCAGCCCGCGCCAATGGACACGTATGTGCGCCAACACTGATGCAGTTGGTCATCGAACGCTGTGTAGACGAGATGCCTGATCTCAAGGCTTACGATGAAAACCGCACGTTGCTGTACGATTCACTGACACAGATGGGTTATCGCTGCGCAAAGCCGGACGGTGCATTCTATCTATTCGTTGAAGCACCAAACGGCGACAGCAAGGCATTCTGCGAAAAAGCAAAGAATGACTTCAATCTTCTGGTCGTTCCTGGCGAAGGCTTTGACTGTCCGGGATTCCTGAGACTCTCCTACTGTGTATCTAACGACATGATCAAAAGAAGTCTTCCGGCATTCGAAAAAATGTATCAGGCATACAAATAAAGTCTACCTTTACGAAGACAGCATGAAAAACCGCTATACCTGTTGGGAATCCAACAGGTATAGCGGTTTTATCTTGTTTGAAACAAAATACAGGCTGCAGGACGGAAAGCGTTGGTGAGGTCGCATAAAAGCCGGGTAAAAAAGCGATGTTGACTAAATTCGCAAAAACAGCAAAATCAGTCAACATGACCATCTCTGCTCAGACTGCACAAACAGACACCAAAAGACCTCGCTTTCGCGAGGTCTTTTGGCTGCGATATTTAATTAAGAAAGAACGTTCAAAAAGAAATTATCTTGTGTAACCCTATCTCCTTTTGACAGATTCAGTATAACCGTCTTATGTGAACGTTCTGTCAAGAGTACATATGACTTTTGTGTTTGTTTCTGTCATGTTCTCTTCAATATCACTGCAGATACCGCGCATTTTCCAGAACGTACCGGAGTACCTGATAAGTCCGGTCTACAGAAGCAATGCTCAGATATTCGCCCGGCGTATGTACCTCCCCCATGGTCGGTCCGATGGATACACAGTCGAGATCCGGTATGCTGGCGGCAAAAATACCACATTCCATACCGGCATGGACCGCTTCCACGGAAGCCTCGATGCCGCATACCTTCTGATACGCTTCCAAAACCGTATTCTTCAGCAGGGAATCCGGATTATATGCCCAGCCCGGATAATCTCCGCTTCTGCTGCCTTCTCCTCCGGTAAGTCTGATGATCTGCAGGATCTTTTCCACCAGCATGTCTTTTTTCGAATTTACAGCGCTGCGGACGCTGCTGGTAAAGAAGAATCCCTCTTCCCGCAGTTCCGCTGCGCCCAGATTGCACGATGTCTGCACTAATCCCGGCATTTCCTGGCTCATTTCCTGCATACCATCCGGCAGAGCTGTCAGCAGGGAGATGATCCTTTCCGTAGTTTCCGTGTCCAGAGCGGAGAAGGTGCCATCTTCCGTCTTTTCGAGACGAACGAAAAGCTTTGGATCTGCAGCATGATATTCCTCCCGGAAAACCGCTGTCAGTTCGCCGGCCTTTTGCTCAAGCAGAGGAAGGTCTTCCGCCCCGACGACGATTTCCGCCTGTGCAGCTGAAGCGATGGCGTTTACCCGGTTTCCGCCATAGTACGAGCAGATGTGCAGAGGGACTGTTTTCTGCAGCTGGTGCAGCATTCTGCCCATCAGGATATTGGCATTCGCTCTTCCTTTATCGATCTCCACGCCGGAATGCCCCCCGGTCAGTCCGCCGATTTCGATCCGGATTCTGCAGATCTCCCCGGATATCGACGGCGATCCCGCGAGAGTCTGTCTTCATCTCGGCAAAAGAGCAGACATCAGCCTCAGCCGCATACCCTCTCTTCTCATATTCCTCCAGTACTGCCCCGGTCTCTGTCAGAGAAGCACCGCCTCCACCCAGGAAAGCCGCTCCCTTCAGGACATGCAGAATATCTTTTTTCTTATATGTACGCATGCGTCGCTCCTTTCCGCTCTCCGATGCGCGTTAACTCGTCCTTTACTGCTGGATCCAGTACAGACCGCTGAAATCCACCGTTCCCGGAATATGTGTACCTGCGCCCATGCGAACCAGACTCTGCAGGGTCAGCATCCCGTTCGCCGTAGGTTCGATTACCGTAAGCGCAGCACCCTGCTTTCTGATCTCTTTCAAAAGATCGCCATAAACAGAAAACATAGCCGTACAGCCCAGACAGATACAGCTGACCCGATCCTCCGCCGCCATACGGCAGCACAGATCGACCAGAGCGCGAAGAACCTTTTCTCTGTCGGTGATAATC